>JASFRS010000127.1:0-7087 GCA_050114795.1 Sphingomonadales bacterium
GTCGGGCAGCGGGTGCCATAGGCATATTGTCCTGCGGTTCAGCCGTCAGTGCCGGTGCCGGAGCTTCAGCTTTTTGAGCGGGCGCGGGAGCAGCAGCAGCTTCACCCGCAGCAATTTTCCCAATCAATGCACCGATTTCAACCGTATCACCTTCTTTGGCGATTTGTTCAGCGAGGGTGCCTGCAGCAGGGGCAGGCACTTCCATGGCGACTTTGTCGGTTTCAAGCTCTGCAACGGGCTCGTCCAAAGCAACGGCGTCGCCAGCATTTTTCAACCATTTACCAATCACAGCTTCGGTAATGGATTCGCCTAATTGAGGAACAGTGATGTCAACCGTTTCAGAAGATGCGGCTTTGGGGGCCTCTTCTGTCTTCGGCGCAGAGGTCGGAGCAGCAGCCTTACCGCTTTCATCAATCATTGCAAGAAGCGCGCCGATTTCCACGGTCTCCCCTTCTTTAGCAACAATCTCGCTTAAAGTTCCACCGACAGGCGCATTCACTTCCATGGCCACTTTGTCGGTTTCCAACTCTGCGATGGGCTCATCCTGGGCAACGCTGTCGCCTACGGATTTGAGCCATTTCCCGACAGTGGCTTCGGTAATGGATTCGCCTAATTGTGGGACTTTTACTTCGCTCGCCATTGTTCTACTTCCTGTCCTATGGCTTAAAACTTAAGGGCATCGTCAACCAGCGCCGCCTGTTGCGCTGCATGTTTCGATGCCAAACCTGTCGCCGTTGCGGCAGCCGCCGGGCGTCCCGCATAAACCGGGCGCGTCACCTTCAGCCCCGTTTCCAGCAAAACCTCTTCAATCAATGGATTCACAAAGAACCAATACCCCATATTTTTCGGTTCTTCCTGCGCCCAGACAAAGGATTTTGCGTTTTTAAAGCGGGCCAATTCCTTCACCAACACATCATGGGGGAAGGGATAAAGCTGCTCAACGCGCATCAGATAAGTATCATCCTGGCCGCGTTCATCACGTTCTGCCAGCAGGTCATAATAGACCTTGCCGGAACACAGCACGACCCGTTTGATTTTATCATCTGATTTCAAAGTAATATCGGACGCCTTGCCCATTTCCGCGTCATCAAAAAGGATGCGGTGGAATTCAGAGCCGGGGCCCATCTCCGCTAAATCAGACACTGCTTTTTTGTGACGCAGCAAGGATTTCGGCGTCATTAAAATCAGTGGCTTGCGGAATTGGCGCATCATCTGACGACGCAGCACATGGAAATATTGTGCCGGCGTGGTCGGATAAGCGACCTGCATATTGTCTTCCGCGCAGAGCTGTAGGAAACGTTCAGGGCGCGCAGAGCTGTGTTCCGGACCCTGGCCTTCATAGCCATGGGGCAACAACATCACCAGGCCTGATGCCCGCAGCCATTTCGCTTCGGATGAGGAAATAAACTGGTCAATCAGGATTTGTGCGCCATTGACGAAGTCACCAAATTGCGCTTCCCACAGGACCAAAGTATTGGGGTCCGCTTGGGAATAGCCATATTCATAACCCAGCACACCATATTCGGATAAGGGGCTGTCCAGAACCTCAAAAGTGCCTTTGGCATCAATATGATTCAGTGGGAGATAACGGAATTCTGTCTTCTGGTCGATGAAGCCCGCATGGCGTTGGGAGAAAGTCCCCCGCGTGGAATCCTGACCTGACAAACGCACGTCATAGCCTTGTTTCAGCAGCGAACCAAAGGCCAAAGCCTCCGCCGTTGCCCAGTCAAAGCCTGCGCCTTTGTCAAACATCTTATCTTTAGCATCCAACACCCGTTTCAAAGTGCGGTGCATGTTGAAATGCTCTGGAACGAAGGTCAGAGCCTTACCGATATCGCGAAGTGTGTGGTCGGATACGCCAGTGTCTGCACGCCGTGCCTGGCCTGCTTCTTCCTGCGGTTTGCCAAGGCCGGACCATTTACCTGCGAACCAATCCGCCTTATTGGGCTTATAGCTCGTAGCCGCATCAAACTCGTCTTCCAACATTTCATTGAAGGAGGCTTTGATGCGCTCAAATTTCGCATCATCAATCAAACCCTCTTCTTTCAGCCGTTCTGCATAGATATCAACGACAAGCGGATGCTTACGGATGGCCTGATACATCAATGGCTGTGTAAATGCCGGTTCATCGGATTCATTATGACCAAAGCGGCGATAGCAAATCATATCGATGACCACATCGCGCTTGAAAGTCTGGCGGAATTCCGTTGCAACCTTAGTTGCAAAAACCACCGCTTCCGGATCATCCCCATTCACATGGAAGATGGGCGCCTGCACCATCTTCGCCACATCACTTGGATAAGGAGACGAGCGGGAGAATTGCGGGCTAGTGGTGAAACCAATCTGGTTATTCACGATGAAATGGATGGTGCCGCCGGTGTTATAGCCTTTCACACCGGAGAAGGCGAAGCATTCAGCCACAATCCCCTGCCCTGCAAAGGCTGCATCGCCATGAAGCAGAAGGGGTAAGACCTGCGTACGGTCTTTATCATCCATCTGCGTTTGTTTGGCGCGGACTTTACCAATGGCAACCGGGTCAACGGCTTCCAAATGAGACGGGTTGGCGGTCAAAGACAAATGCACTGGATTGCCGTCAAATTCACGGTCGGCAGAGGTACCCAAATGGTATTTAACATCGCCTGAGCCACCCACATCATCGGGGTTGGCTGAGCCGCCGTGAAATTCATGGAATAAAGCCTTATACGGCTTTTGCATGACGTTGGTTAGCACGTTTAACCGACCGCGGTGCGGCATGCCGATGACCACTTCTTTCAAACCGAAATGCCCACCGGTTTTCAAAACCGCTTCCAAGGCCGGAACCATGGCTTCGCCACCGTCCAAACCAAAGCGCTTGGTGCCTGCATATTTCTTGCCCAAGAAGCGCTCAAATTGATCCGCTTCCACAAGCTTGTTTAAAATGGCAAGCTTGCCTTCTGGTGTGAACTGGATTTCCTTATCACGGCCTTCAATGCGATGTTGAATCCATGCCTTTTCAGCGGCATCGGAAATATGCATGAATTCAACGGCGATGGAGGAGCAATAAGTCCGCTCCAAAATCTCCATGATTTCATGCACCGTAGCAGTTTCCAAGCCCAGCACATTGTCAATGAAGATGGGGCGGTCCATATCTTCCGGACCAAAGCCATAAGTAGCTGGGTCCAATTCCGCATGAGGGGGGCGTTCCCACAGACCCAACGGATCGAGTTTGGCATGAAGATGACCACGTACGCGGTAAGCACGTATCATCATCAATGCACGAATTGAGTCCAATGTAGCTGCACGAACAGCTTCGCCGTCTGTTGCAGCGGCCTTGGCTTTCGCAGCGGGCTTTGGTTCCGTTTGCGTCAACCAAGACGGGTCAAGGGCGGAATTCCACTCATCCAAATCAGCAGGTGGCCAGTCTTTACGGGCCCAGCTGGGGCTGCCATTGGTGCCAGCACCCATTTCCAGACCTGCGAAATAGTCCTTCCACTCATTGCTCACAGAGCTGGGGTTGGACTTAAATTTCTTATAAAGACCTTCGACGAAGGAGGCGCCAGCGCCGCCTAAGTCTTCAGAAGTTATTTTATCTTGTGCCATGGCTGATATTTGCGAGTTGCCCCGCCCTCTCCATTAGCCTTTCAGCAAATCTACCAAAGTCGTGCCCAAAGTTGCAGGGGATTCCGCAACGCGGATACCTGCGGACTGCATCGCTTCGATTTTATCCTCAGCACCGCCTTTGCCACCGGACACAATCGCACCCGCATGGCCCATTGTGCGGCCTGGAGGTGCTGTACGTCCGGCGATAAAGCCAACCATTGGTTTTTTCACTTTGGAGGATTTGATGAATTCCGCAGCTTCTTCTTCCGCAGAGCCACCAATTTCACCAATCATGATGATGGACTGGGTTTCATCATCAGCCAAGAACATCTCCAAAACGTCGATGAAGTTGGTGCCATTAACCGGATCACCACCAATACCAACGGCTGTCGTTTGACCAAGACCTTCTGCTGAAGTTTGCGCCACAGCTTCATAAGTCAAGGTGCCGGAACGAGAAACCACGCCCACAGAACCTTTTTTGAAGATGGAGCCAGGCATGATGCCGATTTTACAGGCTTCAGGCGTCAACACACCGGGGCAGTTCGGGCCGATAAGGCGGCTGTTGGAGCCAGCCAAAGCGCGTTTCACTTTCACCATGTCCAAAACGGGAATGCCTTCGGTGATGGCGACAATCAATTCGATTTCCGCATCAATGGCTTCCAAAATGGCATCCGCAGCAAAGGGCGGCGGCACATAGATGGCGGAAGCATTGGCACCGGTTTTGGCGCGCGCTTCATGCACGGTGTTATAAACCGGCAGACCGATATGGTCTTTGCCACCTTTACCAGGTGTGACACCGGCAACCATTTTGGTGCCATAGGCCATGGCCTGTTCGGTGTGGAACGTCCCGTTATTCCCTGTGATACCCTGGCAGATGACCTTGGTATTTGCGTCTACTAAAATGGCCATGAGATTAAGCCTCCTTCACGGCAGCGACGACTTTTTTCGCTGCATCGCCTAAGTCATCAGCGGCAATGATGGGCAAGCCGCTGTCTGCCAAAATCTGTTTGCCCTTCTCAACATTGGTGCCTTCTAAACGCACGACCAATGGCACGGACAATTCAACCTGTTTGGCGGCCGCCACGATACCCGATGCAATCACATCGCATTTCATGATGCCGCCGAAGATGTTCACGAGAACGCCTTCCACTGCCGGGTCAGATAGGATGATTTTGAAGGCTGCTGTCACACGCTCTTCCGTTGCCCCACCACCTACGTCGAGGAAGTTGGCAGGCTCAGCGCCATTCAGCTTGATGATGTCCATGGTTGCCATGGCAAGACCGGCGCCGTTCACCATGCAGCCGATATTGCCATCAAGCTTCACATAGTTGAGGTCGTATTTGGAAGCTTCCACTTCCATTGGGTCTTCTTCGCTTAAATCACGAAGTTCAGCCACGTCAGGATGACGGAAAACCGCGTTGCCATCGAAGGACATTTTCGCATCCAGCACAACCATATGGTCGTCTTCCGTGACAACCAGCGGGTTGATTTCAAGCAAGCTTGCGTCTTTTTCCTGGAAGGCTTTGTACAGCGCCTGGATAAGCTTGGCGAATTCTTTGCCACTTTGGCCGGACAGGCCGAGGCCAAAGCTCAAACGGCGAATGTGATGCGGCATTAAGCCTGAGGCCGGGTCAACCGTGATGGTGACGATTTTCTCAGGGGTCTTTTCAGCCACTTCCTCAATGTCCATCCCGCCCTCGGTGGAAGCCATGATGGCAACCCTTGAAGACGCACGGTCAACGAGGAGGGAGAGGTACAATTCACGGGCAATGGCGCAGCCGTCTTCAATATAAAGACGGCCCACTTCTTTACCCTGCGGGCCAGTTTGGTGCGTGACCAAAGTCTTGCCCAGGATTTCGCCGGCCCAATGCTTTACATCGTCCAGAGATTTAACAACTTTCACGCCGCCCGCTTTACCGCGGCCACCTGCGTGAATTTGCGCTTTAACAACCCAGACCGGGCCGCCTAATTTCTCAGCACCTTCTACCGCTTCTTCAACGGTGAATGCGGGATATCCCTCCAGCACCGGCGCACCATATTGGGCCAAGAGTTTCTTGGCCTGATACTCATGGATATTCATGGGGAACGTCTCTCCCTTAGCTCAAAGACGGGTCGATGTTTTTGCATGCGGAAACAAGACCTTCCACAGCGCCCACCGAGTTTTCAAAGCCGGACTTCTCTTCGCCCTGCAATTCGATTTCAACAATACGCTCGACGCCATCTGCGCCAATCACGCAAGGCACGCCCACATACATGTCATTCAAACCATATTGGCCTGTTAAATGTGCGGCACAAGGCAGCAAACGCTTTTTATCTTTTAAATAGCTCTCAGCCATTTGAACGGCGGAGCTTGCTGGCGCATAATAAGCGGACCCGGTTTTCAACAGACCAACGATTTCCGCACCGCCGTCGCGGGTGCGTTGAATAATCTGATCGATTTTTTCCTGTGTGGACCAACCCATTTTAATCAGGTCAGGAACAGGAATACCGGCAACAGTGGAATAGCGCGCCAAAGGCACCATCGTGTCGCCATGGCCGCCCAGCACAAAAGCTGTCACATCTTCAACGGACACATTAAATTCTTCAGCCAGGAAGTGACGGAAACGGGCTGAGTCCAAAACGCCAGCCATGCCGACAACTTTGTTATGGGGCAGACCGGAAAATTCACGCAGCGCCCAAACCATGGCGTCCAGCGGGTTGGTGATGCAGATAACGAAAGCGTTGGGCGCATGTTCTTTAATGCCTTCGCCAACAGCTTTCATGACTTTCAAATTGATGCCGAGGAGATCATCACGGCTCATGCCCGGCTTACGCGCCACACCGGCGGTCACGATGCAGACATCCGCGCCTGCAATATCGGCATAGTCATTGGCGCCTTTTAAATTGACGTCAAAGCCTTCTACCGGTGCGGACTCAGCGATATCCAGCGCCTTACCCTGGGGCAGACCCTCTGCGATATCAAAGAGAACAACATCCCCCAATTCCTTCAGCCCAATCAAATGAGCCAAAGTGCCGCCAATCATACCGGCGCCAATCAATGCGATTTTTTTGCGTGCCATGAATTCACATCCCGCTGCTTTATCAAATACAGGCCACCAATATCTAGAATCCGGGCCCATTAAATTGGGTGGGGTGTAGCGCGATTTTAGAGTCACTTGCAAGCTTCGAAGCAGTATTTAACCCCGCAAAATTGCTGCACGCGCGAAATTGTGAAATGAGGCAACACATTCACAGGTCATTCCTCAGCCCCTTTCATCTCATTTCGGGTTTTTAGGCCGCTGATGCAGCAGGTTTTAAAAATACCTATTTAGAATGATGCGAACCCAGGCCTGTTTTCAGCTCACCGCGACTCAGCATCACTTCACCGCATTAAAATTCAAAATCACAAGTTTGATATTCATGTCAGATATATTGATCATATATTTAAAGAGGTGAGATTATGCAGGCTCCCGCAAAACAAGACCAATTTTCCAGGTTATTCACACTGCTTCACTGGCTGATCGCCGCC
>JASFRS010000128.1:0-7038 GCA_050114795.1 Sphingomonadales bacterium
CCCAAGAGCTGGACATCTGCTTTACATTTGCCGCCTTTCACCGGCCTGCGCTGGCTCATGCCTTTTGGCGAATCCATTGGACGACACCTGTGGCCAGGGCTTGCTGGCCTACACATTGTAGAAGCGGAAAAGGTTATTTATGCGGCGCGACCTATTGGCGCTGCAAAACGGGCGCGATCCCGATTAAATCATGGCCTAAGCCCCGCTCAGGCGCGGGAAATCAAGAAAACAGCCTGAGTCGCTGTTAAATTTGCCCAAAGCAAAGACTTACTGTCTTGAACCTTGGCATGCCCTACATCATCCAGCACAACAAGTTGGTCGATATTGGCATCGAGCTCCTGCGTTAAAGCCACAAGGTCACAGATAGTACAGAGATGAATATTCGGCGTGTCATACCAACGCGCTGGCAATTGTTTTGATATCGGCATGCGTCCGCTTAAAAGCAAAGACAAGCGAATACGCCAATAACCGAAGTTCGGAATTGAGATGATGATCCTTGGCGCAATACGTAGAAGATGCTGCAAAACCTCTTTAGGGCTTTGGGTAGCCTGTAACGTCTGACTTAAAATGACATAGTCAAAGCCGTCATCGGGGTAATTCACCAAGTCGGTATCAGCGTTACCTTGAACAATGGACAGGCCGCGTTCAACTCCCTTTTGCACGCCGTCATGACTGATTTCCAAGCCCCTGGCGTCGCAGCCTTTTTCCTGCTCCAGATACGCCAGAAGGGCCCCTTCGCCACAGCCAATATCAAGCACGCGGCTGCCTGGTGACACCAAATCAGCAAGAACTGCCAGATCAGGGCGTAAGCTCATGATGCCAACCCTCGGTCCGCGGCGGCTGAGTCCAAAAAGCCCTGCACGACAGCAAACATTTCCGGTACATCCAGCAAAAATGTATCATGTCCACGCAGGCTTTCGACTTCCACGAAACTCACTTTGGCTCCAGCCGCATTTAAAGCCTGAACCAATATGCGGCTTTCTACCGTTGGATAGAGCCAGTCACTGGTGAAAGACAGGACGCAAAAGCGCGTTTTGGACTTCAAAAAGGCTTTGGCCAGAACACCATCATGACGTGCTGCCAAATCGAAATAATCCAAGGCGCGCGTGATATAGAGATAAGCATTGGCATCAAAACGGTCGACAAAGCTGATGCCTTGGTGACGCAAATAGCTTTCAATCTGAAAGTCCGCATCAAAGCCATAGCCCAGGGCATCTTTATCCTGGAGGCTCCGGCCAAAGCGGTCCGTTAGCCCTTGTTCAGACATATAAGTGATATGGGCTGCCATACGCGCCACGGCCAGACCCTTCACCGGCCTCGCATCATGGTCCATATAACGCCCGCCATGCCAGTCCGGGTCAGCCATGATGGCCTGACGCCCAACTTCATGGAATGCGATATTTTGTGCGCTATGTTTAGCGGTTGTTGCAATGGGGACTGCACTAAAAACCCGCTCAGGGTATGTGGCACACCATTCTAGAACCTGCATCCCGCCCATAGAGCCGCCAATGACACTGAACAGTGTTTCAATACCCAGATAGTCCAGCAAAAGTGCCTGCGCGCGCACCATGTCGCGCACAGTGATAACGGGAAAATCAAGGCCATAGGCCTTGCAGGTTTCAGGGTTAATCTCCGAAGGGCCGGTGCTGCCCATGCAAGACCCCAGGACATTTGCACAAATGACAAAATATCGATCCGTATCCACCACTTTGCCCGGCCCGACCATATTAAACCACCAACCGGGCTTACCGGTTTTGGGATGTGGGCTTGCCGCATATTGATCACCAGTCAAAGCATGGCAGATCAAGATGGCGTTGCTCTTGTCCTCATTGAGGCGACCATAGGTTTCATAGGCTATTGTCATGCCATGAAGTTGCGTTCCGCTGTCCAGCAACAGCGGTTTTTCTCCATTAAGGCGCGCGGACTTATCCAGTCCAAATCTATGATCAATCTCAGCCATGGCCGTCTTGGTGCGGGAAATGAACGCGTCTGTCAATTGCTTGCGCGGCCAAGCCCTGCTAAAGAAACGCCCGGACTGACAATTTTTTTACATTGGATGGCATCATGGTGTACCCGCGTGCAAATAGCTGGCTTGATGAATTAATTGCATATGTTCCCGGTCGTCATAGTGGCGGCGCGAGGGCAAACCCGGCACGCCTAGCCTCAAATGAAAACCCGCTTGGCCCCAGCCCCTGGGCCATTGAGGCCGCACAGAACGCAGTTTCAAGCATGAATCGCTATGCCGATGCAGGCTCTAATGATTTAAGAGAAGCGCTAGCGAAACATCACGACATTGAAAAAGAGCGGATTGTCTGCGGGACAGGTTCTGATGAGATATTGCAACTCATCGCCCGCGCTTATGCTGCCCCTGGTGATGAAATTATTCACACGCAATATGGTTTCATGGTCTATGGCATTGCAGCACGCGCTGCGGGCGCCATACCTGTTGTGGTGGAAGAGAGGGATTATACGGCAGATGTCGATGGTATCTTGAGCGCTATCACCGGGAAAACGCGCGTCATTTACCTTGCTAATCCGAACAATCCAACCGGGACTATATTAAGCGGCGCAGAAATTGATCGCCTTCATAAAGGTATTCCTGAACATGTCATTCTTGTCATCGACGGTGCCTATGCAGAATATGTGGGCCGTGAGGATTATGATGCAGGCTTAGCCCTGGCGCGAAACGCACCCAATGTGATTATGACCCGGACATTTTCAAAAATTTACGGCCTGGCGGCAGAGCGCGTGGGCTGGGCTTATGGGCCACAGGCAATCATTGATGTTCTAAATAAAATCCGCGGTCCCTTTAATGTGACAGGCGCAGGACAGGCAGCGGCAATTGCCGCCCTGGAACATCAATTCTGGATTGAACAGTCTAAAGCCCATAATGACAAATGGCGCCCCTGGCTTGAACAGGAACTAAAAGCCTTGAGCTTAAAGCCTATTCCAAGCGAAGGGAATTTCATCCTGGTTGAATTCCCAGACAAGAACGCGGCTGAAGCAAATCAATATCTAACTGAAATGGGGTATCTGCTACGGCATTTGCCAGGGATGGGACTTGGTCATTGCCTACGTTTGAGCGTCGGCACACAGGATGAAAATGAAGGCGCTATCAAGGCGCTGGCACAGTTTCTCGGTCAAGGCTCATGACGGAAAGCTCCTCGCCCACAATTGCAATTATTGGCTTCGGCCTGATAGGGTCTTCTTTAGCGCGTGCCTTTCGGCACCATAAGATAGCTGGCCGAATCATTGCCATTGACCGTGACGCGGATACTTTAGAAACCGCAAAAAAACTTAATCTCGCCGATGAATATAGCGATGATTTATCTGCAGTTGGTAGCGCTGACATCATCATATTATGCAGCCCTGTCGGCACTTATGAAGCCATAGCGAAAGCGATTAAACCACATATCAAAATAGGTGCGGTGGTCAGCGACGTCGGTTCCGTTAAAGGCCGCGTAGACCAGATATTCGAAAAAATATTCGGGGATGAAGTTGCTTTCGTGCCCGCCCACCCGGTGGCCGGCACCGAACAATCCGGCCCAGCCGCTGGTTTTGCCAGCTTGTTTCACGAACGTTGGTGTATTTTAACGCCACAGCCAAAAACCGATAAAAACGCAATAAAGCGTATTGAAGATTTGTGGAGTAACATTGGGGCCACGGTCGAACATATGGACCCAAAGCACCATGACCTGGTACTGGCCATTACCTCCCACGTCCCTCATTTAATTGCATATAATATCGTGGGTACTGCTTCTGATCTGGAGGAAGTTACACGCTCAGAAGTGATTAAATATTCCGCTGGTGGTTTTCGCGATTTTACTCGGATTGCTGCTTCGGACCCCACCATGTGGCGCGACGTGTTTCTCAATAATAAAGACGCCGTGCTAGAAATGCTGGGCCGCTTTAGCGAAGATTTGACCGCGCTACAACGCGCCATCCGCTGGGACGACGGGGATCAATTGTTTAACCTGTTCACACGCACCCGCGATATCCGCAGACGCATTATTGATGCCGGACAAGATGAAGCAACGCCCGACTTTGGCCGCCATCACGAGGACGATTAAGGACGAACCTGCAAGCTGCCTGTTTGCACAATTCCAACCGGCCCAATAGCAATAATACCGTCTTGAATGGTAATGGGCACAGGAATAGACTCATCCCCCTGCCCTGCGCCCAATAAATTGAGGGTGACCCGCAACAATTCTGAGGCATCCGAGGAAATCCGCGTATCCGCTTCTAATGTCGCAAGAGCTGCATCCAAACCACGAGTATTGAGAGAAAACGCGCCAATTGGGCGCAATTGCTCATCCACGGCGACAGTACCTTCGCCTGCAACGTGCATAGGGCCCCAATCCATTTCAAATAAGGGAACATCCAAAGTACCACCGCTCAAGCGCCATTCCGACAATCCAGTCGCGCTGCGGTCAGGAACTGACTCGCCCCTTATGGCGCTTTGCATGACGAAACTATTCAAGGTTGGGCCCAATGCCCCCATCATCCGACCTTTAAAAGTGAAGTCCTTCACTCTCAAAGCAGGCTCGAGTTGAATAGGAGCTTCCAAATCCGCTTTATTTACCTCACCACTATTTGGCCAGCGCAAATGAAATTGCATATCTTTTGCTGAAAATGGACCAATGCCAAAGAAAGTGCTATCGCCTTCAACGGCGCTTAGTTGGACTGATATGCGTTGTAAATTTCGCTCAATCGCGCTGACGCTCATGCGCAGCAATGCAACATCAGCAAGCGTCGTATATTCTTGGACTGCCCCAGATGCATCTTGCCAGTCAGCGGATAAGACAACACCAGCACCTGGAATATCGAGAATCACATGTCTGCTGTTCCAGGGCAGCGCAATAAGATGCGCAGACTGCCCTTTCAGCCCCCAGCCGAAGCCGGACCCAGTCCCAGTAGCCTGGAACCCGTCATAAGTCGCAACCAACCGGAAAGGGAAGCCACCTACAGTGCGCTTTGAATAGGTGAGCGCCATACTCCGTTCGGAAAGTCGACCTTCACGAGTGTCCAAGGCGTCTTCAAAACGGCCCGCGGCCACAAACCAGAAGACTGACCAAAGTGCCGCCAGCACTGCAATGATGATGACAAGATATTTGGGCTTCATATGGGCCTCCCTTGATCCTGTGCTTATGTATAAAGCCTTGGCAGGGAAATGACAGTTCAAAGCTGTGCGATTTCTTCTTTCAGAAGCCGCGCAACCGCATCAAATTTAGAGACGTCTTTTTTAGCACGTGCAATCAACAGTACACCCTCCAATCGCGCCAACATATCTGTTGCCCGCTCCTTTGGATCAGAAGCACCGATGGCTTCAAAACGCTTCTCCAGCCAAGTTTCCGCGCGGTCAAAGAACATGAGTGTCCGCTCCTGTGCCCTTGGACTAAGCAATGCAATTTCTGCCGCCATCATACCGCAAAGACACATCCGCTCCTGGTCATCAAGAACAGTGCGAAGCTGACAAATAAACTCGTTCAATTCTTCTTTAGGGTTTGGATTATCTGCCGAAAAATCTGACAAAGTGCCAAAAAAGCCATCCATAAATCCATCAACCAAAGCAACGACGAGGTCATCTTTGGTTGGAAAATGATAATGGATTGAGGCGGATTTGATACCGACCTCTTTCGCAATATCGCGAAAAGAAAACCCGCCATAGCCGCGGCGCTGCGCAAGTTGTTGCGCAGTAGTCAATATCTGTGTACGGGCATCATCTAATTTCGGCATCAGATTTAAATACATCTTTTGGCTTGCATCTCAAATGGGATTATTTTATCTACCTATCACTAGATAGACATAATATCGGAGATTATCAAGTGAAGCTCTACGAACAAGCAGGCTTTGCAAACCCCCGCCGGGTTGCCATTTTCCTCCATGAAAAAGGAATTGACGTTGAACGCGTTCCTGTTGACGTCATGAAGGCCGAACATCGGACTGAGGCTTATAAGGCCAAAAATCCCATGGCAACTGTGCCAACACTCGAATTGGAAAGCGGCACTGCCTTAGGTGAAACTGCAACGATCTGTGGCTATTTGGAAGAAAAATATCCTTCCCCATCATTGCTTGGCACAACCACAGAAAAAAAAGCCGTGATTGACCTATGGCAACGGCGTATTGAGCAAGCGGTGCTCAACAATCTCACGACTTATTTCCATCACGCGACGGACGGTCTTGGGGAGCTAGAACCCTATCAAAATGCTGAATGGGGCCGCTATTGCCTGGAACGCGCTCTCGCTAATCTTGAAATGGTGGATAAGGCTTTGGAAGGCCAAGACTATATAGCGGGAGATTTCTCCATCGCAGATATCACGGGGCTGGTTGCTCTTGATTTTGCGGAGTGGATGGGCGTTGAAATCCCTAACCATCTCACTAACGTCAATCAGTGGCATAAACGCCTTGCAGCACGGCCAAGCGCACAGGCGGCTTAATATAAACTGATTGAAAGAAATCCCGATGCGAATCAATAGTGACCTGGATAAACGCGCGCACCTAGCCTCAAGTAGCATGAGTTGGGTGTCATCCCCCCAATCGGGCGTTGACAGGAGAATGTTGGATCGCATCGGTGATGAGGTTGCGCGTGCAACCTCCATCGTACGCTATGCGCCGGGGAGTTACTTCCCAGCGCATAGTCACGGTGGCGGAGAAGAGTTTCTCGTCTTAGAAGGCGTTTTTTCTGATGAACATGGAGACTACGGTCCCGGCTATTATGTGAGAAACCCCCGCGGGTCCAGACATACGCCTTCTTCAAAAGATGGCTGCACCATCTTCGTCAAATTATGGCAAATGGAAGAGGCCGATCAGGACTTTGTCCGCATCGACACGCAATCAGCAGAATTCCAACCTAGCTCAACAAAAGGCATTGAATACCTGCCTCTGCACAAATTTGAAGGCGAAACTGTCCGTATGGAAAAATGGGCTGAAGGCGCGACCGCCCAGCGACATTATGCAGACGGTGCTGAATACCTCGTTCTTGAGGGCCATTTGAGAGACGTAACAGGCGATTATGGCGAAGGCGACTGGCTTCGTATG
>JASFRS010000129.1:0-7007 GCA_050114795.1 Sphingomonadales bacterium
GCCGATCATTGAAACCCAAGCCGGCGACGTGTCCGCTTATATTCCAACCAATGTGATCTCCATCACCGATGGTCAGATCTTCCTGGAAACGGACTTGTTCTACCAAGGTATTCGCCCTGCTATTAACGTGGGTCTGTCGGTATCCCGTGTGGGTTCTGCGGCGCAGATTAAAGCCATGAAACAGGTTGCGGGCTCCATTAAACTGGAACTGGCCCAATATCGTGAAATGGCGGCCTTTGCTCAGTTCGGTTCTGACTTGGATGCATCCACACAGCAATTGCTGAACCGTGGTCAGCGCCTGACAGAATTGCTGAAACAAGCGCAATACAGCCCAATGCCGGTTGAAGAACAGGTTGTTTCCATCTTCGCCGGTGTGCGGGGTTATCTGGATAAGATCAAAGTCACTGACGTCACACGTTTTGAAGAATTGCTGCTGGCTGAAGTTCGCTCCAAACATGAGCAAATTCTCGCCGACATTCGTGAGCGTCAAAAACTCGACGATGATTTGGAAACACGTTTGAAAGCTGTACTTGACAATTTCGTCAAAACATTCGCTTAAAGCTTAAGGGTTTGGGAGCCAGCACATGGCAAGTTTGAAGGATCTGCGCAATCGTATCGGTAGCGTGAAATCCACCCAAAAAATTACTAAAGCCATGAAAATGGTGGCGGCATCCAAATTGCGTCGGGCTCAGGAAGCGGCTGAGGCTGCACGCCCCTATGCAGAGCGGATGGAAAGCGTGATGCATTCGCTCGCCACCAAAGTGGTGCGCACGGATAATACCTCAGCTCTTCTTGCCGGAACCGGTAAAGACGATGTGCATTTGGTTGTTGTTGCCACTTCAGAACGTGGATTATGCGGCGCGTTGAACACGAATATCGTTCGCGCAGCGCGCTTGAAAGTCGAAGCACTGCTGAAAGAAGGCAAAGAGGTCAAGATTTTGACCGTTGGCCGTAAGGGCTTTGGCCTGTTCCGCAGGACGCATCCAAGCTTAATTATTGAGCGTATGGAATTCGGTGGCGTGAAGCAGATTGGCTATGACCATGCCAATGAAGTTGCTGAAAAAGTGAAAACCCTGTTTGAAGAGGGTGCTTTTGACGTGGCTTGGCTGTTTTATGCACAGTTTAAATCTGTGCTGTCACAGGAAGTCACTGGTCAGCAACTCATCCCCGTGCCGGTGGAAGCTGCATCGGGAGAGGGTGAATTGGCTCCAGGTCAGGCTGTTTATGAATATGAGCCTGATGAAGAGCAGATTTTAAACGCTTTGTTGCCACGCAATGTGACTATTCAGATTTTCCGTGCGCTGCTGGAAAACTCCGCGTCTGAACAAGGGGCGCGGATGACAGCCATGGATAACGCCACGCGGAACGCTGGTGACATGATTGACCGTTTGACGCTGACCTATAACCGGACACGTCAAGCGCAGATTACCAAAGAACTGATTGAAATTATTTCGGGCGCGGAAGCGCTGTAATAGAGACGGAACAGGAGAAGTTTCGATGGCAAGCACCAACAACACCGGCCGGGTTGCCCAAATTATCGGCGCCGTCGTCGACGTTGCCTTCGATAGCGATTTGCCAGCCATTTTGAATGCGCTTGAAACACAGATTGAGGGCCGTCGTTTGGTTCTCGAAGTGGCGCAGCACTTGGGTGAGAACGTAGTTCGCACCATTGCGATGGACTCAACAGACGGTATGGTCCGCGGTCAGGAAGTGACTGATACGGGTGCTGCTATTTCCGTGCCCGTTGGTCCGGAGACGCTGGGTCGTATCTTTAACGTCATTGGTGAGCCAATTGATGAGCGCGGCGAAGCGGGTGCCAAGAAAACGGCTCCAATCCACGCGCCTGCTCCTGAATTTGTGGACCAGTCCACAGAAGCAGAAATTCTGGTAACCGGTATTAAGGTCGTTGACCTGCTCGCACCTTATGCAAAGGGCGGTAAAATTGGCCTCTTCGGTGGTGCCGGTGTTGGCAAAACCGTTCTTATTCAGGAACTGATTAACAACATCGCTAAAGGTCATGGTGGTACGTCTGTGTTTGCCGGTGTTGGTGAACGGACCCGTGAAGGGAATGACTTGTACCATGAATTCCTGGATGCTGGCGTTATTGCAAAAGACGATGATGGCAATCCCATCTCTGAAGGTTCCAAAGTGGCCCTCGTCTTTGGTCAGATGAATGAACCTCCAGGGGCGCGTGCTCGTGTGGCTTTGTCCGGTCTGACCATGGCTGAATATTTCCGTGATGAAGAAGGCCAGGACGTGTTGTTCTTTGTGGATAACATTTTCCGCTTTACCCAAGCTGGTTCTGAGGTGTCCGCACTTCTGGGTCGTATTCCTTCCGCTGTGGGTTATCAGCCTACATTGTCCACTGACATGGGTGCGTTGCAGGAACGGATTACATCCACGAAAAAAGGCTCCATTACATCTGTGCAAGCCATTTACGTGCCTGCCGATGACTTGACCGATCCAGCACCTGCCACATCATTTGCTCACTTGGATGCAACGACCGTGTTGTCTCGTCAGATTGCGGAATTGGGTATTTACCCTGCTGTGGATCCGCTTGACTCCACCAGCCGCGTGCTTGACCCGCGTGTTGTCGGTGAAGAGCATTATCAAACTGCACGGGAAGTTCAGGAAGTGCTGCAGCGCTATAAAGCCCTGCAAGATATCATCGCCATTCTGGGTATGGATGAACTGTCTGAAGACGACAAACTCATCGTGGCTCGTGCGCGTAAAATCCAACGCTTCCTGTCTCAGCCTTTCCATGTTGCTGAAATCTTCACCGGTTTCCCTGGTGTGTTTGTTCAACTGGAAGACACGATTAAAGGCTTTAAAGCGATTGTGGCTGGTGAATATGACCATCTGCCGGAAGCGGCTTTCTACATGGTCGGCACCATTGAAGATGCAGTTGCTAAAGCTGAAAAAATGGCAGCCGAAGCGGCTTAAAGGCGGAGTTAAACCATGGCAGCCCTTGTCACTTTTGAATTGGTAAGCCCTGAGCGGTTGCTTGCATCCATGCAAGCAAGTCAGGTCGTCGTTCCTGGTGAGGAAGGTGACTTTGGGGTACTTAGCGGTCATATGCCTGTCATGTCTACTTTACGCCCTGGCGTTGTGGAAGTCAGTGAGGACGGTAAAGCTGAGCCAACGAAATTATTTGTCGGGGGTGGCTTTGTTGAAGTCGCTGATGACCGGGTGACAATTTTGGCAGAAGATGCTTTGGCTCTGACTGATGCGGATGCAGAAAAGACCGCGCGGGATCTAAGTGACGCGCGTGAAGATCTGGCGGACGCCAAGACAGACCATGAAAAACACCTGTTTCAAGTTAAGGTCAAAAAGCTGGAAGCACTAAGCGAGATTTTGGCAAGGCAATAAGCTAAAGCTTGCAAGCAGCATTCCATGTACTTACAAAACGCAATGTGCGCACGGCGCATGTTGCGTTTTTTGTATTTTCCGTATTTTACATAAGACTTTAACAATTTCCCGGGATTTGCCATAGTGCTGGGCGGGAGAAGGACATAACATGCGTTGGACGCTTGACGATATTCGCTGGACTGAGTTTGACGCCAGTAAAGTCGATGCAGACTTGCTACGTGTCATCAAGACCGCTGCGCTTGTCGAAGCAAATTCCGCTGATTATGTCACTTATCTGAAAAACGTCTTCCCAGGAGATGAAGAGTTTGCCACCGCTGCGGAACAATGGGGGTTGGAGGAAGCGCAACATGGTGCGGCTCTGGCTCGATGGGCTGAAATGGCCGACCCCGACTTTTCATTTGAGGACTCCCTTCGCATTTTCCGTGAAGGCTATTCCTTGCCATTGGAAACAACGGAATCCGTACGTGGTAGCCAAGCAGGTGAGCTTGTGGCTCGATGTGTGGTGGAATGCGGAACATCTTCCTTTTACACCGCCATCCGCGATGCGGTCGAAGAGCCTGTGTTAAAGCAAATCGCGCACCGCATTGCTGCGGATGAATTCGCCCATTATCAGCTGTTTCATAAATATATCGACAGTCATGGCGGGGCCTCTTTGGGCCGCCTGGCGCGTTTGAAAGTCGCTGTCACGCGGGTGCAGGAGGCGGAGGATGACGAGCTCGCCTATGCCTATTATGCCGCTAATGTGAAGCCTAAAGATGCAAATGCGGTTTTTGATGGCAAGCTTTACGCTCATCTTTATAATGGCCCCGCTTTTGGTCTTTATAAAGAGCGCCATATTGAAAACGCCACACGCATGATCATGCGTGCGGCGAATATCAATCCCCAAGGCAAAGTCGCGTCACTTGCCGCTAAGGCTTTTTGGAAAGTGATCCAATATAAACGCCGGCAATGGGCCAAAGCCGCCTGAGTTTACTCCGCAGCAATGGCCATTGGCGCTACCCGGTTTTCATGACCGCGAAGTAAGCGCCCTAATTTCTCTTTACCGAACGTGGTTGAGAAAGCACGACCCTCCCAGGCAGCTTTACCACCGATAACCACCAAATCCACAACGCCATCAGAGCGGTTAACCCGCTGATGATGCTGGAATTCTTCGCGATATAGGCTTTGAATATGGGCTTCCCCGTCATATTCTTTCAACTCATCCGGATTGATGAGAATGAAATCCGCCTGCGCACCTTCTTTTAAGACACCTGTGTTGAGATTGAAAAACTCTGCAGGTTCCTGTGTTAGGCGATGAACCATGTGGGAAAAAGCATTTACACCGTCTTGAGCTGCTAGTTTCAGACCCCGTAAATTACAATCATAGAAGGCCATATTTACCAAATGCGCCCCAGAGTCATTGAAACCGGGGAGGAGTTTCGGATCGAACAGCAACTCCTTGGTCAGTGCTTCGTCTCGATTGGCGGTCACTTCAGTCCACACTAGGTCAGTGTCATAAAGGCGCAAGAGGTGGAGAAAGAATTCTGCTTCGTCTGATATCTGCGGGAAGCTATCGAAAGCTTCCTTTTCCTGCATATCTTTTGCAGCATTTTCATCGCCGCGCTGATATTGAAACAGGCGTGTTAAAATCTCAGCAAAGCTCTGGCCAACCCAACTTTTGACCGGGGCATCATCGACCATCATGAAGCGCGGGTCACGGTCAATGGCGAAATCCTCCCGCTTCAACAGGCGTTTCAAGCGCGCCAGGCCAAAGCCTGATTTGCCTTCCCGCCACATGGACAAAAACTCCTTTTGCCATTGGGGATCATCATAAATCTTTTGCCGCGCCTCCCGGTCATTCACATCGCATTCGTTTAATATGCGGAGTTCAGGAATTTCCTCAAATAAAGGCGTAATCGGCCCCTCAGCCCAAACTTTGAAGGGCGCTGCCAAGGCCTGCAGGCGAAAATGCCCGCCTAGAAATTTCGAATTCATGACCTTTGAAAGCCGCCTCCCCAACTTCACAATGCCTGTATTGGACACAACGTCCAAAGCTGCGACCGCGGTAATTTTCAAAGGCTTGCCAAAGAACCGTCCGCTGGTAAGCGCAAACATACGAATGACATTTAGCGGTGAATCCTTAGGCGGTGTCGCCTGCCAGACTTTGTCATGACGACGCACAATGTCGGTTAGGCGCTTAATCTCTTTATAGCTGCCATATTGGCCGGGAATGCGCTTTTTCACATTGGGCTGATTGGCTAAATAGTGAAAAGGGAGGGCATCTGTGGAAAATCCCGCATAGCCCTGTGACAACCCAGTCTCAAGCAGTTGTTCCATCTTTTGAAGTTCAGTCTCGGTCGGCTCTCGACTAATGGAATCCTGTAGGCCCATCACTTCAATACGAAGCATAGAATGGGGAATCATTGTCGCAACATTGGGGCCTAGATTGAGAGTCTCTAAATGGTCGAGATAATCAGCAGAATTTTGCCAATTCACCTTGTCGGCGACGAGCTTTAGGACTGATTTAGGCACATTCTCAACCCGGGCAAAACAATCCACTATTGGATCTGCACCGTCGCGCCTTTGCGCTCCAAAGGCCAAGCCTAAGCTGCAATTCGCCATCACCACGGTTGTTGTACCATGGCGCACGGATTCAGGCAGGCCCGGTGCGAGTTCAAGTTCCAGGTCATAATGGGTGTGAATGTCAAGCAGACCGGGTGTGAGGTATTTTCCCTCTGCATCAATGTCTTTAGCAGCCGTGGCGGAGCTTAAATCAGCACCAAGTGCGGCCACAGCGCCATTTTTGACACCTAAGTCGCCTTTAAAAGGGGGGCTTCCAGTCCCGTCAAAAATCAAGGCGTTTCTAACGATGATGTCAAACTGTTCACTCATATCCAGACCCCTGTTTATTTTTATTTTCCACCTGATTTAAAAAACTTATCAAGGCGTGCTTTATCTTCTCCGGCACTTTTTGCCTGAGGATAGTGACCTATATTGATGGGTTCGACAATATGCAGTGCCATACACCCCAATTTACAAAAACGCATAACCATATATGCATCGGGTGTTAGGTTGCGGGAAGTTGTAGGGGAAGCCAAGACTCTCTCGACGCATCATGCCAGTTTCGCGTGAAATCATGAATGTTGGTTTTCTTGGAACCAAGCAGAGGCAAAACGCTTAAATACGTCAAGGATGGAAGTTAAATCTCACCCGTGCGAATCCGTTCCGCTAAGGGTTCAAAGCGGCGAATAAGCTCCGCATAAACACCGCGTTTAAAGGGAACAATGATTTCGGTGAGCTGTTCGATGGGTTGCCATTTCCAGCTTTTGAATTCGGGATCGTGGGTGTTCAAATTAATATCAGCATCGTCGCCTTCAAATTTCATGGCGAACCATTTTTGCTTCTGGCCCCTGAATTTTCCACCCCACATGCGACCGCGTAAATCTTCAGGCAGGTCATAGGCAATCCAGTCAACGGTCTCCGCAATAATATGGGCTTTATTTATGCCGGTTTCCTCCGTTAGTTCGCGTAAGGCTGCATCGCGGGGGCTTTCGCCCTTATCCACACCACCCTGTGGTAACTGCCAAGCTTCTGCAGTCGTATCAATACGCTGACCGACAAACACTTCGCCTTTGGCGTTAAAGAGGAGAATACCGACG
>JASFRS010000130.1:0-6961 GCA_050114795.1 Sphingomonadales bacterium
CCGCCGGCTGAGCGCAATAGCTCAGGAACCTCATTATAATCGGCACTTAGATTTACGCCTTTATCCCCGCGTGCGGCATGAACATCCTCACGATAAGCATCCCATAAGGCATTCAAGAATGCGGTCTTAGCTTCTCGGTCTGCTTCAGACATGTCGTTGCGGATGATGGGTTCAATGGCGGATTTATAAGTGCCGACTTTATACACATGTGTAGAAAGCTTTAGTTTCTCGAGTGCTTCAGCAAAATAAAGAGGATAAGCGCCATAGCCGGTGATCAATGTGCCACCATAAGGGTTCATGAAAACATGATCCGCTTGAGCGGCAAGGAGATATTGTGCCTGGCTATATGCATTGCCATAGGCAGCCACAGTCTTACCGCTTTCCTTGAAGCTACGAATACCGTTGACTAATTGATGCAGGGCCCCAGGGAGGGCGCCTTCAAACTGGTCCAGCCGTAAATACATCATTTTAATGCGCTTGTCCGATGAGGCCCGGTCCATCGCTTCTAAAATGTCAGATAAAAGAACTTCTCTTGGGACAGCACTTGGTCCGCCAAAGGCGGCTTCGAAGGGGTCTACTGATGTAAGTTGTTCAACAACGCGTCCCTCTAAATATACGGCGAGGGCGGAATCTTTGGGTACTGTAATTGGCTCTTTCGCAAATGGATTTATGAATAGAAAAATCAACAAGATCAGAGCTAGTGTCCCAAAAACCAATGTGTGGGAAAATTTGAGAATATTCCATAGCCAACGGAAAGCAGTCCGGATAAAGCGCATTTCAAAGCCTCATATCTGCGTGTAATTAGTGCAACTAATGTAGGAACAGCCTGGGCGTGGGTCCAGGTATTAAGTCAAAAAATCTGCCTAAATGTTATTTTAATGCGGCTAACAGTTCTTCGCGGCTGGCAAATTTTGCGCGAGGAGCCGTACCTTTAGCCGCATGGGCTTCGGCTTCTTCAATCCGCTTCCAGTCACGGAATGTGACAGCCCAAAGGTCTCTTTCCTTCACGAGAGTATCTAAACCCGCGCGCCCGGCCTTGCCACCATCTTTAATGTTTGATGCTATCTGTTCTGCGATTTCAAAGGCGTCCGGGCGGTTTGTGCCTATTGTGCCGGATGGTCCTCGCCTGGCCCAGCCGGTGCAATAAAGTCCATCTTCGATTACGCCGTCTTCATTTTGAAAACGTCCTCGGTCATTATCATAAGGCACGCCTGGAATGGGGATGGTTCGATAACCGATACAAGGCACAACCAGGCCGCACTCAATATCAAAATAGTCCCCTGTACCCGCACAATGGCCGTTTTCGACATGGGTGTGTTCTAGTCGCAGGCCGGTGACTTTATCGGTTCCAAGGACTTCGGTCGGACGTGCATAAAATTCAATGTGAAGGGTGAGGGGTTTGGAGCCTGGAATGTTCTTGGCAAAGGCCTCCAAATGCGTCAGATTTTTCCGGGTTGCCGGGTCAATATCGCCCACCTCTTTGGGCAGATGGTCCGGGTTCACAACTGTAACGCAATTACTCAATTCCCCTAGCTCCCCCAATTCCTTTGGCGTAAATTTCGCTTCTAAGGGGCCACGGCGTCCGAACATATAAATATGTTTCAAGGTTGAGCTGTGAATGATTTCAGCAGCATGCCGGGCAAGATCGGAATTCTCCATCTCTCCCGGCGTTTTAGCTAGCACCCGCGCCACATCGATGGCCACATTGCCATTGCCAATTACGGCCGCGGTATCAATGTTCAAATTTGGGTGTAATTTTTCAAAATCTGGATGTGCGTTATACCAGCCAACAAAGGCAGCGGATCCTATAACGCCATCCAAGCTATCGCCTTTAATGCCAAGGGGGCGGTCTTTCGGTGCGCCAACCGCCAATACAACAGCGTCATAGAGATCACGCAATTCTTCAATCGTTATGGCATCACCTACATCAATATTGCCTACAAAGCGCACATTATTGAGAAGGTTGGTTTTTTCGTACCGACGATACACACCTTTAATGCTTTGATGATCTGGCGCAACCCCGGCGCGAATAAGGCCATAAGGTGTGGGCAAGCGATCGATGATGTCTATACAGACATCGTCGCCTAAGGCATTAACCAAAGCTTCAGCCGTATAATAGCCAGCTGGCCCTGACCCGATGATCGCCACGCATAGAGACATACCCCATTCCTCTCGCCCGTTTAATCCTCAGCGTTGAAATGGAATTTGAAACTAGGATGCTTGAAAGATCAACTCCCTAATTGGGCTTGGGCCCTTGAACGCTACGTTTGTCAAAGCTGCTGTCGGGCTGCCAAAGAATAATGACGTCGGACTGCCCGGCTTGCTTTTCCTGATTCAACAGCTCAAGTGACCAGGCTTTATCGCCAAGGATGCGGATTTTTTGATCAGGCGTATCGTCATCTTCTGCTTCTTCTTCGAGATCAGAACTACCTTGGACTGTCGCATTTGGAAGCGAAATAACGGTTTCGCTTGGAATACGTGATTGCGGGCTGTCACGCAGGACTAAAGCATTTGCATTTCCAGCATTTTCCTGCCGGAAACGCGCCATTGAAATCAGCTTTGCATTTAAAAGGGGTAAATCCCCCCCATTTCCAGCCATTAATGCGCCATCTCTTTGGAGCCAATAGCCTTGTCCGCGCTCATCTGCAATTAACAAGGTGTCATCATAGAGCGCACCGGCGCTTCTCAATTTGCGCTCCCCGCGTTTGAGCACAGTTGCACTAGAACAGGGTCCGCAATAGGTGATGGAGATGGATTCGCCACCTAATGTGTCATTAACAACCGCATGTACGGCGAGAATGCGAACAGGATAAGCCTTAACGGCGTTATTAACCCGGACTGAAACAACCGGCTCTAGCCCCCCAACAAACCCCGCAAGGTCAAGGGGAACAAAAGTTGCCTCATCCAGAGCGCGGGGGGTGTTCACAGCGCCGAAGACGCGCAGCTTTGATTGATCCAAAGCCGAAATATCAATATTTTGCGCAGTGGTTGAATGGGCCGGCAAAGTAAGAGCAGCGATAAGAAAAGCGAAGAATGAAAAGAAACCCGGTTTCAACATTTTGACCTTTTAATACGAATGACAAGACTGGCTTGGAACTTTAACCTAGACAAAAGGGTTTTGCACCCAATTCAATCAAGCAATTTAATAAGCCTTCAAAATTCCTATATACGGTCCTTAAGGTTGTTCAAATTACATGCTCCGGAGAATCAGTTAGATTATTATCTCCAAATATCGCTTATTCTCTATAACAATGAGCTTGGTTGGGGTGCGGGAAAGATATCGTTGTATTCGTTTACCCCGTACGTTATTTCAGTGAATTAGGTTGGTAGGCCACTCTCATTACTCCTTTAATTTCCCTTGGCTTCAAGACATGCGGCTTTGATTTTTTGTCGAATGTAAAAAATTCAAAGCGCTGCCCTTGACACACCCCTGTAGATGCCCATATTCGCGCCATTAGCACTCCTTGTTGATGAGTGCTAATAATGAGGTTGTAAATTAAGCAACTGAACACCGGGTCATAGGTGATCCGGAGGTTCAAATCAGGAGGTTGAACACCATGGGCTTTCGTCCCTTGCATGACCGTGTGCTGGTCCGTCGCTTAGAAAGCGAAGAAAAAACCGCAGGCGGGATCATCATTCCCGACACCGCTAAAGAAAAGCCGCAGGAAGGCGAGGTTGTCTCAGTTGGCGCCGGCGCGCGCGACGACGCAGGCAAATTGATCGCGCTGGATGTGAAAGCCGGCGATAAAGTGCTGTTTGGCAAATGGTCCGGCACTGAAGTGAAGGTCGACGGTGAAGAGCTGTTGATCATGAAGGAATCCGACATTCTGGGCGTGATTGATTAATCACCTCAGGGTTTTGAGTTTAATGCCAATCTCTAAGGAATAAAGGACGAAGACGATGGCAGCTAAGGACGTCAAATTTCATTCAGACGCCCGCGACCGCATGTTAAAAGGCGTGGATATCCTCGCCGATGCAGTCAAGGTAACATTGGGCCCCAAAGGCCGTAATGTGGTAATCGATAAATCTTTCGGCGCACCACGCATCACCAAAGACGGTGTAACGGTCGCGAAAGAAATCGAACTTAAAGACAAATTTGAAAACATGGGCGCGCAAATGGTGCGCGAAGTGGCTTCCCGCACGAATGACGTGGCTGGTGACGGCACGACCACTGCAACAGTATTGGCTCAATCCATCGTTCGCGAAGGTTTGAAATCTGTTGCCGCTGGCATGAACCCCATGGACTTGAAGCGCGGTATTGATCTCGCTGTTTCTAAAGTTGTTGAAGATTTGAAAGGCCGTGCAGGCTCCATCAAAGCTTCAGACGAAATCGCGCAAGTCGGCACCATCTCTGCCAATGGCGAAATTGAAGTTGGTCGCATGATCTCTGAAGCCATGGAAAAAGTTGGCAAAGAAGGCGTGATCACCGTTGAAGAAGCCAAAGGTCTGGAAAGCGAGCTGGACGTTGTGGAAGGTATGCAATTCGACCGCGGTTATCTGTCTCCGTATTTCATTACAAATGCAGAGAAAATGACCGTTGAGTTGGAAAATCCATATATCCTTCTTCACGAGAAAAAACTCTCCAATCTGCAAGCCATGCTTCCTATCCTGGAAAGCGTTGTGCAATCTTCCCGTCCGCTTCTCATCATTGCTGAGGATGTGGAAGGCGAAGCTTTGGCCACCCTCGTGGTCAACAAATTGCGCGGTGGTTTGAAAGTTGCTGCGGTTAAAGCTCCAGGCTTTGGTGACCGTCGTAAAGCCATGTTGGAAGACATTGCCATTTTGACCGGTGGTCAAGTCGTGTCTGAAGACCTTGGCATCAAGCTGGAAAACGTCAATTTGAACATGCTGGGTACAGCTAAGACCGTCACCATCACTAAAGATGACAGCACGATCGTTGATGGCGCAGGGTCTGCAGAAGATATCAAAGCGCGTTGCGAACAAATCCGTGCGCAAGTCGAAGCCACATCTTCTGACTATGACCGTGAAAAACTGCAAGAGCGCCTGGCCAAATTGTCCGGCGGTGTTGCAGTGATCAAAGTCGGCGGTGCAACGGAAGTTGAAGTGAAAGAACGCAAAGACCGTGTTGATGATGCGCTTCACGCAACCCGCGCCGCTGTTGAAGAAGGCATCGTCCCTGGTGGCGGTACGGCTCTTCTTTATGCAACGAAAGTTCTGGAAGGCCTGAAAGGCGAAAATGATGACCAGACCCGTGGTGTGGACATCATCCGCCGTGCGCTTCAAGCTCCGGTTCGCCAAATCGCTCAAAACGCTGGCTTCGATGGCGCTGTGATTTCTGGCAAACTGCTTGAGCAGAAAGACCATAATTTCGGCTTCAATGCTCAAACTGAGAAATATGAAGACCTGGTCAAATCCGGTGTGATCGACCCGGCTAAAGTCGTCCGTACAGCTCTGCAAGATGCAGCTTCCGTTGCTGGTCTATTGATCACCACTGAAGCTATGGTTGCAGAAATTCCGGAAGATAAACCTGCGGCCCCTGCAATGCCTGATATGGGCGGCATGGGTGGTATGGGCTTCTAAGCCAAACCGTTTGCACGTTAAAAATGAAGGCCGCCGAGGTTTCGGCGGCCTTTTCTTTATTTGTCTTTTCCAACCGCATAGGCGCCCGGCCCATGGATGAAGACCAAAAGCATTCCGCCTGCAATAGCAAAGTCCTTCAAAAACATGGCGATCTGCATCTGGTTCCTAAAGTCAGTGTGATAAAGAATGGCGGCCAGCACTGAAAAGCCAGCCAGCAGCAATGCTGCTAAACGTGCTTGAAAGCCAATTATGACGGCCGCACCTGCAATAATCTCAACAGCGATAACTAATGGAGCCAAGGCACCGGGTACACCGCCAGCTTCCATATAGCTTTGGAAACCTTCATAACCCTGTAGTTTCCCAATGCCGGATAAGAGAAACAAAACGCCTAAAAACACACGGGCTAACAGGCCCAATTGTGGATTGAATTTGTTCATTTCGCATTTCCCCCCTGTTTCAATGCATGCTCATGCTGCGCTCACTTGCGCTCCCAAGTCAACGATCTATGCTGGGATATGAAATCCAGAAATAAGGAATAATCATGCAGGATAAGCATATTTTATATGGGGCAGAACTCTCACTCTTCTCAGGAAAAGCCCGCGCTTACCTGCGATGGAAATCCATAGATTTTGATGAGATTCCGCCAAGCCAGGATATTTACCGCAATGAAATTATTCCTGCTGTCGGTTATCCCGTGATTCCTGTCGTGAAGACAATTGATGGTACTTATGTACAGGACACCACCGATATCATTGATTATTTCGAGAAACGGGTTGGGGGGCCATCCGTTTATCCTGATACACCAAAGCAACACCTCGCTGCGCTCTTATTGGAGCTTTATGGCGATGAGTGGCTCGTTATTCCAGCCATGCATTATCGCTGGAACTATAATAAGCAATGGGTCGTGCGCGAATTTGGTGCGGCGTTGATGCCCGATGCGGGTGAAGAGGCGCAATTGAAACTGGGCGAAAAGGTTTCGGCGCCATTTCAAGGTTTTGTTCCTTTGCTTGGCGTTACGAAGGAGACAATCCCGGGAATTGAAAAGTCTTATGAGGCTTTGCTTGGGGAGTTGGACGCGCATTTCTCAAAATATGATTATCTCTTTGGTGGCCGTCCATCAATTGGGGATTTTGGGCTAATTGGCCCGCTTTATGCGCATCTTTACCGCGACCCAAAATCAGGTGAGCTTATGAAAAAGCTGGCCCCCAAAGTTGGAGCTTGGGTGGAACGTATGCAAAACCCTCCGACCCCCTTGGAAGGGGATTTTCTGCCCGGTGATGTCATTCCAGATACGCTTTTACCGATTCTAAAACGTGCGATACGAGAGCAATTTCCGGTCTTAAAGGATGCTGCGGAGAAATTTACGGCGTGGAATGCAATGCACAAAGATGACCCGTTACCTCGTGCCATTGGATTACAT
>JASFRS010000131.1:0-6943 GCA_050114795.1 Sphingomonadales bacterium
ACGTTTCCCGGAAAGCCGCGCGATCATTTTTGCGGATAAAAACATAGACAATAGCTGCCAACCATATGGTGAAAAACAAAACGCCAGTCCAGGCAAGTCTTGACGCTTCCGCCCCTAAATAGATTTTGTCCAAAATGAATATCGCACCATAGGTTAAAGGCGCACCCGCCGTCACACCCGTCAGAATATGGTGGAGGCTTTTATATTTTTTGCCGCCATTCCTCCGACGGTCGATCCACATCAACACACCTAAGGCGGAGATAATTGCAAGGGAGAGGCCCAGCAAAAAATACAAGAGTTTTAAAGCCAAACCGCCATAGCTTCCATAATGCAAGGGTGCAACGGCGTTTACAAAACGGGAAGCGTTGGAGGGTGTATCTAATAATGGATAAGCGACGCGCTCTCCGGTAACGCCGCTAATCTTATAGGCATCCAAAAGAGCCATTTCTTTATCTGCTGGAAATTGCAGCTCATAGCGCGCTGTGACATCGCCCCAATTTTCTATCACAACATGAGCGATTGGCATGCGGCTTTCAGGGTGACTAAAGCTCGCGATACGGTCCAATGAAAACATCGGGGATTCCACGCCTGCGGGGGCCAATTTTTCGCCGAAAACGGCATCATAAACGGCCTGCTGATCACCTTTAAAGGACAAGGTCGCTACGATTGGGGCCAATATGATAACAATACCCAAAACCGATCCTGTGAATGCGACCATGGCATAAAATGGTAAACCCCATATGCCGAAAACCTTATGCGCATCGTTCCATTTGAGCGCCTGTGAACGGTGAACGCGCAATGTAAATATTTGTGAAAATATTTTTCTATGAATCAGAACCCCCGAGATAATTGATAAGAGCAGGACAACACCGGCAACACCCACTAATGCCAAGCCCATGGTGCGCCCTCCAAATTGATCGGGCCACATCAGGTCACGATGAAAATTCCATATCCAATCTGACACACCAGCGCCTCGGCGCGGAATATTTTCGGCAGTCTCTGCATTCCAGCGTTGCTCCAACCGCATCACATCACCTGCATCATCTTTGGTTATAAGCAGGGCCTCATAATAAGGTGTGACACTGTCAGGATAGGAAAGTTTTAGGAAGTCAATTGATTTGCCTTCCGCATTAAGACTTACCCAATTTTCAAATTTATTATGGAGAGGGGCAGGAAATTCTGCTTTGGGCAATCGCCTAGCTGGGTCTTCCCAGCTAAGAACTTCCTCATGAAACAGAGCGAAAGAGCCTGATATCGAAACAATAAATATGAACAGCCCAAAAATTACACCTGACCAACTGTGCAAATCATAAAGGCGGCGATAACGACCGTGCTCCATTTCAAATACCTTAAGCAACAGAACCACCAAAAAATACGAATAGCGCGCCGGAGATGGTTAGAACAACAAGGCTCAATACAGCGCGCCAGGCTTTCGTTTCCCAATACACCCATGTTTGAAACAAAGCCCAAAGAAGCGGGAAAAACAATGTGATCCACAATGCTTTATCAGCAAAATTTCCAGGCAAAACCTTAAGCAAGACTGCACAAGTAAATATTGTGGCAAGCAAAGCCCAGATAACAACAGCCGACAAGCGTGGTTTTTTCCAGGTCAGCAGAACCAATAAAATCAAAACCAATGCAGAAATGGTAATTATGGCTAGGTTCATATTAATGCCTTTAAGCTTAGCCACACTCCAGATGAAAGCGATACCAATGCTGCCATCAAGGCACTGCGACTATGCTGCGCCGGCATCATTGCAGCCGTCAGCAGATTGAGTCCGCCCATCAGGCTCAACATGCCCAGCCATGTTGGTATTGCGCGAGCCACAGTCTGCAATTGCAAAATCAGGAGAAAAGACAAAAGCAACAACAAACAGGCTGCTACTTTTGTCCGAAGGCGAGCAACCCTGTTGGTCATAAGCAAGTCAATGGTTGCACGCTGCGGTGCTGCTTGAAAAAGGCCAAAACATGCCAAATAAAGCAGTCCGAGTGTGCACAGATAACCAATTGGAATTGCGCTGGAGATCATGAATTAGAAATCCACATCCAGGCGAACCGCCCAAGTTCTGCTGTCTCCAAGACGCGCCAGACCCTCATCTCTGTCAACCAGTGTAAAATAATCCTCATCAAACAGATTTCTCACAAAAGCTGTAACAGTGATATTTTCCGTCACATGATACCCTAGCCGCCCACTCACCAATGTGCGGGCGTCATTGCGGTTTTCACTTATATTGACAACATCGCCATAGCTGAAGGATTGATAATTCACATCCAAACCGCCGAATACGCCACTATTATGCGTATAGTCAAACCCACCATTGAAGGAAATACGCGGTGCATAAGGAAAACGGTTGTTGCGAAAATTAGGCTGATTGTCTTCAGATTCAGGGGCAGTGGGATCAAAGTCCGCATTGGCAAAATCATCAAATTCCGCGATGGAATAACCAAAGCCCGCGTAAATTTCTAGATCCGCATTCACAGCATAAGATAAATCCGTCTCAAATCCATAGAGTGAGGATGAGCCCGCATTCACAGTTTCAAATATCTGAAATTGCGATTCAAGCGGCACACGGACCTGCTGCCGCTTCCAGTCGGAATAATATAAATTGCTGTTCCAGCTCAATTGACCATCGAGCAGCGTCGCACGGGTTGAAATTTCATAATTCCATAAAAACTCCGGATCAAAACTATCAAGGCTACCGTCAATGAAGTTGAAGTCCGCACCACCGGCCCTATAGGCGCGCTGCGCGACAAAAGCCACAGTCACATCTTCATGAGCGTGCCAGCGCACACCAGCTTTTGGCAACCAGGCATCAAAGCTGGCGCTACTTCCGCCTTCTTCACTGCCTTCAAAAGCGCGCAGAAACTCAAAGCCCGGTGGGATATCCGTGATAAAGACCGTGGTTGTGCCTTGAAAATCATTCTGACGTTCATGGTCATAACGAAGACCCAAAAGCAGGTCAAACTGCTCATTAAGCTTGATATCTCCATCAATGAAACCGGCATAATTTCGCGCATCTTGTTCGACTGTAGACCCACGGGAAACCAAGAGGCTTGGCGGTATCAAGGGATTGACGACTGATGCGGGAATAACAAAGTCTTCATCAAAACCCTCTTCGCTATCGACAAAATAAAAGCCGACCAAAGCGTTCAAACGCTCATTGGCAAATCTCAGACGCAATTCTTCTGAAATTGCACGGTCCGTTCCTTCCCTATTCAGAACCGCAAGCGATGCCGCACTACGGTCAGCATCTTCCAGTCGTAAGATATCCGTCGTTTGATAGGAAGTGATGGACTGTAATTCCCACTCATCATTAATCGACCAGACGGCATTCACCGATTGCAGAAAGGTTTCCGTCCCTTCACGGCCAGAAATATCATGCCGCACTTCACGGTTTACTTGACCCGCCGATAGGGCGCTTACAAAGTCGCCATTGCTTGGGGATAGAAAATCCTGCCCGGCATAATTTTCATTATAAGTCGTGGTCGATATGATGCGCAGATTATCCGCAGGCTCGAACAGGAACTTAATACGAGCCGTTTGTTGTTCTCGCTTGTCGGCAGGTTCATCCAGCAGTGTATTGCGAACAAAGCCATCACTTTCCCGCCAGCTACCCGAAACCCGGAACGCAAGAACATCGTCCACGATAGGACCGCCAAGCGCCAAAGCCCCCTGAAAAGCGTCATTGTTTCCAACTTCACCACGGGCTTTAAAGTCCCATTCATAATCAGGATCTTGCGTGCGAATGTAAATGGCCCCAGCAAGAGCATTACGACCAAAATTAGTCGACTGCGGTCCACGATAAACTTCCACCTGCCCCAGGTCCCAGGCATCAGTCGGTCCGAAAAATGCCGCCCGATTCCCAAGCGGTGCATCATCAACATAGATCGACAATGTTTGACCCGAACCACCCACACCTCGTTGATCTACACCACGAATCGCAAAGCCTTGCCCACCAAAGGACGAAGTAACATTTGGTATGCGAACGACAAGGTCATAGAGGTTTCTCACCGGTTCACGTGCAATTTCCTCTGCCGTCTCAATGAATACGCTGGAGGTTACGTCGTTCAAAGAATGCGATAATTTTTGTCCCAGAATTACGATTTCCTCAACCGGTGCATCACTTTCACCATTTTGTGCCAGCAATTCCTCACCTTGAGTTTGAGCCTGGGCACCAAAAGCTATAAGAGCGGAAACTATTGTGATTATGGGAGTTTTCATGGATATGCTACCTACATGCAATCGCAACTAAAAATGAGAGTCATTTGCATACAGGATATTAATGTGATTGCAAGTCATTCTTAACTATGGAATAGAAGGCACATATAAACACGGCTTTGCCTGGATGTTGAAATGCGTTTGCACGAATTAAAAAAGGATACTCCCGCCCAGATAATTGCAATTGATGCTTTAGATGCGGAATTGGAAGATAAGCTGCGGGAAATTGGCTTTGCTGAAGGTGACGATATTGAGATTATTCACTTCGGTCCCCTTGCGACAAAAAAGAAGCCAATTTGTGCGCGCTTGAACCAGACACTTATTGCCCTTCGGGAAGATGAGGCAGCCGCCATCCATGTGGAGATTGCGTCATGACTGCAGCTCGTATCGCATTGGTTGGTGCCCCAAATTGCGGCAAATCCACGCTTTTCAACGGTCTGACCGGTGGTCGGGCCAAAGTTGCCAATTATCCAGGGGCGACGGTTGAAACGCGATCAGGGTTTTTCTCAACAAAAGCCGGAACCAGGATTGAACTGGTCGATTTGCCGGGGATTTATGGCCTGACACCGCGTTCGGCAGATGAACGTGTAGCTGTTGAGACATTAAGAAGCACGACAGAACAAGGTGCGTCCCCGGACTTGCTGCTGGTTGTTATGGATGCGGCCAATATTCGCACCCACCTTCACTCTGTATTACAGCTTCGCACACTCGGCAAGCCGATGATTGCCGTACTGAACATGATTGATTTAGCAACGCGGGACGGGCTAGAGCTTGATATCGCCAAGCTGGAATCTCTTTTAGGCGTACCTGTTGTAACGACAAGAGCCACCAGAAAAGAGGGGCGTGCAGATTTAATTAAACGGCTGGATTCTGTTCTGACGGAAAAAGCGGAAAATGCCACAGCACCCGTTGCTGAAGCCGTGAGCTTAAAAGAATTGCAGCAGGAAGCGCGCAGAATCGCACGTGAGGTTATTCTGCACGAACCCATCATCAATCGCGCGACACGCATCTTAGACAAAGTGGTTCTTCACGCGGTATCTGGCCCGCTTGTTCTCTTTGCGCTTTTATTTCTGATATTTCAGGCGGTGTTCTCCTGGGCGAATGCGCCAATGGATGCCATCGATGCGGGTGCAATCACTTTAGGCGAGTGGGTTCGGAACCTGCTTCCTGCTGGGTGGCTGCAAGACCTGCTTGTCGATGGCATTATAGCGGGCGTGGGCAGTGTTATTGTCTTTCTCCCCCAAATCCTAATTTTGTTTTCCTTCATTTTGATTATGGAGGCCTCAGGCTATATGGCCCGTGCGGCGTTCATGATGGATGGGTTAATGACACGGGTCGGGCTGAATGGGCGCGCCTTCATCCCCCTGTTATCCAGCTTTGCCTGCGCCATTCCTGGGATCATGGCCGCGCGCGTTATTGACAATGAACGAGACCGTTTGACGACCATCATGATAGCGCCACTCATGACCTGTTCTGCGCGCTTACCAGTTTACACGTTGATTATCGCTGCCTTCATTCCACAGCAGGCTGTCGGACCCTTTAATTTACAGGGCGTCGTCATGTTCGGCCTCTATGTCATAGGGGTCATAAGCGCTGTTGTTGTGGCTTTTGTCTTAAAACGCACAGTGACTAAAAGCCGCCCGCAACCCCTGATCATGGAGTTACCCAGCTATAAATTGCCTAATTTACGCGATTTTATGATCGGCCTCTACACCCGCGCCTCAGCCTTTTTGCGCCGGGCAGGCACAATTATTTTGGGGACATCAATTGTGCTCTGGTTCCTGGTTAGCTTCCCTCTTTCGGCTACAGGCTTGAAAGACAGTTTTGCAGGGCGTATCGGCTCCATTCTTGAAACGATTTTAGCCCCCATTGGCTTTAACCTTGAAATCGCTATTGCACTTATTCCTGGCATGGCTGCGCGCGAAGTGGCGGTTAGTGCCCTTGGCACTGTCTATGCTGTTCAAAATGCGGAAGAAAATGTGGAGAGCCTTGCCAGTGCGCTACAAAATGCATGGGAGTTACCAACCGCCCTTGCCTTCCTGGCCTGGTATATCTTCGCGCCGCAGTGTTTTGCAACATTGGCCACCATGCGACGTGAAACAAATTCCTGGAAATGGACAAGTTTCGCCTTTTTATATCTGGCAACACTGGCTTATGTTTCAGCAGGGCTGACTTACCATATAGCAAGTGCTGTTCTGGCTTAAGCCCGTTCCAAAAGGTGCCTATTTTCATGGGCAACGACCAGCGAGCCTGCACACATACGGTCAGTCATAATGATACCATCCAGATGATCCATTTCATGCTGGAGGAGTTCGGATACATCAAAATCCACACGCTCAAACGCGCATGGCTGACCATCGAGATTAATATAAGACAAAGAGATGCTATCGTGACGACGGACGCGCACTGCAATCTCAGGCATGCTCATACAGTCATCCCAGACTTCGGTCATGCCATGGGACTTCCAAATGATTTCTGGATTAACAAGGACATGGTCCTTACCGTCCAAATGAACTGCAATCATGCGCTTCATGATCCCGACTTGACAGGCGGATATAGCCCGTCCCCAACCATGGTGAGCACGAAACGCATGGAGTGTTCTTAGCAGTTGCTCGACCTCCCCATCATCGATCATGCCGTCCATAATGGTATCACAGACCTGTTTCAAGCGAGGGTCACCAAAACGCAATATATTTGAAAGCGGGTTGTCCATAAAGTGCCCCC
>JASFRS010000132.1:0-6896 GCA_050114795.1 Sphingomonadales bacterium
TTTCAATGCTGCGATATAGAGCAGCGCCCGCGCTGCCTCTAAATCCGTAGCCATGTCCGCTAGCGTAAATTGGGTGTTTTGGAAATCCGCAATTGCCTTGCCAAATTGGCGCCGGTCTTTGACATAAGTAACAGCGTCATCCAGGCAGCGCTGCGCACCACCCAAAGAACAAGCACCAATGTTCAACCGGCCGCCATCAAGCCCGGCCATAGCGATTTTAAAGCCGTCGCCCTCTTTGCCGACTAAATTGGATTTAGGCACACGGACCTCATCAAACATCACCTGCGCCGTTGGCTGAGAATGCCAGCCCAATTTGCGTTCATTGGCGCCAAAAGATACGCCCTTCATATCTTTTTCTATGACCAGACAGGAAATGCCTTTAGGCCCGTCCTCACCTGTGCGCACCATGGTTACATAGACTTCATTGGCTCCTGCCCCTGAAATAAAGGCCTTAGAGCCACTGACCACATAATCATCACCATCAGAGACCGCCCGCGTTTTCAAAGCCGCAGCGTCTGAGCCTGAACCAGGCTCCGTCAGGCAATAGCTGGCGATGTCTTCCATTGTAATCAGCCGCGGCAAATAACGGCTTTTGACTTCATCAGAGCCAAAAGTGTCAATCATCCAAGATGACATATTGTGAATGGAAATGAAGGCGGATGTTGAAGCACAACCATAGGCCATAGCTTCCATAATCAGTGCAGATTCCAAGCGACCAAGGCCAATACCACCGGATTCTTCACTGACATAGATAGAGCCAAAACCCAGTTCAGCCGCCTGTTGGATAACATCACGCGGGAAATGATGTTTTTCATCCCATTCCGCTGCATAAGGGGTGATAGCATCCGCAGTGAATTTACGCGCCATATCCTGTATAGCGGCTTGTTCCTCAGTTAATTTATAGTCCATTTAAACCTCTAAAAGCATGATTATAGACGCAGCGCACGCTCACCGCGCTGCGTCTATCTTAATCAGCTTCACGCGATGAGGCCTGCCACGTCGGCATAAGATACGTTTAACGCTTTTACGACCGTATTGAAAAACTCAATTTCATTTGGACTGATATTTTCATCAGCTTTCACCAATGCGACCAACGCTTTTACAATGTCCCGACGGCTTTCAATACTCAGCACAGTAGCAGCGCGTGAGACATTGCGCTGTAACGGCATAGTTTCAAATAGGTCCGAGCGCGCGGCATGCTGAAATTCCGCCACACTGAGGTTCTCCCCGGTGTGTTTGCAATAAAGCTCCTGCGCTTTCGCAACCTCTTCATCAGCCACATTACGATCAGCATAAGCCGCGCGCGCCAAAGTCAGAAGAAGGGTTTCACGATATAATTCTTGCTGTTGTTCTTCAGAAACAGACCCACCGCCCAAAAGATGAATTAGAACATTTAAAGTCGAAACCGGCATATACACCCTCCCATTTCACCAGCAATGCATCATAACCACTTAAATCGTGAGAAGAAACGATCTATTTCATGCATCTACAATACCTATTTGATAGATTCAGTACATTGACATTTACATGGTAAAGCATCCACTATTTACGGGTTATTTCTAATTTTGGGGATAAGACATGAAATCGAAAGTCGCCGTGGCATGTATGATAACCGGAGTAATGTTCAGCAATAACGTCTGGGCAGTTGACCATGGATGCGGCCCACGCCCAATGGCACCGGAGCTTTTCGATCCACAATCAGCCGACCGTGACCAGGTAATGGCGAATAAAGCGTCTTTCGAGAAATATCAGGCCGCAAACACAGTCTATCTCGATTGTATCGAAGCCTATGCGAAATCTGACACTTTCTCTGCCCAGGCCCAAGATGAAATTAATGCACAAACTGCTGAGCTAAATAGGGAGCTTCAAGCGGTCATGGCGGAAGAACAAGCCTATGCCGATTCTTTCAACGCCAATGCAAGGACCTGGGTGGAAGTACAGCGGGCAGCTAGAACTGCAACAGAAGAAGAAACGCCCAATCCTTAAACCGGACGTTCAATCGTTGATTGCGGCTCGCTGAAATACTGCGGGCCGTTTTGCGTCATGTAGAAACAGTCCTCCATACGCACCCCGAATTCATTGAAAATATAAATCCCCGGTTCATTGGAAAAACACATGCGCTGTTGCAGTTTTGCGGTCTCGCCCTGCACCAAATTAATCGGTTCATGGCCGTCCATACCAATGCCATGACCCGTACGATGCGAAAGGCCCGGCGTTTGATATCCCGGCCCATAGCCCAAGCTTTCATAATAACCGCGAACAGCATCATCCACCTTACCTGCTGCCACGCCCAATTGCGCTGCTTCCATGACAATATCCTGGCCTCGACGCACGGTTTGCCAGACATCTCTTTGCTTTTTCGTCGGCTCACCAAATACGAAGGTGCGCGAAATATCTGATTGATAATCTTCGAAGGAACAACCGCAATCCATTAGAATAATTGACCCTTCCCGAACGATTTGAGGCTGCGTCGTACCATGGGGATAAGCACTGGCCTCATTCAGCAACGCCAAAGAGAATTCAGGTGTGCCACCCAAAGAGCGCGTTGCGTCATTCATCAGTGCTGAAACATCATTTGGCAGCATGCCCCTTTCAATTCTAGGGTACGTCCTTGCATAGGCTGCTAATGTGATGTCGTTAGCAGCCTGCATGAGAGCCAGCTCCGCATCCGTTTTAAACATGCGACAGCCATTAACCAATGCATCTCCCATCGAGATTTCAAGACTGCTGAAAACAGCACTCAAGCCTTGAGACACGAAATAACGTGAATAAGGATCGATAGCGACGTGCGGGCTTGAGTAACCGCGGTCTTTTAAAAATCCCACTATTTTCTCAAACGGGTTTTCATTTTCATTCCAGGTCCGTACATCAGCTATAATTTCCAGACTTTCACGTATGGAAGGCTCTTCAAAATAAGGTGTCACGACACTAGGGTAGCCCTCTTTAGGGATGACGAGGGCGGTCAGCCTTTCACTGCGCCACCAGCGCAAGCCGGAGAAATAAATCATCGTAGAGCCGGGCTCGATGACCAATGCATCAATGCCTGCGTCCTGCATCAACGCTTGCACTTTTTGCACACGCGCCCCTCTTTCACGACGACTTATAGGCTTCGCACTGGAGACCCGAGGTAGGATATCGCCTTGCGCCAAAGCCTGGTTCAATATTGTCGGGCCAAGCAAAGCACCCGCCGCACTCAGTTTCAGGAAATCACGCTTATCAAATTTCATCATAACCCATACTCATATTTGAGGGCTTGGCGCATGAGGGACAAGTCCGTTAAAGTTATCAAAACACATAACAGATTGGACGCGTAATGGACAGTCAAGGGGTGAGTGAGAATCTCCTCGATGCAATCATCATAGGGGCCGGCATGTCAGGCATTTGCGCAGCCTATCAGTTGAAAAAGGCTGGATACAAGGACCTCGTCATTCTTGAGAAATCAGATGGTGTAGGTGGAACCTGGCATGACAATATCTATCCCGGCAGCGGCTGTGACGTGCCATCGCACCTTTATTCCTACTCTTTCGCGCTCAACCCGAATTGGAGCCGGGTGTTTTCGCGTCAGGATGAAATCAAAGCCTATTTTGAAAAATGCGTTGATGATTTCGGTTTACGCCCTGCGCTTGAATTAAATACCGAGGTAGCATCGGCGCAATTCGATGACACCAGCCAAACCTGGCGGGTCGAAGCAAAAGACGGGCGCAAATGGCATTCTCGCTATATCGTAATGGGCGTTGGTCAGTTAAACCGCCCACAAATCCCCGCCCTCCCCGGCCTTGAAAATTTCCAGGGACCCAAGTTTCACAGCGCGCGTTGGGACTTTAACGTGGATTTAAAAGGCAAAAACGTCGCCGTTGTGGGAACAGGGGCCAGCGCTGTGCAGTTCGTACCTGAAGTTGCGAAGGAGGCCGCAACTGTTCACCTTTTCCAACGTTCCCCCAATTGGATGATCGCACGAGGTGACAAAGCCTATAAGCCCTGGGTTAAGTGGATGTTCCGCCATATTCCAGGCTTGATGCGGCTTTATCGTAGCTGGATTTACTGGAAATTGGAGGCCCGTTTTGCAGGCTTCCATAAAGGCGCACTTATCGGCCATGTGTTAAAGGCTGAAGCCAGTAAAACTTTGAACCGGGAAATTAAAGACCCGGACTTAAAAGCAAAGCTCACACCTGACTTTCCTGTGGGGTGCAAGCGCATCCTCATCTCCGATGATTATTACGCCGCTTTGGCCCAAGATCATGTGTCTGTCATCACAAGCCCGATCAAAAACATCGAAGCAAATGCTGTTGTGACAGAGGATGGCACACGCCATCCCACGGATGTTATGATTTTCGGCACAGGCTTTAAAACCACAGGTTTTCTTGCACCCATGGAAATTACAGGACATGGGGGCAAAAAGCTCGACGATGTCTGGCAAGACGGGGCGGAAGCTTTTCGCGGGACGACCGTGTCCGGCTTTCCGAATATGTTCATCCTTTACGGCCCAAATACCAATTTAGGGCATAACTCCATCATCTTCATGGTTGAACGACAGGTGGAATATATGATGAAACTGCTGCACCGCATGAAACACCTTGGTGCCGCCAGTGTCGACGTCAAAAAAGATGTGATGGACCGCTATAACGCGGACGTTCAAGAACAGTTGAAAAATTCAGTCTGGGACGCAGACTGTGGGAACTGGTACAAGACCAAAAGCGGCAAAATCACCAATAACTGGCCTAGCTGGACAGTGGCCTATTGGTGGACAATGCGTCAACCGGATTATACGGCGTTTGAATTTGCAAAGAAGGATTAGAAAATGGCCAAATGGCTGGTGAAATCAGAGCCCTTTAAATACAGTTGGGATGATATGGTCCGTGATGGCACCACCCATTGGGACGGCGTGCGCAATTATCAGGCGCTGAACAATATGCGTGCGATGAAAAAAGGCGATCTGGCCTTTTTCTACCATTCAAATGAAGGCAAAGAAATTGTCGGCATTGTCGAAATCGTCAAAGAATTTTACCCTGATCCTAATGATGAACGCTCCGGCCTCGTGGATGTCAAAGCCCATAAAGCGGTGCCCAACCCAGTGACGCTAAAAGCGATCAAAGCGGATGAAGGCCTGCATGATATCGCCCTTGTGCGCCAATCACGGCTGTCTGTGATGCCCATTGATGACGAAAGCTGGGACAAGCTGTCCAAAATGGGTGGGCTTTAAGACGCCATCGCCTGTTTGATAATCTGAACAAAATCACCTGCCTTAGATGTCAGTTCTTCAACGGTGTTGGAACAATAACCAACCAGTAGGCCCGGGTGCTTCATGGGCATGAAACAATAATCCGAAAGAGGTGGGCAATCGATACCCGCCTCTTTCAACGACTTTGACAAAGCGAGTTCATCCACATGCTGAGGCAGATAAACCGCGATTTGCATACCTGATTCATGGTTTTTGAACTGAACGGCTTTCGCCAGCGGGCCTTTCAGCAGGTTGATGACGACAGCTCTGCTCTGCGCTCCGCATAATATCGGCGCATTCGCTTCAGATGTTTTGAGAATTCTCCATCCCTGAGAAATAGCGCCAAAGGCCTCTGAACTGGCGAGGCCGCTTTTGAAGGGTAATTCCTCAAACCCTTATGAAAAATCTCAACAAGGGCTTTGGGTATAACCACATAGCCCAATTTCAGACCTGTAGAGAATATCTTAGAAAAGCTCCCCACATAAAGACAGCGACCCGCATGGTCATAAGCCGTCATTGCAGGAATTGGTGGGCCTGAAAATCGAAATTCGCTATCGAAATCATCGTTCAATCAACCTCGCGTCCTGAGCTTCCGCTCAGTGGACGATGAAGGGGATTATAAATTACCCATTTGGGCCGGTCACATTCCCCTGCGAACACATGCGCAGGAGCCGATTGCTGATCCCAAAAACCTTGATGGTGTCGAGATGCCTGAACATCTCAGACACCACCTATTCAAGACCTAGAAATTCCAGCCGAAGGTAAAGCCGAAGCTGTCTTGCTCCATGCGCAGATCTCCAAAACCTGCGCTAAACGGGTTATCACGGCTTGAGCCACGGATGTTTTCTTCGAACCCGTGCATATAAAAGCCTTGAATATCCCAGCGGTCACTGAGCTTCCAAGAAAAGCCGACAGTGACATGATCTTCGATAACGCCAGGGGCCACGACATTGAAGGCCGTTTCCGTATCGCGGATGGGTTGGCGACCGTGGCTGTACCCGGCGCGCAGATGGAATTTTTCGCTAATCTGCTGCTCAACACCGAATTTGAAGACCGTCATATCACGCCAGGCAAAGCCGGGGCCATCTTCATCACCCAATGCCGGGCCTAAGCCAAAAGCGGCGGGCGCTGTAAAACCAGTATTTAAATTGCCGACGGAATTCACGCTGGCATAGCGGATATGCTGTACATCAAAAGCGAAGAGCGTGCCTTTAAAGGGCGTGACAGCAATGCCTCCGCCGAAATGTTCAGGAATGTCGAAATCCCCGCCTTCCGCGAAGAGATTATCGTATTTCTCAAAACGCGTCATATGAGTGCGGGATTGATAATAAGCGCCGACAGTGAGCCAGTCCGTCAGCTTCCCTTGATAACCAATTCGCACAGAAAAACCATGGGACCAATCTCTGCCTTGATCCGTTAACCCATCCACCGCAGCCGCAGGGTCTGCTGGACAAGCAATCTGCATGCCCGCGGGAACGCCATTTTCTGTAAAGCCACAGAAATTTGCCAGGCCCGTCGCGCTGAAATATTGCAACACCGCGTTAAAGGCGACACCGATAGAATGGTTATCATTTATTTTATAGGCAACCGTCGGGGATATAAATATCTGGGCCAGGTCCACGCCTGTATTCGTCCCAAATTCCGTACCTTCGAAAAAGCTTGAGTAAATTGGCGCATC
>JASFRS010000133.1:0-6888 GCA_050114795.1 Sphingomonadales bacterium
CCATCAAATGTCGTCGTGGACGTGGCGCCACCGGCGGTTAAATTCAAAGACCCACTGGTCATGGCATCCCCTATGACGCTGCTCGCGCCACCACCAAATGGTGAATTGTCAAAATCAAGTGTGCCGGAAATTGCTAAATCGCCCGGAATTGGCACAGCCTGGGCTGGGCTTGAAAGATAAAATACAGTGGCGCAAATGGCGCTGAAAATTGCACATTTCTTCATGCGCTGATCCCCCTTGCAAAATACAAACCGCGGACGCAACGCAACTTTTAAAACTGTGGAAAGTGTGAATTGGGGGTTTGAAGCAATTTTAAGGCCAATATGACTTTATCAAATGCTTTCAAACCCCTGCTTTGAACTTGTAATTACCATTTGTACGGAAGTGTAAATCCAGCCTTACAGCTTCTCTAAAGCCATTTTTGCCATTGTAATGGTTTTGGCATCCGCCTTCTCCGGACTGCCGCTGTCAAATGGGGGGTGCGGGTCATATTCAAGGCCAAGCTGTATCAATTTTGCAAGGTCTTCACTGAACAGTTCTGCGACTATTGTGAGGGCGAAATCAATACCCGCAGTCACACCGCCGCCTGTGAAACGATTGCGGTCACGGACGACGCGCCCATCAGTTATTATGGCGCCAAATTCGGCGAGTTCATCCTTGAAATTCCAATGAGTTGTCGCACGATAGCCATCAAGTAAACCAGCGGCCCCCAATAACAGCGCGCCGCTACATACTGATGTGACGTATTTTGCGTTTTTGCCTTGGCGTTTTATAAATTCCAATACCTCAGCATCTTCCATAATAGCGCGCTGACCCTTGCCGCCGGGGATGCATAAAATGTCCAAGTCAGGACATTGATCGAAACTCATATTAGGTTGGAAAATGAGACCTTTATCTGAAGCAACAGGTGTGAGGGCTTTCCATATCAAATGAATTTTTGCACCAGGGATATGTGAGAAGACTTCAAAAGGCCCGGTCATGTCCAATTGAGTGAGGTCGGGGAATAGTAGAAAACCGATGTTCAAATCTTGCATTTTACACGCCTCCTTATCGATAATGATAAAATAGACTTGTCGGCCCTGTCTTAAATGACATAAAATTATGCAATTATGACAAATGCAGGCAAACATATCATAATCGTTGCATATCCAGGGGTTCAAAACCTGGATATCACCGGCCCGTGGGAGGTTTTTGCCTCGGCAGCCCTGGAGCAAAAAGGGGCTTACCGCTTATCGCTGGTCAGCCTGAAGGGAGGGGCGATTGAGACATCTTCTCATCTCTCACTCACGTCCAAATCTTTTGAAGAGATAGACGACGGCGATGTTGATACGGTGTTGGTGCCTGGGGGCCATGGGAGCTTTCGCGCCGCGCGTGATACAGCGCTGCTTGCGGAGATTAAAAGATTGGGTGCAAGTGCCAGGCGGGTGGCCTCTGTTTGTACCGGTTCTTTTATATTAGGTGCTGCTGAATTCCTAAAAGGGAAGCGCGCCACAACTCATTGGCAGGCTTGCGACCTTATGGCAAAGCATCACCCTGATGTCTCTATCGATCGGCACAGTGTTTATGTGCAGGATGGTCCTGTTTGGACCTCTGCCGGGGTGACTACTGGAATTGATATGACATTGGCGATGGTGGCAGAGGATTTGGGGCGTGATGTTGCCATGAAGATTGCCCGCCACTTAATTGTCTACCACCATCGCCCTGGTTATCAGACGCAATTTTCGACTTTGCTTAAAGCGCAGAGCCTCACAAGCGGTCCTTTTTCGGATTTGATCGATTGGATTTCATCTCATTTAAGCCATCCATTAAAAGTGGAAGACTTGGCGGAACGGGTAGGCATGACGCCGCGAAGCTTCCACCGCAAATTTACGGAGGCCACAGGCAGGCCGCCTGGTAAATTTGTTGAGCGTCTGCGTCTGGACGCTGCCAGGCGATTACTGGCAGAAACCGATATCAGTGTAAAAGAAATCGCGGCGCAGCTTGGTTATCAAGGCAGTGTGGGCTTTATCCAGGCCTTTGAAAGGCATTTGGGATTAAGTCCTACAAGCTATCGTCACCTCCATGGTACAAGACCGATTGTACCGGATTGACTCCGGCTGTCGCGGTCGCGATACTGCGGCCCCTTTCGCAGTGCAGCATATTGAGCGAAATATGAGTGATAAAAAGAATATAAAAGACTGGCAGGACCTTGCAGACAAGGAATTGAAAGGCGAGTCAACGGACAGCCTTATCTGGAATACGCCTGAAGGCGTGCCGGTTAAGCCGCTATATACTTCGGATGATGTGGCTGATGTTGAGGAAAGTCTGCCGGGGCTGTTTCCTTTTACACGTGGACCACGGGCGACCATGTACACGAAACGCCCCTGGACTGTGCGTCAATATGCTGGATTTTCTACGGCTGAGGAAAGCAATGCCTTTTACCGCCGGAATTTGGCGGGTGGGCAAAAGGGCCTGTCCGTTGCCTTTGATTTGGCGACACACCGCGGCTATGACAGCGACCACCCTCGCGTTGTTGGCGACGTGGGTAAGGCCGGTGTAGCCATCGACAGTGTTGAGGATATGAAAATCCTCTTCAATGGTATTCCGCTGGACGAAATGTCCGTGTCGATGACGATGAATGGCGCAGTCATTCCGACTATGGCATTTTATATCGTTGCGGCAGAAGAGCAGGGCGTTACGCCCGAGAAACTCTCCGGCACTATCCAAAATGACATTCTGAAAGAGTTCATGGTGCGGAACACTTATATTTATCCGCCTGAACCCTCCATGCGCATTGTCTCTGACATTATTGCCTTTACGTCTGAAAAAATGCCGCGTTTCAATTCGATTTCGATATCCGGCTATCACATGCAGGAAGCAGGTTCGACTTTGGCGCAGGAACTGGCCTTCACTCTAGCCGATGGTATGGAGTATGTGCGCGCTGCCATAAAGACGGGTCTGGATGTGGATAAATTTGCACCGCGTCTCAGCTTCTTTTTCTGCATCGGCATGAATTTCTTCATGGAAGTTGCCAAACTGCGCGCTGCCCGCATGTTATGGGCGCGGATTATGAAAGACTTTGGCGCTAAAGACCCGAAAAGCATGATGCTGCGCACCCATTGCCAGACCTCTGGTGTCTCGTTGACTGAAAAAGACCCTTATAACAATGTGGTCCGTACAACTATCGAGGCGCTGGCCGCGGCTTTGGGCGGGACGCAGTCTCTCCACACAAATGCTTTAGATGAAGCTATTGCTTTGCCGACGGATTTTTCAGCGCGCATTGCTCGCAATACGCAACTTATTCTTCAGGAAGAAAGTGGAATTACCAAAACCGTCGACCCGTTGGGTGGCTCCTATTACATCGAATCTTTAACGCGCGACCTGGCCGACCAGGCTTGGGCGCTGATTGAAGAAGTAGAAGACATGGGTGGCATGACGAAAGCGGTCGAAAGCGGTTGGCCTAAGCTGCAAATTGAAGAAGCCGCAGCGGCCAAACAAGCGCGCATTGACCGGGGCGAAGAAGTTGTGGTCGGCGTGAATAAATATCGCCTCGAAAAAGAAGACCCGGTCGATATCCTGGATATTGATAATAAGGCGGTGCGTGAGGCCCAGATTGCGCGTTTGAATAAAGTGAAGGCAGAGCGTGATGAGGCGTCAGTTAAAGCCAGCCTTGATGCTTTGCGCGAAGGCGCGAAGGCTAAGGGGAATTTACTGGCGTTAGCGGTTGATGCAGCACGTGCGCGGGCAACGCTGGGTGAGATTTCCTTGGCGATGGAAGATGTTTTCGGGCGCCATCGGGCGGAGGTGAGAACTGTGAGCGGTGTTTATGGACAGGCTTATGGCCAGGATGCGGATTTTGGGGCCTTGGTTGAGAAGGTGGAAGCCTTTGCCGAAGCCGAAGGCCGTCGCCCACGGATTTTAGTCTCAAAAATGGGGCAGGACGGGCACGATCGTGGGGCTAAAGTCATTGCGACGGCTTTTGCGGATATTGGCTTTGATGTTGATGTGGGTTCCCTTTTTCAGACCCCGGCAGAGGCGGCCCGGCAAGCGGTTGAAAATGATGTGCATGTCATTGGTGTGTCCTCCTTGGCGGCTGGGCATAAAACGCTAGTGCCAGAACTGATTGAAGCCCTGCGCAAAGAAGGTGGTGAGGATATCAAGGTTATTGTCGGCGGCGTTATCCCGGCGCAAGACTATGATTTCCTGCGCAAAGCTGGCGTGGCGGCGATTTTCGGTCCGGGCACGAATATTCTGGATGCGGCGAAAGAGGTTTTAAACCTGTTGCACCCGTGATTTCAGCATGCGCTCTGCAATGGCATAAAATTCGGGATTGTCTACATCAATCGGCCCCTCTGGATAGTCCATCATAAGCACATCCACGGTGACGCCCAGATTGCGTGCGATTTTGTGCATCAGCGCATCTATGCCTAAAAGCCGGAATTTATAATAGATGAACGGCATGATGCCGAAGGCCTTCAAAATGCGCAGATGCCTTTTGCCGAATTGTCCGCCTGATTCAAATATCCGTATGGCCTTCAAGGCATTTTCATTGCGTAGGCCATAAAGATTGCACGCCGAAAATTCGCCGTCTTTCAAGCGATGATAGGCGAGTTTGACGTCCGGTGCTTCCAACCGCACGACGGTTGCTTCGGTAAAGGCAACGGCCACGTCTGCGCTGCCTTTTTTGAACTGGGTGATGAAGTCAAAAATCAATGCACCGTGATGGAGGACATTGTCACCGGTGGTAATCATTAAAGGGAAGGGGGTGTCCATATGCTCAACTGCAGCCAATACACTATCGGCTAAATTGCCACGGCTTGGTGTGACTTTGATTGTGCCATCATCAAGCCAGTCTGATAGGCGCGGGACAGTGCGTAAGGGCTCTTCACTTTCTATGGAAATATAAATCTGCCCGGCCAAGCCACTGTCCAGGCAGGATTGAATAACCCGTGTGAGCATGGCTTCGCCATCGATGGTAACGAGGCATTTGTGGCTTTTATTTTGCATCGCGGCGACGCTGTCTTCTACGCCCTTGCGTGATGCTGCCATGATAAGAATGTTCATAAGCTCCCCCTCAAGCCTGCTTCCATCTTAATGTCGTCATTAATTCCCGTACATTGCTGCTTTCCCGGAAACATTCTAATTGTTTCTTTATCTCAGCCGCCTTGGGTGAAGGTTTGGCACAGATATCGAATTTCTGCCAATATTCCTCATCCGAAAAGGGCTTCCATTTCGAGCCTAAAGGCCAGGCGCGTTCTTCACGCAAACTCTGCCCGCCTTTTAAATGGACCTCAATTGATGTGGGGAATTCACCTTCTAATTTGTCTACGGGATTGCGCTTAATGAGCGGGTATAAAGCCCGGATTTCCGACCGCTCCGCCGCCTCATCTTCAAAATCTTCCAATCTGCATTCGCCTTGTGCCAGGCAAATGGCCAAAGCATGTTCAATGGAAAATTTCGACTGAAGCCCTGTTTCAGGTCGCTCATACATGAGATTATTGAAGTGAACGCGGGGGGCGTAAACATCAATATGTGTTACGTCTTCCGCTGTGAAACCGTGTTCTTCCCGCAGAAACAACAGGGCGTCCATCGCGCGATGGGCTGCCCCGCAGTTGGCAAAGCGTTTAACGCGGAAACCATGCTCCAATATCAGCAAAGGCTCACCAATGCTTTCGGTTTCAAAGCGAAGATTTTGCCCATGTTCGATATGGATGAGATTATCACGCAACTCTTCATAATCCGGTCCGACCATGAGGCGGTTCATGCCGGTCCGCCCTTCGAGAACGGTATGAGACCCCTCTATGCCATATTTGGCAAGATGCGCCGCCATAACGCCGTTTCGTGCCGCAAGTCCGGCATGTAATGGCTTAGCTTCCGTGCCGAATTGCGACATGAAACCGGCAGCCATAGAGGTTGCAAGTGAAAGCGCCATGGAGGCTCGTTCGCTGTCCAGCGATAGCAATCGGGCACAGGCGGCCGCTGCACCTAAAGACCCTAAAGTCGCGGTTGCGTGCCAACCTCTGTTCCGGTGTATGGGGTTTACGCCCTGGCCGATGCGACCGAGAATTTGCAGCCCGACGATATAGGCATCCAGGCACTGAGCGCCAGACGCTTCGATATCTTCACCCAAGGCCAATATTGCTGGAACAAGAACAGTGGACGCATGCGCCTTCGGTGGGTCAAAATTATCATCAAGGTCAAGCGCATGGCCTGACGTCCCATTAATCATCGCAGCCCAGGGTGGATTTAAGGTTTTTTCAAAGCCGATAACGCTGCTTTCACCCTCACCCCATATGGATAAAGCTTCGAAGGCTTTTAGGGCGGCACTTTCTCCCGCACCGGCTATGGAAACGGCTATCGTGTCGATAAATTCACGGTAGGCGGAGTGAAGCGCCTCTGATGGCCATTGATTTTCCACGCCAGCGATCCAGGTGCCATATGCCCTTATTGGATTGCCAGTATCATTTTTAATATCGTTTAGCCGCATCGAATTATGTCCCCCAACCTAAATCCAATGATGGTGCGTATTATGGGCTAGAAAGCCTCTTTTTAATATAACCTCTCATGTTCTTGATAGTCAGTAACCGAGATTTTGATTGATATCTGTGCTCTAGTTAGCCACATAGAAACTCTGTAAAGAATCAGAATTAATATATAAAATGACTGACACGTTGTCCCCTAATTCCAGGCATACATCGATTTGCTTCATGTATAATCATGATGCGCCGCATCAAGTGGCGCATACTGCACCTGTGCTGGATAAAGTTGTTAGCCAGAATACGGACGCTGAAATTATTGTTGCCTATTCAAATGAATCTATAAGAAAAAACATCGAAACTCATTTGAGTGAGGAGGCAAAAGGGCGGATTCAATTTTTAAAACTGGGCTATAATAAATTCCTGCATAGCT
>JASFRS010000134.1:0-6860 GCA_050114795.1 Sphingomonadales bacterium
CGGGCTTCATGGTCTTGGCCCTTGGTGCTTGTGGCGACCAGAGCTCCGCAAACGGCGACAACACAGATACACAGGCAATACAAGCTTCAAGCGGCGATGGCTTCACACCTACGGCTGATGGTGGTTATGCGATTGGCAACCCAGATGCATCCGTCAAAATCATTGAGTTTGCGTCTTTTACTTGCGGTCACTGTGCATCCTTTCATGAGACGGTTTACCCTCAGCTTAAAGAGAAATATATCGATACGGGCAAAGTCTATTTTGAAATGCGCCCCTTCATTCGGAATTCCGCAGACCTATATGCGACTATTGCTATTAACTGCGCTGCACCTCAAAATTTTGAGCCAATGGCTGATTTGTATTTCACCAGTCAACGCACTTGGTTAACATCCAGCGACCCCAATGCTTATGTTGAGACCATGGCAAAACGTGCAGGCATTCCGTCATCCCGTTATGAGCAATGCACGAATGATAACGGACAAAAAGCGGCTGCTTTAACGGTCACAAAAAAAGCGCAAGAAGCTTATCAGGTTAACAGCACACCGACTCTCGTCGTTAACGGTAAAGTCGTAAATGGAAGACGCGGTTGGTGGCTAAGCCTTGATGCGGCCATCCAAGAAGATTTGTAAGAGCCAAAACGGTTTGTAAAAGGGAAGTATAGGCCAAGTGGTGCACTTCAAGCGCCTTCGATTGTCCGGGTTCAAATCTTTCGTTGAACCCACCGAATTGTGGATCGAACCCGGGTTAACCGGGGTAGTCGGTCCCAATGGCTGTGGCAAATCGAATCTGCTTGAAGCGCTTCGCTGGGTCATGGGCGAATCAAGCCCTAAGTCCATGCGCGGCGGCGGTATGGAAGATGTCATTTTCGCTGGCACCTCTAATCGTCCGGCGCGCAATCTTGCCGATGTCTCTCTCCTCATCGACAATCGAGAGCGCAAAGCTCCCGCTGAATTTAATAACGAGGATGATCTGGAAATCTCTCGCCGTATTGAGCGGGATGTTGGCTCCGCTTACCGTATCAACGGCAGAGACGTCCGCCAAAAGGATGTTCAACTCCTTTTCGCCGATGCCGCCACAGGCGCACATAGTCCGGCTTTGGTTTCCCAGGGTCGTATTGGCAACCTTATTACCGCAAAACCTGTTCAACGCCGTCAATTGTTAGAGGAAGCAGCAGGGATTTCCGGCCTTCATGCCAGACGGAAAGAGGCTGAACAAAGACTGCGGGCGGCGGAAAATAATCTCCTCCGCCTTCAAGATGTCATGGAACAAATGACTGGGCAGCTTGCAAGTTTAAAACGCCAGGCACGACAAGCGGAACGTTATCGCAAAATTTCGGGTGATGTGCGTAGTGTTGAAGCAATGCTGCTTTACAGCCGCTGGAAATTGGAAGCTACAAAGCTGGAAGAAGCGGAAAGAGCTTTAAAACAAGCCGACGCGCTTGTTGCAGAAATCACAACGAAATCTTCTTCCATTACAAAAGCACAGACGGAAATAGCCGCGCGCTTACCTGACCTGCGCAAGGCGGAAGCTGAGGCGTCCGCTGCCTTAACGCGCTTAAAAGTCGCGCGGGAAGGCTTAGATGCGGAAGAAGCCCGGCTTGAAACCATGCGGCAGGAATTAAGCCAGCGCTTAACCCAAATCGACCAGGACAGCAGTCGTGAAGCCGAAATGGCACTGGATGCCGCCGCCGCTCTCGAGCGCTTAGCTAAAGAGCGTGAAGAACTGGACGCTCAACTCGCTAAAAGTGAGGACCATTTAAAAGACGTCAGCGCGAAAGTGAAAGCCGCCGAGGAAGCCGCCAGCGAAGCCGAGACTCTGCTGGACAAAGAAACTCAGCAGATGGCCAGTGCCCAAGCCAAACAAGAAACCAGTGAAGGCGCAGTTCGTGCCACCGAACGCCGTCTTACCCGGCTAAATGAAGAACGCGCACAGCTCGAAGATCAATTTAAGCGCCTCAACGCCGGAGATGATGATAGCCGGGCTTTGGAAGAAGCCGAAAAGCGCCAGACAGAACTCGAATCGAGCTATGCTGCCGCTCAAGAACAGCAAAGCAACGTGCAGAAACAACTGAATGGGTTTGAGCAAGAACGCGATACTGCACGAAAAGCCTGGTCGGAAACCGAATCTTTGATGAACAAAATCGGTGCTGAAATCTCGGCTTTAGAATCCATTTTAAACTCCGGGGAATTTCAGGGCGATTATGTGCCCGTGTCAGAACAGCTGGATGTGAAAAAGGGGTATGAAAAGGCCCTTGGTGCAGCGCTTGGGGATGACCTAGAGGCTGCAATTCAAGATGGTCCGAAATATTGGGACGAGCTTCCACCACTTCCTCAAAGCCAGAGTCTACCAACGGCGGCCAAACCCTTATCCGACTATGTCAAAGCGCCTCAAGCCCTAGCCCGACGACTAAGCCAAATCGGCGTTGTCGATGCGGACAAAGGCGCAACTGCGGCGGTTGGGCTATTAGCTGGACAACGCCTTGTCACCTTGGAAGGCGCGCTTTGGCGCTGGGATGGCTTTACCGCGAGCGCCGAAGCGCCGACGAGCGCCAGTATAAGGCTGGCACAGCGCAATCGCCTGATGGAACTTCAGGCTCAAATGGCAAAAGCAGAAAGCGTTGAGGCAAAGGCGCGCGCCAAACATGAAGCTGCCCGGGCACAAGTCGATGAAACACGCACAAAACTGGCTGAAGCGCGCACGCAGGAAAATAAACTAAGCCAACAGCTTAATGAGAACCGCCGGACTTTAGCCAGACTATCTCAAGCCGCGCAGGAAAAACGCACGAAAAGCAGCGCACTGGAAGCTGGCCTTGAACGCATCAATGAAGATTTCAAAACAGCCGAACGGGAAGCCGAAGAGGCTCGCATAGCCCTTGAACAGCTACCGCAATTGGATGGCCTTCAAACAGTGCTTGAAAAAGCCCGTGCGGCTGCTGGTGAAAAGCGCACTGAACTAAGTGATGCCCGCAGCGCCTTTGACCGATTACATCGCGAAAAAGAATTTGCCCTTGATCGCAAAGAAGCTGTGAACCGTGAAGAGGCCGCCTGGAAAAGTCGGGTGGAACGCGCTGGTGAACAGCAAAAAACATTAGCTGAGCGTAAAATTCAAGTCAGCGCTGCATTAAGGGATTTGGAGAATCGACCTGCAGAAATCGCTGAGCGACGGGAAAAATTGCTAAGCCAAGTGCAACAGGCAGAAGAAGAACGCAATAAAGCGGCTGACCGTCTTGCTAAGGTGGAAAATGAACTTGGCGAGCAAGATCGCCTAGCAAAACTTGTGAATGAAGATCTGCTTGATGCGCGGGAAAAACGGGTGCGCATCGATGCCGAAATGGAAGCCCATGGCGAACGCAAAAGAGATATCGCTCATGATATCGGCCAAGCGTTCAATTGCCCCCCACCCCTCGTCCTTCAACAGGTCGGTATAGAAGACGAAGATAATCTTCCAACGCTCGACGTGTTGGAACATAAACTTGAACGCTATAAGGCGGAACGGGAGCGGTTAGGCGCAGTTAATTTGCGCGCAGATATCGAATTGCAGGAAATTTCCGAGCAACTAGAGCATATGGGCAGCGAAAAAACAGATCTCGAATCCGCAATTGCTCGGCTGCGCGCAGGGATTAACAACCTTAATCGTGAGGGGCGTGAGCGTTTGCTTCAAGCATTCAATGAAGTGAATGCACATTTCAGTGAATTATTTACAACGCTCTTCGGCGGCGGGCATGCCTATTTGGAACTCATCGAATCTGACGACCCATTGGAGGCAGGACTTGAAATCTTGGCCAGCCCACCTGGTAAAAGATTGCAGTCACTCTCGCTATTATCCGGTGGAGAACAGGCATTAACAGCACTTTCCCTCATATTCGCAGTGTTTATGACAAACCCTGCCCCCATCTGCGTTCTTGATGAAGTGGATGCGCCGCTTGATGATGCCAATGTAGAGCGATTCTGCAATCTTCTTGATGAAATGACCCGGCTTACCAACACACGTTTCCTTATTGTCACGCATAATGCCGTGACCATGTCTCGTATGGACAGATTATTCGGTGTCACTATGGCCGAAAGAGGTGTTTCCCAGCTTGTATCGGTCGACTTAAGCACTGCGGAAGAACTTCGCGCAGCAGAATAATCACCGAAAAAATCAAAAACATCATTTAAATCAGATAGTTAGCACTTTTCTATTGTGCCTTGACTGGGGCTTTGGGGGACACTATGGTGCAGCCGCTTGCCAATACTTGATTTGGCGCGCATTCAAGGGGCTGTTTCAGCCCTTAGAAAGGATGGCCCATGTCAGACGATAAGTCGTTTGAAGAACGGTTGAAGAAAGTCCGCGCGCGACGGGAAGCTAGGCAGGCAGATGCACGGCGGAAGACGAGTGCCGCAATGGGCATTGGTTTTCGTTTAAGCCTTGAATTGGTTGTCGCGGTTGTCGTTGGCAGCCTTTTGGGCTATGGGCTCGATCGATGGCTGGGAACTTTTCCCTTGGCATTGATCGTATTTTTTGCGATTGGCGCTGCGGCGGGCGTGAAAAATATGCTGCGGGCCGTGCAAGAATTGAGTGCAGAACAAATGAGTGCTGAAGAAAATACTTCAGTGGGTGATGGAAACAACGAAGGTCAAATAGGCCAAGACGGCCCGAACGACCGAAGCAGAACTGGGAATAACGGCGGTGTCTAGTCCCCTTGATCAGTTTAAGATCGAAACCAAAGTCCCCTTGGAAGTCGGCGGTATTGATGCCTCCATCACAAATTCATCCCTTTGGATGTTTGCTGTTGTCATTGTTTTAACAGCCTTTTTCCTAGTTGCGATGCGCCGGCGTGAAATGGTGCCTGGTCGCACGCAATCCGTTGCTGAAATGCTTTATGAGTTCGTCGGGAACATGATCCGGGATAATGTCGGCCATGGTGGCCGCCCTTATTTCCCCTTCATCTTTTCTCTGTTCGTCTTCATCTTAGGTGCGAACTATTTTGGTATGCTACCTTATGGTTTCACCGTCACCAGTCATATTGCTGTTACATTCACCTTTGCAGCTATTGTGTTTCTGGGTGTCGTGGTGATCGGCTTTGCAAGGCACGGGCTGAAATTCCTGTCCATGTTCCTGCCTTCAGGCACGCCTATTTATCTGGCACCGCTGATCATTGCCATTGAACTGATTTCATTCCTGTCCCGGCCCGTGACCTTATCTGTCCGGTTGTTTGCAAATATGACTGCGGGTCATATCCTGCTGAAAGTATTTGCAGGCTTTATCATTTCCATGGGAGCCGCTGGAGGTGCGCTTTCAGCACTTGCCATCTTACCCCTTACAATGAATATCGCCTTATCAGCCCTGGAGTTTCTGGTCGCTGGCGTGCAGGCCTATGTTTTCGCACTTCTCACCTGCATTTATTTAAATGATGCAGTGAATTTACACCATTAAGAACTGAACACGAATTAACCGCTTCTAAGAAAGGAATAAGTCCATGGACGCTGAAGCAGCAAAATACATTGGCGCAGGTTTAGCCACCATCGGCATGGGTGGCGCCGGTATTGGTGTGGGCCTGATTTTCGGTAACTATTTGTCTGGCGCTCTGCGTAATCCTTCCGCCGCTGACAAGTTCTTCCCGAATGTTATCTTTGGCTTTGCCGTGACGGAAGCTTTGGGCATTTTCTCCTTCTTGGTCGCCCTGCTTGCACTGTTTGGCTAATTCATGTCTCAGTCGCGGGGTGGCGTGCTGCCCCGCTCAGAGATTTGAATAGGATAGATTAAGGGAGGGAGGCGCATGCCTCAATTTGATCCCACAACAATGGCGCCACAGATCGTCTGGTTGCTTATCAGCTTTGCCATCTTTTACTTCATGATGGCACGGGTGGTATTGCCTAAAATCGGTGGAGTCATCGAAGAGCGTTCCGAACGGATCGCAGACGACCTTGATCAAGCCGAGCAACTTCGTGTTGAAGGCGAAAAGGTCCAGGATGACTTCCAAGGCGATTTGGCTGATGCGCGGGCAGAAGCGCAGAAGATTCTGGCTGATGCACGGGCAAAAGCGCAGAAGCAAATGGACGAAAAGTCCAAGGCTTTGGATGCAAAGCTTAGTGAGCAAGCTGAACAAGCTGAACACCGCATTGTTGAAGAAACCAAGGCTGCCATGGCTGAATTAGAATCCGTAGCTGCTGAGGTTGCGCAGAATATTGTCACTAAGTTGCTGGATACTGATACTAAAGCCGCTGATGTGAAAAAAGCTGTGAAGGCTCAACTTGAAACACAGGGGAATGCATGATGTCATCAGTCTTATTCATGACACTCCTGTCAGCAGCGGAAGCCCATGAAGCCGCACACCCAAGCGGGCTTGCCGATCCAAGGTTCTGGGTTGCCGTCGCATTTCTCATTTTCCTGGGGCTCCTTGGTTATCTTGGCGTTCATCGGAAGATTTCAGCCGGGCTTGATGCACGGGCTGAAAAAATCCGGGCGGAACTTGATGAAGCACGGACGCTAAAAGAAGAGGCCCAACATTTGTTGGCTCAACATCAGCGTAAACAACGCGAAGCTGCAAAAGATGCGGAAGCCATTATTGAACATGCGCGCGAAGAAGCGGCAATCATTGAGAAAGATGTTCAAACGAATATCGACACGATGATTGAGCGGCGCACACGTTTGGCTCAAGACCGCATTTCACAAGCCGAATCCGCAGCACTTAAGCAAGTCCGGGCAGCCGCAGTTGACGTGGCCAGCCAGGCGGCAAGTGAAGTTATTGCAGCCCATCTCAAAGGTGGTGGGAAACAGAAATCGCTCGTCGATGACGCGATTAAATCTGTAAAAAACAAGCTTCACTAAGCTCATATAAATATCAAAAAAGGCGGCTCCAGTAGCCGCCTTTTTTATAT
>JASFRS010000135.1:0-6781 GCA_050114795.1 Sphingomonadales bacterium
CGATTGCTCCTTAAGGTGATGAGATGCGGCTTGTATTCTGGATGATTGCAGTTTTTGTGCTGGGCATCACTATGCCCGTTTATGCGCAGAATTATGTGCCCATCGTGCGGGATGCGGAGGGAGAGGCCCTGCTTGATGCGCTCCTTCACCCCTTATCAGAAGCCGCGGGTTTGGAAGCGGATGCGGTTAAACCGCGCCTCGTCGACCATAAAAGCGTGAATGCCTTCGTATCTTATGGTCAGGATATCTATGTGCATTCGGGCGTGGTTCTGGCCTTGAATGATGTGACCCAGGTGCAGGGGATTTTAGCGCATGAATTAGGCCATGTGGCTGGCGCTCATGCCGTGCGCAGGGACTTTGCCAAAAAACGCAGCCGGAATATCCTGGTAGGACATATGTTGCTTGGTGCAGGGATTTTGGCGGCTGATTTATCCGACAACAATGTGGATGCTATAGGCGGTGCCATAACGGCCGTGGGTGCAGGGTTCCAGATGCAGGCCAATTATATGGCCGCTTATGACCGTAGGCAGGAATATGCGGCAGACCAGGCAGCGGTGACTTATTTGGTACGGGCAAATTTGCCGCTGGATGGCCTGGTCAAAGTCTTTGAACGCACGCTAGTACCTGTGAATGACCCGCGATATTCAGCCTTAGCTTTATATGCCCGCACACACCCTGATATGGATGATCGTATTCGCGCCTTAAAAGGACGGATTTCAACCGAAGAATCTAATGCTGTTGCTGACCCCGAAATTCAAGCTCAATTTGAATTATTCAGGGCTAAAATGCTTGGTCAGGCTTATGGTGCAGAGGCCGTAAGGGGCCAGTATCCCGAAGACACGAACAGTGTTGAAGCGCGTTATGGGTTGGCCAATGCCTATTATGCAGGTGGGAAATTCGATGAAGCTCTTGGGCTCATGGATGATCTTGCCGAAGATGAGGCTGCACCTGCCTATTTCCATGAGTTACGCGGTAATATCCTCATTCGCCTTGGCCGCGCGCAGGATGCGATTGCGCCTTTGGAAAAGGCTAATGCTTTAGCACCAAATACACCTCTTCTTATGATTCAGGAAAGTGCAGCCCGGTTGAATGCCGCTGAAACTCCCGATGCTGCTCGAACCGCGCTTGCAAGGTTAGAGGCGGCGACAGTCTTAGACCAGGATATTGTTGCGGGCTGGCATTTGCTGGGCCTTGCCCACCATCGTTTGGGGAATGAAGGCGGTATGCGATTGGCTTTGGCGCATAAACACCTGCTGTTAGGCGACACCGCGGCTGCGCGGCATTATGCACAGCTCGCGCATTCCAGTCTGCCCTTCGGCTCCCCCGACTGGTTGGATGCCGAACATCTTCTAACGTTGGTTGGAAACTGACCTAACGAAAACGCGGCCCGTGAACCCAGGCGACCAAAGATATCCGCTCCCCACTCACAATCGGGGCAACCCGGTGCAGGGTGAATGAGGGGAAGAATATCGCTGTGCCTTGAGCTTTCGGTGCGTCAATCACATGCCCTGCGGGATTTAGCTCCAGCGCACCACCACTGTAATCTTCTTCATCGGATAGCTGAATAGACAGAGACAATTTCCGGCTTTGCGTGGTTCCCGCATGACCGCAATCAATATGCCAGTCATAGGCAATATTGGAGGGGCGATAGCGGATCAACTGAATGCCCTCATCAAAGCCATGAAGGATATAATCATAATGGCTGCGTTGGACATCTGCAGTCAGGCGGGCGATGCGTTCAAACAGCCAGTCAAATTCCGGTCCATCATCCAGCCAGCGCATGGTGCAGTCGCGCACGCCATATTCCATCGCTCCACCCGCAAGCGCACCCAGGGATGCCCCTTCATCCAGATAGCCATGCAGACTTTCACATTCCTCTTTGGATAAAGCATCAGGGATAATCGCCACCGATGGCGGTGGGGCGATTGCATCTTGAAGCGGTGACACAGCAACAACACCTGCAACAGGTGCCTTTGACATGCCTGGCATATATCATGTTCCATGGCCGGATTGGCCGGCCCCACTGCAGCACAATGCTCAGTGATTAACCCTTGCGCCTGCTTATTTGAAAATTCAAGCAGATTTTGAGCGTAACCGCGCGCTGATGCCTAGATAAATCAGCAGTTGGGCAACAGCATATGTCGCCCAGATGATATAGGGTAAATCCGTCCAAAACGGATTATCCGGCTGGACAGGAGCCGCAAAACGTCCGACCGCGATAAGCGCATCTGAAATCAGGAAAGATACCGCACCAATGCGCACCAAAATATTGAAACGGCTTATAAAAGCCAGCGCTGCCATCGCGGTGATAATCAATGTGTAGATATTCACATAGACTTTCAAATCCCCGACATGTGGGGCGAGGCTGAGGCTTAAAAATACCGCCCCTGTCACCAAAAGGAAAATAGCGAGCTTGCGCTGCAAATCCATATCCCCCCATGGTCTGCGGTGGCGGATGAACAGGGCGATGTAAAACAGATGCCCGACGAGAAAGGCCGCTAAGCCATTAATGAACCCACCAGGCTGTGCGATAAGCGCATCTCCCGCCGCACCAAAAGCCAGCGCCAGCCCAAGCAGGATTCCATCAAGCTTGCGCAGGGTGATGAAGGCAGACACAGCCAAAAGCCCCACGCCCATGGTTTTTAAGATGATGTGTTTTGTCTCGGGCATGTCCGGCAATACAATGCCATAGGCAAGTAAGCTTGCCACGGAAAGCCATAAAAGCAGCCGTGCGGGGCCTTCCATTGCGCTTTGCCAGCTTGTGCCAAGGGTTTGTCTAAACGCCATCACTCATCCTCCCTGCAAGGACATCAGCTTTAAGATGTTGCAGGCGTTTTGGCCAGAGGCTTTTCATTGGAGATGACATCGAGGAAGCGCGTTTTATAATCCGGATGCTCTGTCCCCATCCATTTGTCCCACCAGCGAAAATACAAGCCGTAATTATAATTGAACGTGCTGTGATGAAGGTCGTGATGGGTGTTCACATTCACCCAGGATAACCACCATTTGTCCAGCCACCAGCGCGGAAAAATCTCATAGCCTGAATGGCCCATGACATTGCGTAAAATCATGAATGTCATGAACAGAAAGACCACAAAATCATGAAGTGGGAAAAAGAGCAGCATAAGAGGCATAACGGCCGCCTCCACAAAGGCTTCGGGCGCTGCAAAAGCATAAGCTGCCCAAGGCGTTGGCGTTATGCTGCGGTGGTGAAGTTTGTGGAACAGATTATATAATTTTGGATGATGCATCGCTCGATGCGCCCAATAGAAATAAGCATCATGGAACAAGAGTACGGCGGTAATTTCAATCGCCCCGATCCAAATATTAGGTATGGGCGCATGGATCATTTGAAAAATACCGGCTTCGGTCCCGAAATATACGCCAGTTCCATTTAGTGAGAAAATAACAGCAGTCATTGTACTGGCCAGGAATTCGCGCCTGCGGTCTGCGAATTTCGCGCGGCGTTTTTGGATTTTCCGCTGTTTCAGCCAAGGCATGAAGACAAAGAGGATGAGCGTCATCGCCGTTGCCGCAATCAGATAGCGCATATAATCAAAGATAAAAATCCGCCGCCACCATTCGGCGAATTCTAAAGCCAAGGGGCTGATGCCTTCCATTCCCATTTCCCCGATCCCCTAATCCTGCCCATGGCCTGCGCCATATTGTAATCCCGGGCTTGGCGTTCCGACAAGCTGCACTTAAGATGCTCTTCAATTAAAGAATAAGGAACATCAATGTCGGATTTGGATCAAGGGCCCCTATTGGAAGTCGCGATTATTGGGGCGGGGTTTTCAGGGCTTGGTATGGCTATCAAGCTTTTGGAAGAAGGTAAGCGTCGTTTTAAAATCTTTGAAAAAGCCGATGATGTTGGCGGGACCTGGCGGGAAAACACTTATCCCGGTTGCGCCTGCGATATTCCCTCTCATCTTTATTCTTTCTCCTATGCGCAAAATCCGGATTGGTCGCGACTTTATCCCTCCCAGCCGGAGATTTGGGACTATCTCCGGGAGGTGAGGGAGAAGTTCGGGGTTAGCCCTCATATCGACTATGGCAAAGAGCTGAAAACCGCCCATTGGGATGAGGCTGGTAAATATTGGGCCTTGGGCTTTGGCGATGGCAGTAGTGCGCGCGCCCGCGTGTTGGTTTCCGCGACGGGGCCGCTGCATTATCCCTTCATTCCAGAGATTGAGGGGCTGGACCAATTTAAAGGTGCGCAATTCCATTCCGCCACCTGGGACCATGGCTATGATTTAACGGACAAGCGTGTGGCGGTGATTGGCACTGGCGCGTCTGCCATTCAAATCATTCCTGAAATCGTCGATAAGGTGAAGAAACTGGACGTGTTTCAACGCACCCCGCCTTGGGTTATGCCGCGCCCTGACCGGGCTATCAGGCCATGGGAGAAATGGCTGTTTAAACATATTCCCTTCACGCAAAGCCTGTTTCGCGCGGGGATTTATTGGCTGCATGAAAGCCGCGCCTATGCTTTCATCCGCCGCCCCAGTATTTTGAAATTAATGCAGAAAGTCGCCAAGCGCCATATCCACCGCTATGTCAAAGACCCGGCGCTACGGAAGGCCTTGACGCCTGATTATGTCATGGGGTGTAAGCGGGTGTTGATTTCCGATGATTATTATCCAGCACTCGCGAATGAGAAGACGAGCGTCATTCGCGCTGGCATCGACCATGTGAGTGAAAACGCCATTCATGACAGCGATGGCGGCGTGCATGAGGTGGATGCTATTATCTTCTCAACTGGCTTCCGCGTGGCAAATGTCGAAGACCAGCCGGAAATGGTCGGGCGCGGTGGTAAAACGCTGACCCAGGCCTGGTCCAAGGGGGCGGAGGCTTATCTGGGCCTATCCGTCCCAGGCTTCCCCAATTATTTCATCATGACTGGGCCAAATACCGGCCTTGGCCATAACAGTGTGGTCTTCATGGTGGAAACCATGGTGCATTATATCATGGACGCTTTGAAGAAGATGGAGCGCGAAGGCATCCAGGCCCTGGATATCCGTCAGGACGTCCATGATGCCTTCAATAAGGACATTCAGCAGCACCTCCACCGCACGGTTTGGGAAAGCGGCTGTAAAAGCTGGTATCAAACGGATGATGGCCGCAATACAACGCTGTGGCCTGGATTTACCGTCACTTACTGGTTGAAAACACGAAGCCTGAAGCGGCGAAATTACGACGCTGTCTAAACAGGTGAAAGGGCGGGGCACCGGCAAATGCCCCGCTTAAGGTGTTACCCACCCGACCGAGATGTTACGCGACTGACCCCGAGCAAGGGGCCGTTTATCATGGCTCGGTCTTGGTCGCCTGGGTGTATAGGGCGTAAAGATTGAGGGCGTCCTCTTTCATAAGGCGAATGAGGAAACCCACGCTCTTTAATCGATGCTGTTCAAAGCTGAGCCAGGTGCCGTCCATCAACTCACACAGATGGTCGGCATTGGCATGGAGACGCTCTATAAGCGGTTCCAAAGCCTCAAGCTCGGTCACAGCGCGCACGCCCTGCCCGTTCTCTTTTTGAATTGTCATGAGAGCCTATCCTGAAATGAAACTACAGGAAGGCCTTCGCAATTTCTGATGTCTTATGATAAACGCATGATTGGTCATGCTAATAGTTCCTTTATTAGTGTGACTAGGCTCGGTTGGGAGGTGCAAACTCCTGGCCGGGCCGCTTAGAGTACTCCCCCACCTGTTGCTCAAGCGTTGAAGTGCCCAGATTCTAACAAGTGTTAGTTGTGGGTGCAAGTAGTTCCGTTATTCCAAGAAGGGGCTCAAAAATGCATTTTGTCGCGATTGATTTTGAAACAGCAAACTCGGATTATTCTTCGATTTGCTCAATTGGTCTGGCCGAATTCCAAAACGGTCAAAAATCAGCAGAATGGTATAGTTTGATTAATCCAAAGACTTATTTTGACCCACGGAATATAGATGTTCATGGGATAACGAAAAGCGATATAAAAAACGCACCAAGTTTTGTAGATGTGAACGGCAAACTTCGTCATTTTTTACAAAATAAAATTGTAGTAACTCATTCGGCCTTTGATAGGGCCGCACTTCAACGAGCTACAGCTAAATGGAAAATCGAAGATATCCAATGTCATTGGCTTGATACAGCGCGTTTGGCCCGGCGGACATGGCCACAATTCTCCAAAAGAGGTTACGGGCTAAAAAGCATATGTGAATTCTTACAATATGAATTCGAGCACCATCACGCACTCGAAGACGCAAAGGCGTCCGCATTCATACTATTACAGGCCTTAGATGTCCTAGGCCTTACGATTGACCAGGCTTGCGAAAGAATACGACAACCTCTTGATCCAAGCGCACCATCTTATTCCGCGTCAATCCATCGCAATGGCAACCCTGATGGGCCTCTTGCAGGGGAGAAAATTGTCTTCACTGGCGCATTGCAATTTCCTCGAAAAGAAGTAGCCACAATAGCTGCTCAAGCTGGTTGTGATGTCTCAGATAGCGTCACAAGAAAGACGACAATCTTAGTTGTGGGCGATCAAGATTTAGACAAATTAGCTGGGCATGAGAAAAGCTCGAAGCACAGAAAGGCGGAAAGTCTCAGAGAAAAGGGCCTTCCTATTAAGATTATCCAGGAATCGGATTTTATGGATATCTGTAATTTTTCCTGACCCCTCACCCCGGCCCTCTCCCACAAGGGGAGAGGGAGGGAGGTTATGGTGCTCTAATTGGTTCCCTCTCCCCTTGTGGGAGAGGGTTAGGGTGAGGGGTTTTATTCAATAAACTTGCAGCGTCC
>JASFRS010000136.1:0-6712 GCA_050114795.1 Sphingomonadales bacterium
CGGTTCTGGCGTTTATCTCGCTAGTGACGTGGAAAATTCTTCGGTTGTTAACTCAGGTGCCATTCAAGCTTCAGGCTTGAGTGGAATAGGTGTTTGGATTCAGGGTGACCAAAATACGTTGGTGAACGAGGCAGGCGCATCCATTACGGCCCTAGGTAACAATGGTGTTGGTGTTCTTCTGGATTCTGTTGAAGGCCAAGTGAGCACCGTTGATAATTTCGGTATAATTGACGGGTTCCTCGCTGCCATCGGTGGCGCAACGGGGTCTGATTCCGTTTCCAACTATGGCGAGATTGGGAATAGCATCGTGCTTTTGGAAGGTGATGATGCTGTCCACAATTTCGGGTCAATCGACGGACATGTTCTTTTGGGTGAGGGAAATGACATTTTCACCTCAGGAGTTGGTTCAACGGTCACAGGTGTTGTTGATGGTGGCAACGGTCAAGATGCGCTGCAATTGGACGTCAGCAGTGGCGAAGAATTTGTTGCGGATACTGCCTTTTTCGATGGTTTCCTGAACTTTGAGAACTACACGAAGACGGGCGAGGGGACCTTGTCTTTCTCAGGCGAAGCACCTTTCAGCGAATTTACCGTTGATCAAGGGCTTTTTAATGTGAACCAGGATTTTGCCGGAGATGTTTTTGTCGGCATTGAGGGAACATTGGGTGGATCCGGAACGATTCTTGGCAATGTCTTCAACTCCGGTATCATCAATGCCGGTAACAGCCCTGGGACTTTGACTGTTAATGGTGATGTAACCTTTGCGGCGGGGTCAACTTTTGAAGTTGAATTCAATGTAGATACGGCAGATTTGCTTCTAGTATCTGGCGTGACGACGATTGAAGATGATGCAACACTGCTTCTGACTCCGGATGGGGATAATGTCTTTGGCATCTTCACACACGAAGTGCTGCGCTCAGACGGAGGCATTCTTGGCGATTTCACAACCGTTGCTGCACCAAATTTTGCGATTGTTGATACCTATTTTGAAGGCAACAGCCTGTTTGTTGACTTTATTACCCAATTGGGCGCAGGTGTTGCCCTTGGCCCGCAAAGCGGTATCGTCGCAGATTATCTCAACGGCCGTCTGGTTGCCGGAGCTGATGCGGCGACACTGGATGTGTTCACAAGCCTTGTTTCACTTGACCCGGCAACACAGTTAAATGCTGCTTTGGGTCAGTTGCATCCGGAAGCTTATGCGGGGACTTCAAGCTTGAGCGCGACGGCTTCATTAAGCGTTGTTGATGCGTTGCGTGATCAATTGGTTGTCGGTCGGGATGCGGAGAAGGGGCATATCGACCTGTGGGCCTCCGGTCTGGGTGACTTCATTGACCAAGATGGCCAAAGTGGGACAGGTACGTCCGGCTTTGACATTGACAGCTATGGCATTGTTGCTGGTCTGTCTTACGGTCTGAGTGACAGCATCACTGTTGGTGCCTTGGTTGGTTATCAAAATCTGGAACAGGATTTTGACGGCTTAAACGTCGAAAGCGATGTGGATAATGTGTTTGTCGGTGCTTATGCCACCGCCGGCATTTCCAAGTTTAATGTCGATGCGGCCTTCATCTACCATACGGCAGATGTTGATACGACACGGTCGATTAGCGCGCTGAACGAGACAGCCTTTGGTGATTATGACCTCGACGCCTTCACCCTGTCTGGTCGTGTCGGTTATGAAGCCTTTGCCAATGATGGTTGGTTGATTGAGCCTTATGCTGGCCTGACCTATATAAACTCTGACCGCGATGATGTGCGCGAGGTTGGCGCAGATGGTGCTAACCTGTTTGTTGAAGGCGAAGAAACTGATTTCACCTTCCTTGACCTGGGAACCCGCATCGTGGGCCAGTGGGCCGAGGGTCGGGTTGAGCCTTATGTCGACCTGGCCTGGCGCTATGACCTGTCTGATGATGCCAATGGGGCAACGGCCCGTTTCATCAATGAAAGTGCGACATTCCGCGTTCAAGGTGCAGATGTGGAACGCAGCCGTGCCCATATTGGTGCTGGTCTGACAGGACATATTACAAGCAAGTTAAAAGCTTATGCGACTTATGGCGGGGATTTTGGCTCCGACATCTCAAGCCACAGCTTCCGCACTGGTGTGCGCTACAGCTTCTAAGTCAGAGCCACACGACAACCAAATACAGAAGGGGCGTCATCACGGCGCCCCTTTTTTTTGGAAGAAAGCGACTCAGGCTTGTTTTTTGGCAAGTTTGATAAGCTTGGCTTCCAGAGTGGCTAAAACAGGTGCCAATTCGGCCCCCCTTTTCAATATGTGTCCAGAGGCGTTTATCAACCGAAATGCGCCTTGCTTTCGTGCTAATGCGGGTTCTTTGATTATTCTATATTGTGGAACTTCCGTTGCCCTTTGATAGGCAGAGAAGCCCACCCAATCCCTTGATGCGTCTAGAGAATAATCCCGCCACTCCCCAATTGCCACGCCGCGCGCATAAACCTGCAATATTGCGTCCAATTCCGAGCGATTAAAAAAGACCGGCGCGCTGTGAGTGCGGCCGGTCTTGGAACCGTTCGACAATATGGGCACAACATTTGACATGGCACGCACTCCCTTTGCTTTTGTACGACTTAATATTGTCCGCATAATCGATAGAGCGTGCAAGTTTTGAGGCCGAAAAAAATTCGCCTATTGCGTTCTCATGGCATGAATACTACGTTGTAGTATGACATTTTAGGAGAGCCCGTGATGAAGAAATTTTTACTAGCTGCGGCCTTAGGTGCAGTGTCGATCGCAAATCCGGCCAGCGCCGAAGAGAAGACCTATCAGCTTGATCAGATACATAGTGTGGATGCGGGGGGTGCATTTAACATTGTTATCGATTTTGGTAAGAAACAGTCGGTGACTGTCTCAGAAGAACAAGGCCGCTTTGATCATATCGACCTGGAAGTTGAAGACGGGACGTTGGATATCGATTTCCGCAAGAATTGGCGCGGTAATGGCGGTCCAGAATTTACGATAAATCTCGTTCTTACGTCTTTGAAAGAGCTGGATATTTCAGGAGCCAGCCGCGTGCTGGTTCGCAAGGCAAAATTGGATGACCTGGAGATTGATGCATCCGGCGCGTCTCAATTTGTGCTTTCTGGGACATGTAATCATTTGGCTGCTGATGTTTCTGGTGCTGTAAAATTCGTTGCTGACGAGCTCCATTGTAAGTCCATTGAAATGGAGCTGTCGGGTGCGTCTGAAGCAAGCATATGGGCGGATGAAAAAGTCGATGTTGAAACATCTGGCGTTTCCAAAATTGCAGTGCACGGGGATGCAAAAAGTATTCATCATGAGAGTTCTGGTCTCTCGAATATGGTGCATGTGAAAGGGTAAGTTGCCCCCATTTAGCCTCATTTCGACCATAACCGCGCCAAATCATAGATGCAGAGTATTTATGTTGGCCTCGTACCCCCAGTCGTGCTTTTGGCAACCCTTGAATTTCAGCCCCCTCAAGTCAGCCAGGCACGACTGGGATTTTTCCCGTCTAAATTCTCTCGACCTTCATGCAGAAACCGCATAACCTTCCTCTTTGAATTCGCTCTTTGTATTCATTATTGAATGGATGGTGGAATGCTGGATTGGACGGCTGTGCGGGATTTTCTTGCGGTAGCGGAGCAAGGGTCGCTATCTGCAGCCGCGCGTGAACTGCGGATTAGTCAGCCGACTTTGGGGCGACGCATTACCTCCTTAGAAGAGGAACTGGGCGCAGAGTTGTTTGTGCGCGGGCCGCGTGGTCTGGACCTCACACCAACCGGTGAGGCCATATTGGAACGTGCTAAGGCGATGCGTGAAGAGGCTCTGTCTTTGGAACGCCTTGCAACGGGGAATGACCAGTCTTTGACAGGGCTTGTGCGGCTTAGTGTGACCGAGGCTATTGGTGTTGAGTGGCTGAGCGAGCAACTGGCACCATTTCTGCGCCGTTTCCCGCAAATTACCATTGAAATGTCAATTGATAATGCGGCGGCTGATATCCTCCGTCGTCAGGCCGATATTGCAGTGCGCATGTTTGATCCTACAGAGCCGGACCTCATCGCGCGGAAATTAGGGGTTATGCGTTTTGGCCTTTACGCCAGTCGTGAATATCTCGCTACCCATGGTGTTCCAAAATCGGAGAAGGATCTTAAGGAGCATCGCTTTGTCCTTCCCGACGAACGCTTGCTGTCTGTGGTTCGTAAGGATTGGTTGGACACGCGACCCTATGAAGAGCGAGCGGCTTATCGTTCCAACAGTGCGATTGCTATTAACACGGCGCTGATGGCGGGCTATGGCATTGGGCTGCAAAGTTCGCTGCTGGCCTGGCGATGCGAAAATCTTGTGCGGGTTCTCCCGCATGTCGAATATCCACCGCCCAGCATGTGGCTGGTTACACACAGCGATTTGCGCCGAAGTGCGCGGATCCGCGCCACTTATTCCTTCCTTCGTGAACTATTCGAGGAAAACCGGAAGTTGTTTGAAGAGCTTCCTATGGGTGAAATGGTTGTTTAATTCTTAATCCCTCGCTAAATACTTGTATATGCATGCGAGGGAACAATGGTTGCACATATCTCAACGGTCGCCTTTTTAGGGTTGGAAGCACGTACAATTGATGTTCAGGTCCAATTGGCACCGGGCATGCCGGCTTTCACCATTGTGGGCTTACCCGATAAAGCTGTGGCCGAAAGCCGGGAGCGAGTACGCTCAGCGCTTGGGGCTATTGGACTCGCCTTGCCGCCAAAGCGCATAACCGTGAATATGGCGCCCGCGGATTTACCGAAAGAAGGCTCCCACTATGACCTGTCGATTGCGCTTGGCCTCATGGTTGCCATGGGCATTATTGAGGCAGAAGACTTGGCCGGGTTCTATGCCGTGGGAGAGCTTGGTCTGGACGGCGCGCTTCAATCTATTCCCGGCGTTTTATTGGCCGCGCTTCACGCGTCTTCGAATGAAATGGGCTTGATATGCCCCAAAACACAGGGTGGTGAAGCGGCTTGGGCGGGGCGTGTGGAGGTTTTGGCTGCGGGACATTTGCTTGAAATTTCCAATCACTTTAAAGGCAATCAGCTTTTAAAAACGCCTGAAGCACGTGTTGCTGATGCGATTTATGACGGTCCTGACCTTGGTGAAATCAAAGGTCAGGAAGCTGCGAAGAGAGCTTTGGAAATTGCGGCTGCCGGGGGTCATAATATGTTGATGAACGGTCCACCTGGTGCAGGAAAGTCCTTGCTCGCTGCGGCGTTGCCTCGTCTCATGCCTGAACTGGAACCGGATGAGGCATTGGAGGTTTCCATGATTGCTTCACTTGCCGGGCAGTTGGAAGATGGCAAAATTAAACGCATAAGACCATTTCGTGCGCCACATCATAGCGCCAGTATGGCCGCTCTTGTCGGTGGTGGGCAAAAGGCCCGGCCTGGAGAGGCATCCATGGCGCATTTGGGTGTCTTATTCTTGGATGAGTTGCCGGAATTTGGCCGTCAGGCCCTGGATGCGCTGCGGCAGCCGTTGGAAACAGGTAAGGTCATGGTTGCCCGTGCCAATGCTCATGTCAGCTATCCGGCGCGGGTTCAGCTTATTGCTGCGATGAATCCTTGCCGCTGCGGTTTCCTGTCCGACCCCGGAATGGCCTGTTCCAGAGCACCAAAATGTGCTGCGGATTATCAGGCGAAAATCTCCGGGCCTATGTTAGACCGTATTGATTTGCACATTGAGGTGCCCGCGCTTTCGGCCCTTGAACTTACATTGCCTAATCCAACGGAAACATCCGCAGACGTCGCCGCGCGGGTGGCAACAGCGCGGGAGCGTCAGCGTGACCGCTTCGCCACTTTGGGTGCGGAAAAACATGTGCGTACCAACGCCCAGGCGGATGGGAAAATTTTGGAAGCTATCGCAACCCCAAATGAGGCAGGGCGGAAATTATTAGCCGAAGCTGCGGATAAAATGCGGCTTACGGCGCGAGGTTTTCACAGGGTTTTACGGGTCGCCCGCACCATTGCGGACTTAAGCGGTGAAGATGATGTCGGCCGCTCTCATATTGCGGAGGCCTTGTCTTATAGACGCGCTGCACCTGTGAACTAAATTTTGCCTCGCTTCGGGCGCAATCAAAAGCTAGGCTCCTCTGAAATCAATATTATTCTAAGGTTTCAGCGTGGCGTTTTTCAGCAACGACAACAGCAATATCTATCTCCGCCCCCGGGTCATGGCGATTTTCAGCTTAGGTGTTGCCTCCGGCTTTCCCTATGCGATGGTGGCGGCCACACTCACCCAGTGGCTGTCAGAAGAAGGGGTGTCGCGCGGGTCCATTGGTTTATTCACCTTGGTTCTCCTGTCCTACAGCTTTAAACCTTTTTGGGCCTGGATATTGGATGCGGTGCGGCTGCCGGGGTTAACGAAACTCATGGGCCATCGACGGTCTTGGCTGTTGCTTGCTGATGGGCTGCTGGTTTTGGCGCTGATGTTACTGTCTCAGACTGACCCGGTTGGGAATTTGGAACTGACCGCCTATATGGCCATCGCTGTAGCAATAGCCAGTGCGACCCAAGATATTGTCATTGACGCCTATCGTATTGAAATTCTCAATGAAGAGGAACAAGGTGCTGGTGCTGCAATGGTCAGCTATGGTTGGCGTACAGGTGCGTTTTTAGCTTCTACCCTTGCCCTGCTATTGGCTGAATATGTGGGCTGGAGCTTTGCTTATTCCGTCATGGGATTGATGGTGACTTTTGCCCTTTTGCCAGC
>JASFRS010000137.1:0-6705 GCA_050114795.1 Sphingomonadales bacterium
AAAGTCGCCATGCCGATTCGACTAGTGCTAAAAAGTTCAGAGTATTCTTGGATTCCGTATAAGCGGGCTACAATATTAACACATATAATATAGCTCACCGCTATTGCGGCGAGAAGCAACATACGCTGCCCGTCTTTTGTTGTTGGCGTTAAAGATTTTAAAATCGAATTTGAAGACTCGGAGTTTACAATATTTGTCATTTTAGCCCCGCCCTGAAACCATAAATAGAAAGCAGAGAATGACGTGTGTATCTAAACTTATGGTTAATTTTTAACTACAACTGGGCTTAAGTTCACATCTTCGGGTGACCATTTTTTCGACACAGCCAAACCGACAAATTTCCAGATAGCGATAGTTGCAAGAATAGAAACATAGCCATCTATTGCGTAGTGCCAGCCCAGATGAACGGATCCGATTTGAATCAGTGCGGCATATAGTGATAGCGCTAGCCCCAGCTTTTTGTTCACACGCCAAGCTCCCAATGCCATGAGCGTGGCGATTGATACGTGCATGCTGGGCATAGCTGAAATGCCACCTCCTAATAGAGCCCCATTAGAGCTATAGACGCGCCACAACATGTCCTGAATCTCAAGTGTCAGCATCGAAACGCCAAAACGATCTTCAAGACTGGCATTTATGTCCTGTAGGCGTTCCAAAAGGGGCGCATAAACTGCGGTATCACCTGTGACGTTTCCATAATAAACCGGCCCTGCAGATGACATGAGTGCAGCGCCAAGAGACCCGATAAGGATCCAACACAGACAGAAACTCAATAAGTACTGCTGCCGGAGCGCGTTGTTGTGGGTGGCCAAAAGAACAGCGCAAATGCTTAGCCACATGAAGCCGAACCACATATTATAAAGCCAGTTTAGACCATAAGTGGCGATATCGGACCCGAAGATCGCATGGGTGATGCGCCAAGGGTCCATGCCAAAATGAAGCTTCTGGTCCAAAACATAGAAGCTGTGGTCAAAGCTAAAGGGGAAAAGTTGCGGGAATAAAGCTTTAAATGTGGTGAATGCCGCAACGAGCACTGAAATCATTACAAGGGGTAACACATAAGCAAACGCCCCACCATTTTGTGTGAGATGGGTTTTAAAAAAAGCTTTGAAGTGAGTGAGGCGATTTTCTGGCTGTTCAACTCGTTCGCTTCTTGCCCAAAAGGCAAGCGCAATGCAAATCGTGCCAGCCCCTAAGGTAAAGGCAATCGGCCCTGATGAGCTTAAGAGTGTATAGCGGTGGCTTAAACCGAGGTGAGATGCAAAGAGATAAACAGCTAAAGAATAGACACAGCACAATAAAGCCAGGAGCAGGTCGCGCCTTGCCTGTTTGGTAAAATTATCTGAGATGAATATTTTAAACATATGCGATCTCAAAAAAACGGCGGCCGTAAAGCCGCCGTTTTTTGTTTCTTGCTCACGCAAAGGCCTTAGGGACCATTTGCCGCGTCGAGTTCAGTTGCGACTTCTGTAAATGTTGCGGTCAACTGAGAACCGACTGAAGTCAGAGCTGTAATAGCTGCGATTGCGACAAGGGCTGCGATCAAACCATATTCAATTGCTGTTGCGCCTTCTTCGTCGCGGATGAACCTACGTACCAAGGTCATTCCGTTTCTCCTGTTTTATTTCCAAGCCTTCTTCCAAATTGGCAGCCCTTTTTCACAAGGCCGTCCTGACCCTTATTAAGACGGGTGGAGTGAATAAATTCTTAACATCAGATAGGGTTTTGGGGTTTATTTTATAACAATTTTATCAACCCTAAGTCGTTGAAAACATAGATAATTAAAAGTTAATGAGGCGGTTTTCCTTGTGTTTATAGGGCCTTAGTCCCTTGCGCCAGACTTCGCAATCGTGTAACCGCGCTTACCAAAATCTCTAAAATGAGAAGTTTTTTATATGAATGAAGATGTTGCTGCTTTGCGTCGAGGCCGTTTGGCGAAAGCTCAGGACGTGATTCTTGTTGCCGCTGTCGCCTTGATAGATGGAGACGGGCGGCTGCTGATTGCGCGTCGACCTGAGGGTAAGTCCATGGCAGGCCTTTGGGAATTTCCCGGGGGTAAAGTTGAAGCGGATGAAACGCCTGAAGCGGCCCTTGTGCGGGAATTGCGTGAAGAACTGGGAATTGAAGCTTGTCTAGAATGCATGCAGCCCTTCACATTTGCATCGCACAGCTATCCGGACTTTCATCTTTTAATGCCTTTATTCTTGTGCCGACGCTGGGAAGGTGTTCCCCAACCGCGAGAGGGGCAGGAGCTAAAATGGATATTTGCCTCACGACTCGATGACTTCGATATGCCGCCAGCGGATCGCCCGTTGATCGCAATGCTTAAAGATTATCTTTAAAGCTTTTGCTCACGTGTATTGAGCGCGTCAGCCAAGCGCACCTTGGCGCTTCCTGGGCGTTTGGGACGTGGTTGACCGGGTGCTGGGGCCCAGCCCGTTAGAAAGCTGATGTTGAATTGGGCTGAAACCCGGCCATCATCTCCACTATATGCTTGGGCATAAGACTCGGCAGCGGTGAAAAAGACTGAACGGCTGCTCAATCCTTTATGCCTGGTCACTAATGCATTGCTTTCGCCCATTTTGCGTAAATCCTGCATAAGGTGAAAGGCGCTTTGATAGCGAATCGAAATCTTGTCCTGATCTGCAACCGGCATTGCAAACCCAGCGCGCTGCAATAATCCGCCCAAGTCGCGCACATCCGCGAAGGGGGCAATATGGGGGCTGGTGCCATGGTCTAGCGCTGCCTCCGCCTCAAGCAGACAAGACTTCAGCTCCGCCAATGTGCCTGAACTGAAAAGCGCAGCCATGAACAACCCATCGGCCTTCAAGGCGCGATTGAATTGGATAAGTGCGCCCGGCAGGTCATTCACCCAATGAAGATCAAGCAGGCTTATGATCAAGTCAAAACTATCGTCCTTGAAAGGCAGTATTTCTTCATCAAGCACAAGTCGACTTGTGCCACGCCGGTGAAGTGAATGGGCTTCTACGACGTGGGCATCAGGGAATGAAACGCTGCCCGGTGCACCGATGATCAATATGTTTTGAAACTGTCGACTGACCTCCAGCAAACGGTCCTGTATCCTGTCCCAAATCTCAAGGCGCAGAAAATCGCCGTCCGGGTCCATTTTGAGGGCGCGTTCGCGGGCGCGCCCAACCTGTTTTCTATCAAATAAAATTACCGGGTCAGTCATGGCGCGCACTATGCCTTTAAGCTGTACGTAGGAAAAGGGGGGAATTCAGGTTATATGACGTATATGTATATAAAAGAGAGACTCGGGCAGTTGTTGAACCCTTTAAGTGTCGCTGCGCGCATGTCCTTGGATATGGTTCTGCCGCCACGCTGCTTTGCCTGTGGGGAATCAATAACAGTTCAAGGGCATCTCTGCGCATCCTGCTGGTCGGGGTTGAATTTTATAACAAACCCTCAGTGTTCAACCTGCGGACTACCCTTCGAATTTGAAAGCATTGGTGAAGGTGAATGTGGAGCATGCCTTTCAAGGCCTCCCGCTTATGATCATGCACGCTCAGCGCTTTATTATGATGATGGCTGTCGCTCTTTGATTCTTGGATTAAAGCATGGAGATAGAACGGCATTGGCTCAAACCTTTGCCCAATGGATGGCGCGTGTCGCTGTTGACCTCGTTGAGGATGATACGATTGTGATACCGGTACCGCTCCATCGCTGGCGCCTTTTGTCGCGTCGTTATAATCAATCTGCATTAATGGCGGTGCAATTAGCGAAGCTTCTCAAACGACCTCACACGCTGGAGGGGGTGTATCGAAAAAAGCCGACACCCAGTCAGGGCGGTTTGTCCGCATCGGAAAGGCGTGCAAATGTAAAGACCGCCTTTGCCCTACGTGCCAACGCATTACCTGTTTTGGTGGGGCGATCGATTTTACTGGTTGATGATGTATTCACCACTGGTGCGACGGTAGAGGCCTGTGCGAAAACTTTGAAGTCTGCTCACGTACGCAATGTCAAAGTTGTGACTGCTGCGCGGGTTGTAACGCCTCAAATTCAAGTTATATAGGTCGACAAATCGAAATTGCGGGAAAATACAAAGTGTCTAACGTCACGATTTATACAACAATGACCTGCCCTTATTGCTTTCGGGCGAAACGCCTGTTGCAGCAAAAAGGTGTGAAATATAAAGAGATTGATGTCACGATGAGCCCAGCAAAACGCTCTGAAATGACGCAAAAGGCACGCGGTAGCCGCACCGTGCCGCAGATTTTCATTGGAAAACACCATGTTGGTGGCAGCGATGACCTCTATGCTCTAGAGCGTGCTGGTAAATTGGATGCTTTGTTAAAAGTATAAGATATTTTTCTGGGGGCCTGCAAAATGACTAACCTGCGCTTGAGCTTAGTGCAGATGACTTCAGGCGATGATGTTGATCAAAACATCGCCCAGGCCCGTCAGTGGATTGAAAAGGCTGTGAATGATGGGGCGCAAATGATTGCGACTCCTGAAATGACTAGCCTTTTGACGACCGACCGTCATTATCTACTATCCCATATAAGTGAGGAGGGGCAGGACAAGGCTCTGCACGCCTTTTGTGAAATGGCGCGTGAGTATAATATCTGGATCCTCATAGGTTCACTGCCTATTTTCGTGAGTGAAGGCAAAGTCGCAAACAGAAGTTTTTTCCTGAATCCGTCGGGCGAGATCCTTGCCCGTTATGATAAAATTCACATGTTTGATGTGGATTTGCCTGGCGGTGAAAGCTACCGAGAATCTAATCTTTATGTGCCTGGGGATAAGGCTATTGTCGCTGATACGCCATGGGGCGGTTTAGGGCTGAGTGTCTGTTATGACTTACGCTTTCCCCATCTTTATCGCGCGCTTGTGCAGGCCGGTGCGAGCTTTCTAGCTGTGCCTGCGGCCTTTACACGGCCAACTGGTGAGGCGCATTGGCATGTGCTTTTGAGGGCGCGGGCAATTGAAACCGGGTCTTTCGTATTTGCACCTGCACAATGCGGTGATCACGGCGGTGGGCGGAAGACCTATGGCCACAGTCTTATTATTGACCCCTGGGGCGAAATCCTGGCGGAAGGTGACGAGAAACCAGGAATTGTGAGCGCAGAGCTTGATTTTTCCAGGGTAAATGAGGTACGCGAACGTCTACCATCAATTCGCTTGGAACAGCCATTTGTGCTGCCAGGCAAAGCCTGAGATAATAAGGCATGATTGTATTTGATTTAATTTGCGCCCAAGACCATGTTTTCGAAGCTTGGTTCGGCTCGTCCAAAGATTATGAGACGCAAAAGGCGCAAGGCCTTTTGCATTGCCCGATGTGTGGTGATGAGAATGTATCCAAAGCCGTGATGGCGCCCAGTGTTGGTCGAAAGGGCAATCAGGACGCGGCACCAGTGCCTGCCCCTAAAAAAGAAGGGGAGCAAATGGCTACGGGGTCTGCCAAAGCCATGATGGCCATCATGACCAAACTTCAAAATTACGTTGAAACAAATTTTGAAAACGTCGGTAAGAAATTTCCGGAAGAGGCGCGCAAAATCCACTTTGGTGAAGCAGAAGAGCGCGGCATTTATGGCGAGGCAAGTGCTGAAGAAACCAAAGCTTTGCTGGATGAGGGGGTTGATATCTTCCCCATGCCTAAGGCGCCTAAGGAAGACGCCTAATCTGCCTCATTCCGTTTGGCTTCTGAAATATAGCGCAAAATCGTCATGATAAGGGCCATCAGCACTGGCCCAATTAACAATCCGATCATACCAAAGGCCGAAACGCCGCCAATTACACCGATAAAAACAGCTAGGGTTGAAACATGTACGCGGCTTGATACCAGTATGGGGCGTAGGATGTTGTCAATCGTGGCGACCATCGCTAATCCCCAGATTGTCAGGCCGATTGCAGCGCCCCAGCGGTCAACACTGGCTAAATAGAGGGCAGCAGGAATCCAGATAATCGACGGCCCACCGACGGGAAGCAAGGCAAAAAGTGCGGTTACAGCGCCAAAGACAACAGGTGCGGGCAACCCAATGACGGCAAAGGCTATGCCGACGAGCGCACCTTGAACCAATGCTGTTGCGACAGTCCCGAATAACACTGCATTCATAGCCTCTGCAGCATAGGTATAAAACTCATCAATACGCTCTTTGGACAGCGGTGTTAGGGCCTTTAGTCCGTTTATGATTTCGGCATTGTCGCGAATGAAGAAAAACAGCACAAAAACCATGACTGTAAAGGCGACGACCGTATTAACGGCGCCAATGAATATCTTGCCGCCTAAACCGATGAAGAATTGGAGAGCGGAACGAAAGCTATCATTAACCCAACGGTTCAAATCATCTGCACTGATATTAAGGTTTGTTTCTAGCCATTCGATGAGGGTGCCGATAAAAGTGATGTCTTCTAAGGGTTTGGTGAAAAACGCACCTTGTTGAATGTCTCCCAGCAATTTTGCGGCTTGCGCTACAAAGGCGGAACCAACGGCCAATAATGGCGCGATAATGAAAATAATGCCGACGCTTAAGACAATAAAAGCAACAAGATTCTTCCGCTTCGGTATGTGGGTGCATAAAAAATTTTGAAGCGGGTAAAGCGCAAAGGCAATAATCGCTGCCCAGACGAGAGGCCCCAATAGTGGTGAAATAAGCTGATAGGCAACAAGGGTAATGACACCCAAAAGGGCGATGAGAAAAGCCCGTGCATAAAATTGCCTGTCATCCATTCGGACATTATAGG
>JASFRS010000138.1:0-6643 GCA_050114795.1 Sphingomonadales bacterium
CCAGTACGAAAGTCGACACTGACCTCACCACGGCCCAGTGCCGGATCAAACAAAATACGATCCAGACCATCTCGGCTTCGCAGCCGATATTCATCCGCTGTCAATATGCGTGTCTCATCCCCATCATCATAACTCACACTCAATATGCTCTGCACTGGGCCGGGTCTTAATTCCAGGCCTCCATGTGCCTCGGTCACCAATTGCCAATCCTGCGTGATAAGCGCGCGCCCAATAAAGGTTTCGCACGCCTCTCGCGCCTGAGAAATCCACATTGACAACAACGCATTTTCATCGGCGGTTTCGATACGAAGGAATTGTTTCACCTCCGCCAATGTCAGCGGCTCAAGAGTGGGTTCTGTAATACGGGTTTTGCTCATGCCGTGTCTCCAACACGCACGACAAAGCTGCGTTCATCAATCAGCCCATTGGACAAAGTGATCTGATTAGACAGCTGATATTGATGCCCAAAAACACCCCCAGTCAGGGTTACAGCAGTCACCGCACCGTCAAAGCTATCATTCACAATGGCCACACCACCCACATTATCGGGCTCGACCCGCCATAGACTGTTAGTAATACTCTGTCCGGCCAAATAGCTGGCATCCCAGTCCACACTGAAATCCAGCGTCGCATTTGGATTTTTAAGAAATAGGCTCATCAGGCACTCGCCGCGCTTAAATTGACTGTAATTTCGATTTGGTCACCTGCCGCAACGCTTCGGTTTCCACCAATAAAGGCGGCACCGCCAATCAAAACACCGCTTGTTCCGCTTTTAACGGGCCCAGTCGTAACGAAGGCTCCGCCCACAGTTCCGGCACTCACCACGTCAAACACTGCGGGGCCTGCATCATTGGACACGGAAAGACCACTCACGGCCCCTAAATTGAGCGAGGGACGTCCACTCCCATTATAATTATCGGCTTCGGACCAACCGGCATGCGCCGCCATCGTATCCATTGCAGAAAAGGCCGGATCTCCTGCGGTCAGCCCAACAAAATGCGCCGCGTTATAGCCACTACCTCGCCAGAACTTATCGAGAATCTCTTCAATCCCAGCATCAGTCGTGAGGTTTCTGACCCGTTCCGTCCAGCGGTTTTGACCATCCGCTTTACGACAGACGATTGTGTAGCTATTGCGAAATCGCGTCCCAAATTCCATATTCTCACTCTCCTGAGCGGGTTTTTCTCAAATCAAATTCTGGTATTAAAATGCGTGACCGCTGCACCAAATCATCTGCACGGTTATCACCTTGGGGCCTAAGGTCTCGATCTTGCAGATCGCAGCCACTCAAATGACTTTCTGCTTCAAATGCAGAAAGCAGCAACGTTGGAAGAATGTCGTAATATCTCGGCCCTCCAACAAGCGGGTTAGGCGGGGCAAGACCATCTAAATGACTGTAAAAGGCAGCACTGATGTCGACTGCTGAACCAAAATTTAAGGCGCACGAGACCACCACCTGCGCACGTTCAGATACCGTCGTTTGCGCCTCAATATTTTGCTTAACGTCAAAAGCTAGGCTGCGTTTCGCATTTTCCTCAAGGTCTGCGGCGACATTCAACGCTAAAGCATCATGAAATCGCAGATGAGCAGTTCCACTGAAAGCGGCATTGAAATTTAGCCCCAAATCTTGAGCGATATAACTCCGGCCATCTGGTCTGAGATTGAAGACTTCACCCAGCGCCAAAGAATCTTTGAAACAGGCTACCCCCTGAAACCCAACGCCTTGCTTGATGCCAAGGCCCGTTTGTTCCTGCACACGAAGAACTTCACCTTCAGCGGATTGAGCTAGAAATGCGACGCTAAATACAGTCCGCATTCGCAACTGCTCGGACAAAAGAGAGGCCGTGATAAAATCAATGCATATCACTTCCTGATGAAGAACCGGATCACCACCAACCGGGCCAGGCTCACCAGGGGTCCAGGCCCCAGCTTGTGCCAAAGCATAATTTGATACCATCCAATCATCTGATTGCGATGATTTCCATAAGATAACTGCCGCGATTGAGCCGCCCCAGTTCTCAGGCAATTCAGGGGCGCCACCGATGCCCCATAAGCCACCGGAAAAGCTACCAGGGTCAGATATGGCAAGTATTTCATCATCTTCGAGTTCATCGCCATTGATACGCAATCGTTGAGAGCTCGATGTGACTGCCACATCCACCCACTGCCAAAGCCCACCCGTACCCGTTTTTGCCACTGATAGCTCGGTTCCGGAAATTTGCGTTCCCCATGTTAAACGGGCGCCATTACCAGCATCTGCATCCAGTGGATAAATTCTTACCGGCTGAGTACCCGAAAACCCAGCAGCAGCAAGCGAATAGCCGTATTTTTCCCTGAGGCTGACGGTGCTTAACGTCCAATTCGCTGTTCTTAATCGACCGCCCACATTCGGCGAGAATGATAGATAGCGATCGCTACCTATAAACCGTCTATAACTTCCGAAAGGCCCCCCATATTCAACAGAGGGAAAGCCAACAACGCTCCATGAACTATTACCAGACCTATCAATATTGGCAGACCCGACAATAGCAAATTCGGCATCCATCCATGTGACAAAGCGCCCAAATTCACCATCGACCGGGTAATTGCCAAGTGCCGGGTCTCCATATTGCACAATAAACTGTACAGTCTGCGCACTTGCCGATACCTGTTGCAACCGCAACCAATACTCGACCCGGCCGTCACCACTCCCTGAAGCGCTATCTAATACAAAGCTGTTTACAATATAATCTCGGGCTAGCTCATTCCCCTCGTCATCAAAGAAACGTACATCAGGGCCATAGGCCCTGTTGGTGCTTCGGGGATCAAACATTTCATCAGGTAGATCCTGCCTGTTAATCGGACAAACCAAATCATGAGGGCCGCCAACAATTCTTCCTGGATTAAGCGCCAATACAGCCTCACGACTGTTTGCCATACCCCGCTCCCCTCAAATTTTTGAAAGATGGGGGCTGGATAAAAACCCAGCCCCGCAAAAGACTTTAAGCAATAGAGAATTTCAACAGCTTGATAGCCTCTGAATTCACAACGGCACCACCAGTGCGCCGCGTTGCATAGAAATGAACGAAAGGTTTGTTTGAATAAGGATCACGCAAAATACGCGTACCCATACGATCAGCAATCAAATAGCCGCGATTAAAATTGCCAAACGCAATGGACAGGCTATCTGCGCCAATATCTGGCATATCCTCAGCTTCCATCACCGGATAACCAAGAAGCGTTGCGGGTGAGCCCTCACCCAAACCAGGCCGCCAGAGATAATTGCCATCCGCATCCTTAAACTTGCGGATTTGCGCCAACGTATTGGTGTTCATCAGAAATACTGCACCCTGGCGATAGGCGGGACGTAGCTCATGAACCAAATCAACCAAAATGTCTGATGGATCAGTTGCGGGGAAAGCCCCGGAAACGCCTGTTGAAATATGCTGCAAAGTACCAAAAGCACGCGCGCTGTCTTCCGCCACATCAGTGGCATAAGACAGAATGCCTTTAGGTTTATTTACACCATCACCATTGATGAAAGCGGCACCTTCCATAGCACCAAATTCAGTGGCAAGCTCTTCAGATAACCAAGCTTCCACATCGAAGAAAGCATCATCCAGCATGGCCTGTGTTGCGGCTGGATTGGCATAAATCTCACCCAGAGGCGGTGTGATTTCGGCAAAATTCGGTGTATCCGTTTCCGGACGCGCAGCCGTTTCTCCAACCCAACCCGATGCCGGACCAGTGGTGGAAATCAGTTTTTTATAGTTAGACGACCCAACCTGAACCACATTGGCAACAGAACGAACCGGGGAGATATCCGTCAACAGACGGTCGATACTTTCATCAATGACTTCAGGAACCGCATAACCACCGTCAGCAGGATTACCGATATTTAAAGATTTAGATTCAAAACGTGCAATTTCCGCTTCCGAGCCACGACGCACATAATTGTCGAGGAACAAACTCTTTTGCTCATTTTCCTCAGTATCCATTTCAGCAGCCGCATCGCCTGAAAGACGCGGGCGGGCTGCGGCACGGCTGATCATCTGCATCCGCTCTTCAAGTTGGCTGACTTCAGTATTCAAGCGTTCCAATTTCTCCTGAAGGTTATTGCCCGACCCGCCAGTCGCTATACCAGCATTCATCGGCTCATCCATTTTGAACTCGTCATGGCCATAGCCCAGACCATCAACCGCCGCCTTGATCTCATAGGATGCGGAGGCAGCATTTTGTTCAGTCATCAACAATCTCCTGATGTTTTTAAGAAATGTTCGCGCCTGTGTGACTCAGGCAAGCGAACCTGATTTCACCGCCCGCACCCGGGCCGCGCTTTGCATGGGAAATGTAACGACGGACACCTCCCATAAATCGATATCGATAAGACGGCGGATAGAACGCATTTTGTCTGCTTCCGCCTGACGCACACGATAGCCGATGGACAGGCCATCCAAAGCGCCCATCCGGATCAACGCATAAGCATCGCGTCCCTTGACAGATTCAAGGGACAGACGTCCGCGCATAAACAATCCACTATTGTCTTCACGGAGCATTTCAATGCACCCGATTGGCATTTTTGGATCATGCTGCCAAAGTAGTTTAACGGCCTGCACCCCACGCTCCCGCAATGAACGGGAAAATGCACCTTGCGAGATGATATCGCGCCCTTGATCAACACGCTCAAATACGGCGGCATAGCCGGAAAATATGCCCTTCTCTGCCTCGACATTCAGTCGTGTGGCTGTATTGCCTTGAAGGTTCACGCCTCAAAGCTCCTTATCTATTGATGTTTGAAATTTAACTGCCGAGGAAGCGGTCAGCCTTTAATTCAATGGCCAGCCCTATCAACAAAGCCCATATACTAATTTTCATAAGCCAGCCGATTAAGGCTCGCCTCGCTGTACGCCGGACATCCCGCCAACCCATCAATAATTGGCGTAACTCATGGATATCACCAACGGCTCCCGGGTCAGACAGACCCATACTTGACAAAGCACGCTGCGCGCCACTTTCGCTGGCTTCTTCAACGAGCGCCCTTATGGTAAGAGGCTCAGCACCCTCCTCCAGAGCTTGCTCCGCCAAGGCAGAAAGCACCTCCGTTGAATTGAAATTATTGGAACCAGTCATACGCGCCGCATAAAAAATGGCGGCTGCAAAGCAAACCGCCATTCAAAATCCAATTGTTTAAACCGCTTAAATCCAGCGCACGATAATATCGTCACCTTCATAAATCTCGACCTCCAGCAAAAGCTGAAGCGGCGGCTTCTCCATTTTGGCCGGAGAAACATGTTCAACCGGCTCCGGTGCCGCAAGACTTAAATGACTCGCCGCCATACCTAAAATATAAGTGCCTTTTAACGTTGCAGCCAACACCACCAAGCTCCCAAATAGCCTGAGCCAACTCACGCAAATGCAATGCCAAATGCAAAATCACCTAATTTCCAAAAGCACTTAGCCCCAGGCCTGCCTGAAATTCTTAACAAAGTGTAAAGATTCCCGTCAACCCTCGTCCCCATTTGGGGCAAGGCCCAGGATCACACGTTTTTCACTATTGCTAAGAAAAGTGGCACTATCCACCATCCGCCACAAAGCCTCTCTCTCACTCATCAGCGCAGGGATAGAATTACGATCGAAATCCAGCTTTAAATTAGATCCGAACGTGGGTGTCAGCCAACGATTAAACGCCTCAGTGACCTTCTTCATCAAAGGCAAGACTGTTAAACGCCACAAGGCACGGGAAGCCTCTTGATAATTGGAATAAGTATTGTCACCGGGAATGCCTAACAACATAGGTGGTACACCGAAAGCCAATGCAATATCGCGCGCCGCCGCATTCCGCGTATTCACATGATCCATATCTGCCGGCGACAAAGCCATGGGTTGCCATTTCAATCCCCCCTCCAAAAGAAGTGGGCGTCCCACATTGGATTTGCCTTGGAAATTATCTTCCATCTCCCGCTTTAGCCTGGAAAACTGCTCTTCACTCAGATGCCCCTGACCATCGCCTGGTTCAAAAACCAGTGCACCGGACGGTCGTGCAGAATTGTCAAACAAAGCCTTGTTCCACTCCTCAGCCGCGTCAAATACGTCAATCGCTTTCGCAGCCGCAGATAGAGCAGATTGCCCACGATGATCCGAACAAGGCGCAAACTCCCGAAGATGAAGTATGTCTGATTCGCCCGTCATGTTATCGACAGGAAAACGATGGCTCGCACTTCCCACCTTATAGACATAAGCCTGCGGCCACCCCCGCACGCCTGGAACAATTTCAATCCGATCAGGGCGCAGCGTATAAAGCTCTCCAGCCTTTCCATCCGGGTTCTTAACGCGTTCAAAGAAACAATCCCCCGAAAGCAGCAAATAACTGACCGACGCTTCTATCAAAGCCGCACCACTTTCCATCGGATTTGGCCCATTCAGCAGCCGCAACAGCGGGTGTTCAACCAATTCCCGCCCCTGCCGCGCTAAAGTCCAGCGGATTTGTGCCGCACTTTGAGCCACCATCCGAATAGAACGCTGCACAATAGGGTTCTCGGCCATAGACCGTTTAGCCAAAGTTGTATAATTGCGCTGCCCCCACTGCGCCTGACCATGGGAGAAAAACAACACTTCAGAAGACGGGTGAGGCAAGCTAAGTGCCGCACTGGCTTTGGTCTCATCG
>JASFRS010000139.1:0-6575 GCA_050114795.1 Sphingomonadales bacterium
TAAGCCAATTAAGCGACCATGAGAAATTCGGCGGCGTCGTCCCGGAAATCGCTGCGCGCAAACATGGGGAGGTTCTCACCCCCTTGATTGACCGCGCCTTGAAAGATGCCGGACTTGGCTTAAAAGACGTGGATGCTATCGCGGCAACTGCAGGACCCGGACTTATTGGCGGCGTGATTGTGGGCTTAGTCACGGCAAAGGCACTGGCTTTTGCTGCTGATAAACCGCTTTATGCCATCAACCATTTGGAAGGCCATGCTTTATCCCCGCGGCTCGTCGGTGACGTTGAATTTCCTTATTTATTATTGTTGATTTCAGGCGGGCATTGCCAATTGTTGCGCGTTGAAGGCTATGGCCGCTATAAGCGCCTGGGCACGACCATTGATGATGCGGCGGGCGAAGCTTTTGATAAAATCGCCAAAATGCTGGACCTGGGTTATCCCGGCGGACCACGGGTGGAAGCCATTGCAAAACAAGGCAACCCTAAAGCTTTTGATTTTCCAAGGCCTTTGTTGGATGAGAAAAGCTGTCACTTCTCTCTATCCGGATTGAAATCGGCTGTACTACGTCAGGCCAGTGAAATCGCTGATGAACAAGGTCAGTTAACAGAACAGCAAAAAGCGGATTTAGCTGCAAGCTTCCAGGCCGCAGTCGCCGATTGCCTTGAAGACCGGACGCGCAATGCCTTGCACCAAAGCCGGGATATTAAAGCGCTGGTGGTTGCCGGTGGTGTGGCGGCCAATACAGCTATTCGCTCAAAATTAACCGCGCTGGCAGCAGAATTTGATACAGTCTTCATCGCGCCGCCCTTATGGCTGTGTACCGATAATGCGGCCATGATTGCATGGGCAGGGCAGGAAGCCATTAAGGCTGGGAAAGCCGCCGACGGCATGAGTGTGAAAGCCCAGGCCCGCTGGCCGCTTGACCCTGATGCGCAACCGGTACGCGGTGCGGGTGTAAAGGCGTAAGAGAACAAAAAGAATAGAGGCAGATATGACCAAAATCTCAGTCATCGGTGGCGGCGCATGGGGCACGGCACTGGCCTGCGTCGCAGCGAAAGCGGGAAATGAAACCCAGCTTTGGGCGCGCGAGGGTGAGGTGGTGGAGGCCATTAATGAACGCCATGAAAATGAGGTTTTTCTCAAAGGCGTGGCTTTACCTACCTCCATTAAAGCGACCTCTGACATAGCGCAGGCTGGGGAAGCGGATGTGATTCTTATGGTCCCGCCCGCTCAATATTTGCGCGCCATATTGAAAGATTTGCTCCCGCACATCAAAAGCGACACACCCCTCGTGCTGTGCTCAAAAGGAATTGAACAGAATAGCGGGCTTTTAATGACTGACGTGGCGGTGCAAGTGGCGCCTGAACATCCCATAGCTGTTCTTTCAGGCCCAACCTTCGCAGCAGAAGTGGCGCGCGGCTTGCCCACAGCCGTGACGATTGCAGCAGAAGATGCGAGCCTTGCAGAATCCATTACAGAGATTTTAGGCCAGAAGAATTTCCGGCCCTATGTCAGTGATGACATTGTCGGCGCGGAAATTGGGGGCGCAGTGAAAAACGTGCTGGCCATCGCCTGCGGCATTGTTGCCGGGCGCAAGCTTGGCGAAAACGCACGGGCCTCACTTATTACGCGGGGCCTCGCTGAAATGCTGCGTTTTGGTGTCGCAAAGGGGGCAAAGAAAGAAACGCTGATGGGCCTGTCGGGTCTCGGCGATTTGATTCTTACCTGTTCCAGCCTGCAATCCCGCAATATGTCTTTGGGTGCGGCTTTGGGTGAAGGGCAAAGTTTAGAAGAGATTTTGGCGACCCGTAATTCCGTATCCGAAGGGGCTTTCACCGCACCAATACTTGATAAATTAGCCCGGGATATGGGCGTCGACATGCCAATTGTGCGCGCTGTTAACGGGATTTTGAATGAAGGTTTAGATGTAGAAAAGGCGATGGCTGAGCTACTTTCAAGGCCGTTTAGAAAGGAATCACAATAATGATTTTCTCCGCCTATTGTCTGGACGGCGTCAAAGGCCCGCAAATTCGGGCCTCAGACGTGCGCACCCAGCATCTTGCCCATTTGGAAGAAGCTGGCGATATGTTGAAATTCGCCGGACCGCTCTTGAATGCCGATTGCGTGCCTATTGGCAGTCTTTTGATGTTCGAAGCAGAAAATGCCAAAGCCGCCTGGGCCTTTTTGGACAAAGACCCCTATTCCAAAGCCGGACTATTTGAACGCATTGATTTGCGCGCGGTAAAAGCCGTGAAAGGCGCGTGGATCGATTAAGTTTTCTTATCAAGCCGGGCGATGAATATCGCAATAAGCACAATGGCCCCGCCGATGATTTCTATCGGGGCTATGCCTTCTCCAAATAAGAACCAGGCAATGATTGCCGCTAGAACCGGCTGTAACAGCAGGCTTAACGCGCCAAAGGTGATGGGCAGATGGGCAAAGGCATAGACAATCAACCCCTGCCCCAGCACCTGCGATATTAAGGCCAGACCAATAAGCACCCACCAACCATCAAAAGAGGCTGGTAAAATACTTTCCCCTAAAACAGTCATGATGATGGCGAGGAACAGCGCGGCCGCACCGCTGGTGTAAAGATTGACATGCATGGCCCCCGCAAACACCCGAGCATTGGCCACACTCAGCATATAACCCGCATAACAGGCGGCTGTAATGATGCCCAATATATCACCCTTTAAACGCGTTCCGCCTAATTCCACATTCTGCGAAGTGAGAAGCGCAATCCCCAGCGCTGCACAAGCGAGCGCCGCCCAGGTTGGTCGGCCCAGGCTTTGACGGCGGAATAAAAAGATATAGGCCGCCACAAAAAACGGCGCGAGATTGGCCAGCAAAGTCGCATTGGCCACGCTGGTCCATAAGATAGAGACATGCCAGAAGCTTAAATCCGCGGAAAAAAACGCCCCGGCGATAATAAGTGCCCGGCGGTGTTCGGCTTTAAGTTTGAACCGCGGCAATCCCTTGTGCTGATAAAATAACAAAAGCCAGACCATGGGCACAGCCAGCGTACAGCGCCAAAAAGCCGTTGCTGTTGGTCCTACATCGCTTAAACGCACGAATATCGGCGCAAGTGCAATAGCACAGGCGCCCAATAACATGGCACCCAGCGCAAGCAGAGGTATGGACTTTGTTTCATCAACGCTCATGAATGCCGCATCGCAGACTTGTGCGCCACGCGCAAGCGCTTTCTCTTGTCCATTGCAGCCACAAGTTTTAGAATCTTTTATGAAAGAAAAAGAAGGACCGGATGATGCGCCTCATTGCCTTGATTGCTCTTTGTCTGTGCACAACGACCCAGGCCGTGGCCGATGAGGCCTTGCAAAAGGCTATTCAAGATAATGTCTATCGCAGTGAACGCGAAATCGCCCGGGATATTTATCGCCACCCTTATGAAACGCTCAGCTTTTTCGGCATCAAGCCTGATATGATGGTTGCGGAAATCCAACCCGGCGGCGGCTGGTACACCAATATTTTAGCGCCTTATCTTAAAGAGGACGGCAGCTATATCGCCGTAAACTACTCCCCCAATCTGATGCAGGACCCACAGCGCAGACAAGCCTATCAACGCTGGGGAGAGCTGTTCACAGCAGATGAGGAAAAATTCGGCCCCCATGCCAAAACGGCCTTCATGGGCGGTGGATCCCTTATAGCAGAAGCAAACAGCCTGGATATGATTCTAACTATGCGCGAATGGCATAATTATATCGCCAGCGGACTGGCAAATGTCCTGGCCCATGAGTTTTTCCGCGTATTAAAACCTGGTGGCGTATTAGGCGTGGTCCAGCATCGGGCCAATCCGAAAAACCCAACACGCTTTGGCCAAAACACAGGCTATGTCCGTGAGGATTATCTCATCAATGTCATGGAAGGCGCGGGCTTTAAACTTGAAGCGAAATCAGAGATAAATGCCAACCCCCGCGATACGGCAGACTGGCCACGCGGCGTTTGGACCTTGCCACCAAGTCTGGCGCTAAGAGATGAAAATCGGGATTTCTATCTGGATATTGGTGAGTCTGACCGTATGACGCTGAAATTCGTCAAGCCTGAGCGTTAAAAATCACTGGCTATTCCGCCCGATTCCCAATCACCATAGCGTGTTGGTTCAGGGCCTTTGGGGCCTCCGACTTCTTTTTCCTGTTTCTCTTTTGCAGGCTTGCCACTTTGGTCCTGCTGTTTATTCTCTTTGTCCGACATGGGGGAATCTCCCGTGGATAACAATTAAGGGATAAATGGGCGTGAAATCATTTGAAGGCAAGGTTTTTGCAGTCACCGGGGCGGCGTCAGGCATTGGTCGGGCGCTGGCATTGGACCTGAGCGCGCAGGGCGCAAAGCTCGCTCTATGTGATAAAAATGCGGAAGGTCTTGCAGAAACGGCCAAGATGCTTGGCAACAGTCATCATTTCACCCAGGTCCTGGATGTCACTGACAAAGCGGCGATGGAAAATTTCGCAAAAGCCACTTTGGATAATTTCGGCTGCATCGATGGGGTCATCAATAACGCCGGTGTGTCCGTCGTTGTACCCGCAGATGCCATGAAACGGGAAGATTTCGAATGGCAGATGTCGATTAATTTCTGGGGGGTCATTAACGGGACTGAGGCCTTTTTACCTCATATCAAGAAAAGCAAAGACGGTATTATCTGCAATATCTCTTCGGTTTTCGGCCTTATCGGATTTCCTGCCCAGGCGGCTTATAATGCGTCCAAATTTGCGGTACGTGGTTATACCGAGGCGCTGCGGCATGAACTCGCGCAAAGTGACCCAAATGTTTTGGTGTCCTGCGTGCATCCCGGTGGCATTAAAACTCCGATTGTGAAAAACGCCCGCTTCATTTCAGGTCTTGGTGGTGAAGACCATGAAAAGGCAAATCAGCTTTTTGAAGCCAATGCACCCACCACCCCTGAAAAGGCGGCTCAAGTCATCACAAAGGGATTAAGAAGGGGCAAGCAACGCATATTAATTGGGCCAGATGCCAAGGTGATTGACATCATACAACGCTTGATGCCGGTGAGCTATTTCAAGCTCTTGGGACGCCTGTTACGCGCTTGAAACGCGCGGATTTCAACCCCACATATAAACCTGGTTTTGCCATGGAGATTTGAATGAACTGGTTTCGGACCACCTTGCTATTAAGCGTAATGACCGCGCTCTTTGTGGGCGTTGGCTATATGCTGGGCGGAACAGGCGGCATGGTTATCGCCTTTGTTGTCGCCGTTCTTATGAACGTCTTCGCCTATTGGAATAGCGACAAAATGGTCCTGCGCATGCATGGTGCGCGGCAAATTGACCGCCGTGAAGCGCCGGACTTTTACGACATGATCGCCAATTTATCTGCGCGCGCCGGACTGCCCATGCCCAAGGTTTATATTATCGACACGCCGCAGCCCAATGCCTTTGCCACCGGGCGCAACCCGGAAAATGCAGCCGTTGCAGCAACAACCGGGCTTCTGAACATGCTTAGCCGGGATGAAATCGAAGGCGTTATGGCGCATGAGCTGGGCCATGTGAAAAACCGCGATACTTTGACTATGACAATTACCGCGACCATTGCCGGTGCCATTGCCATGCTGGCCAATTTCGGCCTCTTTTTCGGTGGCCGCCGCGATAATGCATTTGGTATTATCGGTGTTCTCCTTGTGGCTATTTTGGCCCCCATCGCCGCCATGTTGGTTCAAATGGCAATCAGCCGGACAAGGGAATATTCTGCTGATCGTGCGGGTGCTGAAATTTCAGGCAATCCAACAGCCCTTGCCAATGCGCTTGAGAAAATCCAAGCCGGAGCGTCCCGCGTGGTGAATGAGCGCGCGGAAGAAAATCCAGCGACCGCCCATATGTTTATCATCAACCCTTTAAGCGGGCAGCATATGGATAATCTCTTCTCAACCCACCCAAAAACGGGAAACAGGATTGCAGAATTGAATAAATTAGCGCAAACCATGGGCGTTAGACATGAACGCACCCGTGATGATGCGCGCTGGCAACGCTATGGCAGCCGTCGCCGTGGTCCCTGGGGCTAGAAATTTAAGACGCCTTTAAATGAAGCCAAAACAAAAATCAGATGGTCTGGCTCCACGCCGGGCCGCTTTGCACATCATCAAAGATGTTAAGGCAGGTGAGCAATTAGGCGATGCCTATTTAAAGCATCTGCCCCATGTGTTGGAGCGTGATCGCGCGCTTACCCGCCATTTAGCGGTGACGACTTTAAAGCGGGAAGGTCAGTTAAAAGCCCTTATCAAACGCTGTTTGACCCGCCCCATGCCCAAAAATGCCCGTCCCGTGCTGGATATTTTGGCTCTGGGCGTTGCTCAGCTCTTTTTCGCGCAAGTTCCCAAACATGCGGCTGTATCGACAACCGTTGACTTGGTTGCCAAGGATAAAAGACCGGCTATTCGTGCGTTAAAGCCGCTCGCCAATGCCATCATGCGGCGTTTGAGCGGGGAAGATGGCGCCAAATGGCTTGAAAAACAGGACGCGGTTAAGCTCAACACGCCAAAATGGGTATGGGACCGTTGGACCAAATTTTATGGTGAGGACAAAGCCCGCGCCATCATCAACGCAA
>JASFRS010000140.1:0-6538 GCA_050114795.1 Sphingomonadales bacterium
TTCGATAGTTTCTTCCATCACAACCTCCAGCAGGGCAGCGATTTCCGGTTCCACCACATCTGTTTCGACCCATTTGGGCGCAACCAACAACGGCAGGGCGAGGACTGCCCATTTCATGTGATGCTGTATCTTGCTCAAATAGCGCATTTCAAAAAACCTCGTTCAACACAGACTTCTGATCGCGGCTTTGCCGGTCAGTTGTTCTAAATGAACCATGGCGCATTATGCCAAGGTCCAAATGCCTGAGTTTTCTTGATTCTTTTTATTCAAATTCGATGCCGGGGGTTCCAAAGGAACACTTCAATCCCGTATCAAATCCTTTGTTCCAGCGCGGGTGATATATACCCCAGCCCACGCTCTTCAACCTTTGTCCAACCTGGGCAGTTCTAAAACCCGAGAGACTGCCCGCCCAATTTCTGAGCGTGAAAATGGGATTTTATGTGTAATTGTCAACAAATTCTATGTATCAGTGCCGTTAAGGGGTGATTAACTGTGTCTTAAGGGTCACATTTTGCTTTTAACCCTAATAATTAATGTTAAAAACGCAAAAAACCCCATAAGTAAGATTTGAACATAAAAAGGAATTTATCCGACATGACGCCACATGAAATCGGCCGACTTCAGAAATATCTTCGCACAAAATTCGATAATAACCGTTTTGTGCTGAAGCCAATGAAGACGGATCCGGACGCTTTGGAAGTTTATTTGGGTGAAGAATTTATTGGCGTGGTTTACCGCGATGATGAGGAAGGTGAGCTGTCTTATCCCTTCCAAATGGCGATTCTCGAGGAAGATTTACCGGATCTTTAAGCGCCTAGCCTTCGATTGGCTCGTCAAGCAGGGGGTCTCCATCTCCTGCTTCCACATCGATGAGCCAGAAATCTGGGTCGCGCTTTTCCTGCCGCTCAATATAAGCCTGGGTGTCAGCCCAGGGTTTTGGCTCCGCTCCCAGTGCGCGGAGCCATATTTTTTCGCCGTCCATATTACGGAAAGGGCTTAAAATCTGCCCCTTTCCATCAAGATAATCCACGCGAATAAGAACAATCCCACCCATGGCTTCACCACGGCGGACGAGAACTGCGGGTTTGCCAGCCCCATTACAGCGTCGAATATAAGCGCTGACCCAGAGGTGGGCAGGGAGTCGTGCGCTCATGATTTGGCCAATTTATAGCCGGCTAAGCTGTCGAGTGGTTTTCGGCTACGCATGAAGGTCCCGCTGCCGCGTGCGATTGGTTCGCCTTCAGCGTCCAGCAAGATGGCTTCTGCGAGGAAAACACGGCGTTCGCCATGAACCCAGCGCCCTCTGGCGGTTAGGGGACCAGCTTGAACAGGACGTGTCAGGTTCAAGTTGAAATTGGTTGTGAGCACGAACATGTCGGTCACTTTAGATGCAACGGCAAAAAAACAGGCATCGTCCAAAGCTTTGAAATAGACGGTGCCATGGGCAGCATTGGCGGCATGATAATGATCTTCGCCAATCGTCATACTAATTTCAGCGCTTCCATCCCCGATTTTTATGTCTGTTGGAAAATGCGCATTAATCGGAGCGGAGAGATAGAGCGCTTCAAGCGCACGATAGTGATTTTCAAACTCGGTCATATCAATTCCACAACAGCTTTGGCCATGGAGCTAAAACACAAGCAGCACATCTGTCCAGCGGCTTTTTTGACAAGCGCTTGAGTAAAGGCCCGCTTTATGCCTAAAGTTCGAACGGGGGACATATTATGACCGGGGAAATCATCCATCTTGTTTTCGCATTAATCCTGCTGGTAGGTGGGCATTTTCTCATGTCGCATCCGTTGCGCAGTCCATTGGTCAAGGCGATGGGGGAGACTATTTTCCGGCTAATTTATTCGCTGGTTGCGGGCTTAGGCTTGGTCTGGACAATCATCGCCTATCGTGCTGCGCCGCAGATTGAGCTTTGGCCGCAATTGGAATGTCTTCGTCCTGCGGTCAATCTTGTCATGTTAGCAGCCTCTATTTTAATGGCGGGTAGTTTCGTGACTTCCAACCCTTATACAAAACTTTATGCAAGTTCCCCGGGAAATGTGCCTAAGGTAAGTGGCGTTTTTGCAATCACACGCCATCCACTGATGTGGGCTTTTGCGCTTTGGGCACTTTCTCATTTGGTTTTAAATGGTGACCTGGCGACTTTAATCTTAACGGCATCCGTTGCTGTTCTTGCCCTTGTCGGTGCCCATTTTCAGGACGCAAAGCTCGTTGAAAAACATGGCGTACATTGGCAAGGATTTGAGCAGGCGACCTCTTATTGGCCGTTTGTAGCCCTGTTTAAAGGCCAGCAAAGATGGACATCCATAGGCATTTGGCCGGTCATTACTGGTTTTGGCCTCTACATAATCTTATTAGCTGCACATTTATGGTTAGGAGGCGTGTCAGCAGGGCCTTGGTGAAAACGACTAGCAGCTAATCCGGGCGCGGAAGTCGACGCGGTCACCTTCGGCGGTATTTTCGTCGTTAAGCTGCCCGCTAATCTGACAGCGCGATAAGGTCTGACTTAAAAGCGATTGCAACTCCTGGGCGGTGAGCGGTTTATTCTGCCGCAAAACCTCTCGCATGGCAGCAGCAACATCCTGCCGACTGAGGTCATAAACTGCATTTGCAGGCTGTGATGTGAGCTCAACGAAGACGAGGCTCCAGATGCCAAGGGCTAGAACGGCTAGCATGATTCGATCAATCAAGCGCATATCTTTCTCCTTTTATCCCAAAATACATAGTTTCACTGGCATATTAGCACGGTCCATGGCATCACTTCAGAATATAAAATAGGTGAAAGAAAAAGGTGTCGTTTGACATGAAAGAAACGTTCAAATGGATCGGGCTTGTGACTTTAAGCCTTGGCCTGGTCGCCTGTGATAATCAATCGAATGGAAGCGAGCAAACAAGCGCGTCTATGAGTGTTAAGCCGATTTTGGAAGACCCTTATCTCTGGCTTGAAGAGATTGAAGGGGAAGAAGCCCTTGCCTGGGTCAAAGAACGCAATAAAGAAGGCGCTGCGGTATTGGAGCAGGAGCCTGGTTTCCAAGACTATCAGGACCGGGCAGAAGCGATATTGGCGTCTAAAGACCGTATCGCTTATCCGTCTTTCATCGGTGATCATATTTATAATTTCTGGCAGGACGACACCCATGTGCGTGGTATTTGGCGTCGGACGACTTTGGCATCTTACGAAAGTGAGAAGCCCGAGTGGGAATTGGTCATTGACCTTGATGCTCTTGCAAAAGATGAGGGCAAAAACTGGGTCTGGAAAGGTGCTAATTGCCGTGAAAGCGATTATCAGCGCTGCCTGATCAGTCTTTCAGATGGCGGTAAGGATGCTGTTGAACTGCGTGAATTTGATCTAAGCAGCAAGACCTTTGTCAAGGATGGTTTTTTCGTTGCTGAAGCTAAGACCTGGTTTGACTGGTATGGCGATGACGCGCTGCTTTTGGGAACGGACTTTGGCGATGACAGTCAAACAGCATCAGGCTATCCGCGTATTCAAAAGCTTTGGGCGCGTGGCACGGATTTAAGTGCAGCGAAAACCCTGCTTACAATTCCCTCGGAAGAAATTGGAGCGGGAGCTCGTGCCTCCATCGGAGCTGAGCGCCAGGACAGAACCGTCTTCCAAATGACAACATTTTGGACCGGCCTGACTCATCATATAAAGCAGGATGCGACTTTGGTGCAGTCACCTTTGCCCATGGATGCAGATTTTGAAATTTTGTGGAATGGTTATGGCATTGCCACCATGCGCAGCGATTGGGAAATCGGTGGGGTTGTCTACCCCAAGGGCTCTCTGGTCGCCTATGAAATTGATCCGCTGTTGAAGCGAGGAGAGGCGGTTGTTTCCCAAATCCTTAAGGCGGAAAACGGGCTGGCCATTCAACAGGTGAAAGGCGCTAAAGACACGCTTTATGTCACTGTGCTTGATAATGTCGTGGGCAAGTTGCTGGCCTTGAAGCCTGGCGCATCGGGCTGGACGTCTGAGGCTGTCAATATGCCTGAAAATGGTGAGCTGTCTATTGTATCGACGTCGAGTAAAAGCGATCTGGCTTTTGTGAATTTCGAAGGGTTTCTAACACCGGACAGCCTATATCTCGTCGGTGATGGAGAGCCGCGGAAGGTGAAAGCACTGCCAGACCGATTTGATACGGAAAATCTGGAAGTCACCCAGCATTTCGCCAGGTCCAAAGACGGTACGCAAATTCCATATTTTCTTGTCATGAAAAAGGATACGCCGCGTGATGGGTCAACACCTGTTTGGATGTGGTCCTATGGCGGTTTTGAAATTCCTTTAACACCGTCCTATGTGCAGCCCGCACAACAATTCTGGTTGGAAGAAGGTGGCGCTTATGTCGTTGCCAATATCCGCGGTGGTGGTGAATTTGGCCCACAATGGCATCAGGCAGCTTTGTTGAAAAACCGGCAAAAAGCCTATGATGACTTTATTGCCGTTGCTGAACATTTGATTGAAACCAAAGTCACGACAAGTGAGCGTCTCGGTATTTCGGGTCGGTCAAATGGCGGGCTTTTAATGGGCGCGCAATTGACCCAGCGGCCAGACCTTTATAACGCCGTTATCATCGGTGTGCCGCTGCTTGATATGCTGCGCTATGACAAATTGCTCGCCGGTGCAAGTTGGGTGGGAGAATATGGCGACCCCGACGATGCGGATATGCGGGATTATATCCTGACCTATTCGCCTTATCAGAATATGGACGCTTTGGCGGATTATCCTGAGGTCTTTATTTACACTTCAACCAAAGATGACAGGGTCCACCCAGGCCATGCGCGTAAATTTGCTGCCCGGCTGAAAGAAATGGGTCATGACTTTCTTTATTATGAGAATACGGAAGGTGGCCACGCAGGCGTCGCTAATTTGAAACAGGCGGCTTATCGCATGACTTTGGAACTGGCTTATATGAACCGCCGTCTACGTTAGAGGTCGGTTTATATTTAAAATACGAGGGAGCGTGATTTGCGCTCCCTCTTTTTTTGCGCATTTATTCCATGTTTGCGGGTCTATTGGTCATCTTCTTTCTGTTTGCGCTTGTCCTTCTTGGCCTGCTTGATCTCTGCCTTTAGGGCTTTCACTTCTTCTTCAGTGACAGGGACAAATTTTCCTAAGCCACAACTGGGTCCTGGAATAAAGCTAGACCCGGCATGGCGTAAAACGGTGATGATGTCCGTATTGCACAACTGGCTTAAAGGGGTTGAGTAAGTGAATGTGTCCTCAAAGGCGAGGCTAGGACAGCGATTGGGCAATTTGTTCAAATACATAGCCTTGCCACGCATATCGAAGACAATATTATAGTCATCCAGCACATCGCTATGGTCGATACGGGTAATGGAAATGCAAAGCTTGCCTGCTCGCTCATCAAGAGGCGTGTCCTGCCAGTCTTCATCCTGAGCGAGGGCTTGCCCTCCCATCAGAACGACTAAAGCACATGATAAAATTATCTGACGCATGATAAACCTCCTCATTACACAATCTAACGATGAAAATCTGAACCCTGGCTGAACAATTTGATTTCTAATAACCCGTCAGCCCTTTCGCATCATATTTTCCCCGATTGTCATAGGTTCCCTGTAGGGCTAGAGTGTGGGGCTTGAGCCAATGGCTCGTCAAGTCATCACATTCACATGCGAATGGTTGGGGGACCGCGGCAGTGAAGATTTTGTATGCTTTGGATAAATCACCTCTCAGCCGTGATGCGGATGTGGAACAGGCGATAAACACCGCAGCCGCTCTTGCAAAACGGGGTGCTGAGGTTCAATTGGCGTTCCCCTGGTCGAATCGTGAAGTGCCTCTAACGGCCTTGCAGCTATCCGATACTTATGGGTTGGATTTTTTGCCAGCGCTTTTGCCGTGTTTAGTCAAGCCCAGGTCAGAGATACACCAGCAACTCGCATTTGATTTCTGGCTGTCTCGTTTTCTAAAACGTCATAAATTCGATTGCCTGTACACACGTAAGGCGGAAATCGCAGCTCTGGCTTTATGGTGTGGTGCCAAGGTTGCCCTCGACCAATATAAACCCTTTAGCTACCATCCTAAGGTTGTCCAGAAGCTTTTGAATTATGTGTTGAAACACCCGAATTTTCAGGCTTTGTTTCTTCATTCGCAACTGGCGTGGGAGGACTATAAGGCGTTAGCGAGGCCGATGGGGAAAATCCATGTTGCTCGAAACGGACTCCATTTAGACCCAGCCCGTGATGATTTGACTCGTGCGGCATTGGACCTGAGCGAGAAATTACTTGCGGTTTATGCGGGGCGCATTCGTTCAGGGAAAGGTCTCCATGCTCTACTTAAGCTGGCGGACCAGCATAAAACGGTTCAATTCCTTTTTATCGGCGCTGATGGTGTGGATAGGGATATGGAAGTTTCGATCCAGAAAAGGCCCAATGCGCGGCTGGTCCATTGGGTGAAGGCTGCGCGCCTTAGAAATTATTTAGCGCTGTCCGATATTCTCCTCCTACCACCGGTAGATGAGCCGTTAAAGGTCGCGAAAAATACGGTCTTGCCATTGAAGACTTATGC
>JASFRS010000141.1:0-6521 GCA_050114795.1 Sphingomonadales bacterium
GCCAAGACCCTGGCCCCGCATCCATTCTGACAATCCAAATTCCATCGCGCTTCGACTTGCTCTGGTCGCCAAAGGCGCACGACATGCGGCCTTTACCCTTCGCCCCAAAAACGATTGGGACCTCGCAGCAGCAGGATTAATCCTGGAAGAAGCAGGCGGGTGCGTAAGCGATCATAAGGGCGCAAAGCTCGTTTACAACAGACCAAAGCCTATACACCGGACGCTGGTGGCGTCCTGCCCGGGGCTTTATAATGAATTACGCACGCGCCTAGATGAGGGGTGGCAGGCTTTACAAGCCTGGCGAGCGTGCCAGTCAAAATGAGAATTTAATACCGCCAACCACTGTTGCCCCACGACCAAAACCGCTCTTATTAGTATCGACATAGTCCAGCGTGAATGTGAGCTTATCCCATTGATAAAAGGCACCCGCTGACCAGTCCCATTTATCATCAAGTCTGGAAAAATACTCAAACCCCGTTGTCAGGGACACCCCAAAATCTTGCCCTGGGTATTGGGCATCAATTCGCGCCTGCGTGTAGAGATTATCGCCTGCATCCAAATCATTTCGATCCGGCGTATAGGTCAGGTTTAAAGAGCCAGTCGCAAAGCCCACATCGACGCCCAATATGCCATAAACCTCACCATAATTGGCGTCTTCTCCATCAATGAAGCCAACAAATTGAGCACCTAAAACCCAATAGCCCAAGGTGCCGACATCACCGCCATAGGAACCATAGAGATTATATTCCACATCGCTGCCACTTGGCGCATTATCCAGGCTTGAGGCCCAGGCCCCCAGGGTCAGGCCATTTTCAAACCATGCCTCCACATTACCTTGAATGGCAGGGTCTGTATCGCTTTGAGAAACGCCGCGATCGCGATAATCGCTAACCGCCTTGATAGATCCATCCCATTCCTGGGCATGGAGCGGTAATGACAGAAAGATGAGAGGTATAGCAGCAAGCCAGCGCATCATTCACTCACAATCGGTTTGATTTCAAGCGCAAGCGCGGGGTCAACGCGGACATCCTTCCAGTTGATGCGCCAATCCAAATGCGGACCAGTTGCACGACCACTAGAACCCAAAGTGGCCACGACATCATCGGGCGTGACAAATTGGCCGACTTCCACATCCACACTGTTCAAATGCATCAAGGTGGATGAAACGCCGAAGCCATGGTCAATGATGATGATACCGCCTTCTAAAAGAAAATCGCTTTGCGCCAGCTTTACAACCCCAGCGGCAGGTGCTTTTACAGCCGTTCCAACAGGGGCCGCCATATCAAGCCCATAATGCGGCCAGCTGGGCTTACCATTTAAGATACGCTGTGAGCCATAAACACCGGAAATACGAGCACCTTCCACCGGAAGCCTGAAGCCATTTGCCCAGTACAAGTCCCGGCTTTGGTCCGCGCGGGCATTGACCACCATGGAGCGTTCTTTTGCGCGCCGCTTTTTCTCCTCTTCAGGAATAGTCACAGTGCGTGGAGGCAGGCCATCAATACGGTCAATTTTGTAATTCTGAGGGGCTATCTCCAAAGTCCGCTCTTCAACCTCTCCTGCGCCGTTGGTAAAACGCAGCACCGCGCTGGACGCAGCTTCTCGCGGGAAGCCAAAGATGAAACGTCCATCCGCAGTCACGTCTAAGGGCTTGTCGTCCAACCAAACTTTTGCGCCGGGTGAAACTTTGCCAATCAATAGTCCACCTTGTTTCAACATACCGCTCAATTCCAAAGCATGAGCAGGTGAAGTAACAATCAGCACAAGGAACAGCAGGAAAATCCGCAACATATCAACCTTTCCCCGAATAGCGTTTCAGTGAAGCCGCAGCATCCACATAAGCTTCCTGGCGTTTCACGCTCCAATAGCGCAAATCGTCCAATGCGATTTTATCACCAGTTACGGCGCAGCTTACATAATCCCCATGGGCCAGCATGCGCAGGCCTGAATCACCAAAATATATTTTCGCTTCTTTCATCACCGATCCCTTAGAAAAGCTGACCTTGTTCCGGCGGCTTTTGCTTTTTCTTGGATGCTTTCGCACCACCACCAACGGCTTGAGCATCGCCATCACGGAAACGCAATTTAAGTGCTGCACCGGATTTTACACCTGAAGCCGTTGAAATAACCTTATCCTTCTCATCCATCACAACGGCAAAGCCGCGTTCCAGAACGCGCTCATAGCTGAGACTATCAAGCAGACGTGTGGTCGCATTCAACCTCTCACCTGCCGACTTCATCTGATAGTTCAACGCCCGCACCATACGAGCGTCCAATTCAATCAACTGCCGATCATGTTGAATGAGACTTGTGGCCAAAAGACGGCTTTGCAAACGTCCTGCTATACGCTCCAACCGCCCACGTTTTTCATTGACCAAAACGCTTAAGGCCCGCGGGAGTCTTTCCGCCATTTCATCCAATCTCTGCGTAGGGATAGCAATCAGATCGCGCAACTGCGGCATTGCGCGCCCCAGGGCCGCCACTTTTTCACTATGGCGATCCAGATTGCGGGACACAGACCGATCCAAACGGGCGGCCAAGTCCTCAACCGTATAACGCAGGTCTGCCATAACAGGCACAGCCATTTCAGCGGCAGCCGTAGGCGTTGGCGCCCGCCGGTCAGAAGCATAATCAATCAATGTCGTATCGGTTTCATGACCAACAGCAGAAATTAACGGGATATCACTTGCGGCTGCTGCACGGACCACGACTTCTTCATTAAAAGCCCATAAATCTTCCAATGATCCACCACCGCGCGCCACAATCAGCACGTCGGGGCGAGGGATAGGACCGTCTTTTTTCAAAGCATTGAAGCCTTGAATCGCCTCTGCCACCTGTTCAGCCGCCCCCTCCCCTTGGACTGCGACGGGCCAGACCAGAACATGGCGCGGACAACGGTCATTTAGACGATGGAGAATATCCCGGATCACCGCCCCGGTGGGCGATGTGACAACACCAATGACTTTAGGCAGAAAAGGAAGGGGTCTCTTATGTTCTTCCAGGAATAGACCCTCTGACGCCAATTGCTTTTTACGCTGCTCAAGCAAGGCCATGAGGGCGCCCACACCCGCGGGCTCCATATGGTCAATGACAATCTGATATTTGGACCGACCGGGGTAGGTTGTGACTTTCCCAGTAACGACAACTTCCAACCCATCTTCGGGTCGGAAACCCAGGCGCGCTGCATTCCCGCGCCACATGACGCCATCAATAACTGCCTTATCATCCTTCAACGCCATATAAAGATGGCCTGAAGAGTGGCGTTTAAATCCTGATAATTCCCCACGCAGGCGCACATAGCCGAATTGGTCTTCAACCGTACGCTTAATGGCGTTGGAGATTTCGCTCACGCTATATTCGTGAACATTGCCAAAAGAAGAATTGTTTTCAAAATCGCTCATAGGCTTTCTTGTAACCTGTGTAGAGGCTGCTAAAAAGAGAGTTATTCATCTGGGGTCTGTTTTTGGAAGCACCATATATGAACATCCTTCTTATCGGCAGTGGCGGTCGCGAACATGCTTTAGCCTGGAAAATCGCCAAATCACCTTTGGTTGAAAAGCTTTATGTCAGCCCCGGCAACGGTGGCATGGGCGATATCGCGGATATAATCGCCCTCGACATAAACAACCATGATGCTGTTGCAGACTTCTGCCAGGATAAAGCCATTGAATTGGTGGTCATCGGCCCTGAAGACCCATTGGTGAATGGCCTTGTCGATCACCTGGAAGAACAAGGTATCAAAGCCTTTGGCCCGCATGCACAGGCAGCGCTTTTAGAAGGGTCCAAAAGCTTCACGAAGGAAATCTGTGTTGCTTATGATATTCCAACCGCGGTCTATGAAAGCTTTGAAGATTTGGACAAAGCCAAGGCCTATGTCGATACTCAAGGCGCGCCGATTGTCATTAAGGCAGATGGCTTAGCCGCCGGTAAAGGCGTCACCGTGGCCATGACATTGGATGACGCCCATAAGGCGTTGGAAGATTGTCTTGACGGCCAGGCAGGTGCTCGTGTGGTTGTGGAGGAATTTCTTGAAGGCGAAGAAGCTTCCTTTTTTGCTTTAAGCGATGGCACACACATCCTTCCCCTTGCCACAGCCCAGGATCATAAGCGTGTGGGCGAAGGCGACAGCGGCCCCAATACTGGCGGCATGGGCGCTTATTCCCCTGCCCCAGTCATGGATGATACCTTATGTGAAGACGTTATTGAGAAAATCATCCAGCCAACCCTGCAAGCCATGCAGGATAAAGGGTGCCCGTTCCAAGGCGTGTTTTATGCGGGGTTGATGATTACAGATCAGGGGCCAAAGCTGATTGAATATAATGTGCGTTTTGGCGACCCGGAATGCCAGGTTCTCATGATGCGTATGAAAAGTGACATTGTGCCTTTGATGCTAGCTTGTGTTGATGGTGATTTGGACAAGCAATCAGTGGAATGGGAAGATGACTGCGCTATGGTCGTTGTGATGGCAAATGAAGGCTATCCGAGGAGCTACCCGAAAGGTGATGTCATTAACGGCATTGAGGATGCTAATAAATTGGAAGACTGTTTTGTTTTCCATGCCGGCACAGCCGAGAAAGACGGGCAAATCCTTGCGACAGGCGGGCGCGTGCTTGGTGTAACGGCACGCGGTGCAAGCGTTAAGGATGCGGCTGAAAAGGCTTATCAGGCTGTCGATAGGATTAGCTGGCCCCATGCCTATGTGCGCCGCGATATCGGCTGGCGCGCCATAGAACGGGAGATGAAATGACCAAAACCCTGCTTATTGTTGCCCACGCCCCTTCCCCAAATACATTGGCCTTGCGGGAGGCTGTGGAGCGTGGCGCCAAAGCAGCAGGGGGTGATCTCAACATCAAAGTTAAAGCGCCACTAGACGCAGGCCCCGAAGATGTTTTAGAGGCACAGGCAGTCATATTGGGGACGACGGAAAACCTCGGTTATATGTCCGGTGCATTGAAGGACTTTTTTGATCGCAGCTATTATCCCTGTTTGGAAAAGACACAGGGCATGCCTTATGTCCTCTATATCCGTGCAGGCCATGACGGCACTGGAACCAAACGTGGTGTAGAAACCATTGTCACCGGCTTACGCTGGCGCGCTGTACAGGACCCACTTATCTGCCGTGGTGAATGGGATGATGATTTTCCAAATCAATGCGAAGAATTGGGACTTTTGATTGCAACGGGGCTGGATGCGGGCGTTTTTTAAGCCTATGATCTGCCGCAATAAATAAAGTTGAAAGGGTCGGGCATGAGTGAGCCATCCAGGCAAGAGTTATTTTCAGGCACCATGCCGGTTAGAGAAGCCCATAAAATTGACGTGGGTGCACTAAATGCCTGGATGCAGGAAAATGTGGACGGCTATAAAGGCCCACTTCAACTGGAACAGTTCAAAGGCGGGCAATCCAACCCAACTTATAAGCTAATCACGCCAGAACATTCCTATGTTCTTCGCCGCAAACCGCCGGGGAAATTACTGAAATCCGCCCATGCGGTTGATCGCGAATATAAAGTCATTACGGCTTTGGGTTCTGTCGGCTTCCCCGTTGCCAAAACTTATGGCCTTTGCCTTGATGAAGACGTGATCGGAACATGGTTTTATGTCATGGACTGCGTCGAGGGCCGTGTGATCTGGGATGGGTCTTTTCCCGATGTTTCTCGCGAAGAACGCCCTGCTTATTTTGATGCGATGAATGAAACCATCTCTCAGCTCCATAGCATTGATTATGAGGCCATCGGGCTTGGTGACTATGGCAAGCCTGGAAATTATTTCGAGCGGCAGATAGCGCGCTGGTCGCAACAATATTTGAATGACGAGGAAGCCGGTCGCTTCGAAGCGATGGACCGCCTTGTCGAATGGCTGCCGGCAAATATTCCACCAGGCGATGAGACCACCATCGTTCATGGCGATTATCGCTGCGACAATATGATTTTCCACCCGAGTGAGCCAAAAGTCTTGGCCGTGCTGGATTGGGAATTATCGACACTTGGGCACCCGCTGGCCGATTTTTCTTATCATCTTATGATGTATCGCATGCCCCCTGTGGGAACGACAGGACTGGTCGGACAGGATTTGAAGGCACTCAACATTCCTTCCGAAGAAGAATATGTGGAAGCCTATTGCAAACGCGTTGGTAGAGAAAACGGCATTCCTAATTTGGATTTTTATTTTGCATATAATCTTTTCCGTCTGGCCGCGATTGTTCATGGCATTCAGGGACGTGTTGTTCGGGGAACAGCAGCCTCTAAACATGCAAAACAAATGGGTGCAATGATTGAACCTTTGGCCAATCTCGCCTGGGTGCAGGCGGAAAAAGCGTCGAAGGCCTAAAATCATGCCATTAGTGACTTTAGATAATTGCGATATTTTCTATCATGAAGAAGGCTTAGCAAGCGGCGGACCGCCATTGGTCTTCATCCATGGCTGGACTTGTGATCATACAGCCATGCTGCCTTTGGCGGAGCGCTTCTCTCAAGATCACCATTGGATTGCGCCTGATGCTTTGGGGCATGGAAGATCCTCCA
>JASFRS010000142.1:0-6476 GCA_050114795.1 Sphingomonadales bacterium
CTCGACGGCTATTGATGAAGACACCGATTGACGGAGCAAGACTATCTTCACATTTCGGCAAAAGGAAACACCCCGTTCTTGGTTATGTAAGAAACCATCCCGGAACCGATTTTGCCGCCCCCACCGGCACACCGATTTACGCTGCTGGAGATGGTATTGTCGAACGTGCATCCAGATATGGCTCATACGGGAATTATATTCGAATCCGCCACAATGGAACTTATAAGACAGCTTATGCGCATTTGAGCAAATATGGTCGCGGCATAAAGAAAGGCAAACGTGTCAAGCAAGGGCAAATTATCGGCTATGTTGGTGCAACAGGACGCGTTACAGGCGCGCATTTGCACTATGAAGTTCTGCAAAATGACAAGAGAGTGAATCCCCTAAGTCTTAAATTACCATCTGGCCGAGATTTGAAGGGGGACTTATTAAAGCAGTTTCTGATCGAGCGAAATATTTTAGATACGCAGCTACCTGGGTCTCAGTCAGCTCTTGATTTTGAGCGTCACCTTGGACAACATGGCGCGGATTAAAGTTCAAAGAAGCACCTTGTTTGAAAAGAAGCACCTTGTTTGAAAAGTCAGGACCAATCAATGAAAGCGCCCTTCATAGCAGCTTCACTTATCGCTATCGTGGCAACCAGCAGTCACGCACAGTCAGATAATGACCTGGGGAAAGACCTCAATAATTGCCGCGCGCTTTCCAATCCAGAGAAACGACTGAGCTGCTACGATGGCATAGCCGACTCTCTGACCTCAAGAGCAGAGCAAAGACAAAAGGAAACTCAAGAGGCTATCGAGGCTGCAAGAGAAATTGCAGAGCAGAATTTTGGCCTAAAAGAAAGCAATAAAAATAACGAAATACCTGAAACGAAGCAGGTCTCTTCGGAAACACGGGCTATTTTGAAGGCAGCAGAAGGCCCCGAAGCCATTAGCTCCGTTATCACGAAAGTGGAAAAAAAGGGTTCTGGCAAAACAATCATTTATTTGGACAATGGCCAAGCTTGGATCGAAACAAGCGCGAGTCGCTTTCGCGGAAAACCAAAAGTCGGAGAGACAGCAACGATCACAAAAGAGGGGCTTGGTTGGTTCAGGATTCGTTTCTCAAAAACCTACGGCGTTTTGGCTGCGAGAAGAATCAGATAGTTATAATTTCACTCCATCCGAATTCATTTCAGAAATCGCATGGTTTCAGCCAGGCGCATGTAGTTGCAAAATTACAACGGAGCGCCAAAATCCGAAGCAAACTTTCCTATTATATTCAATTTTATATGCACTTGATACTTCAATTGATCTAGGAAGTCTCCTGAGATTGCAAACATGCAATCCTCGCTGACATCCCGATGTCAGCAATCTTTTATTAAACAAAAAGAGGGGACTCTTAAGTGAAAAACTTTGAGAACAGAACCTACGCAGCTTTCCTGAAAAGCGGTGTTTGTTCGATGCTCATGGGTGCTGCTGCGTTGTCCGCAACGTCCGCAAACGCCCAAGATCTGCAGGATCAAGAAGCTGCCGCAGAAGAAATCATTGTTACTGGTTCGCGGATTGCGCGCCCCGACTTATCTGCAAACAGCCCTGTCAACGTCATCGAAGCAGAAGTGTTTCAACAGCAAGGTACGGTCAACATCGAAAATGTTGTTAACCAACTTCCTGCCGTTACACCTGGCTTCAATGCTAGCTCGAACAACCCTGGTGACGGTACAGCAACTGTCGATCTCCGTGGCTTGGGCCCAAGCCGTACGCTGGTCCTTATCAACGGTCGGCGTGCCATCGGCTCTCGCTCTAATGGTACTGTCGACTTAGGCTCCATTCCTGCTGCTTTGATTGAACGTGTCGACGTTGTTACAGGCGGCGCATCTGCCGTATACGGTTCAGATGCTCTGGCTGGTGTTGTAAACTTCATCCTCAAAGACGACTTTGAAGGCGTGGAAGTTGGCGGCCAATACGGTGTCACAGAAAGCGGTGATGGCGACAGCTGGCAAGGCACAGTTTTGCTCGGCAGCAATTTTGGCGGTGACCGTGGTAACGCAGTTCTTAGCATCCAATACAATAGCCGTGGCGACATCCTGCAAGGTGATCGTGAGTTTTTCCGTGTCGATGGTTTCGGCGGTAGTGCAACGGGTCGTACCGGTCGTTTTGACAACGTCGGCTTGAACCCCTTCATAGACTACACCACAGCCGAAGGTGTTGACATTACAGGCGGTCTTCCAGTCGCATTCAATCCGGATGGCAGCATTCGCCCATTCGTCAACACACTTGACGATCCTGATGGCGGCGATCGGTACAACTTCGCCCCGCTGAACTATCTGCAATTACCGCAGAATCGTGTACTTCTTAATGCGCTTGCGCATTACGATATTACCGACAATGTTGAAGCATTTGCGGAAATTCATTTCAGTAATGTTCGCTCTTCAACACAATTGGCACCGACGCCTGCTACCGGGCTGCAAGTTGATCCTTTGAGCCCTGTGCTTTCACAAGATGCACGGGACTTCTTGGCAGCTCGCCCCGATCCATTGGCTCCGGCACAGTTCCGTCGTCGTTTGTTTGAAGTTGGTCCACGTTTCAACGACATCACCATCAATACCTTCCAATTGGTCACTGGCCTTAAAGGTGAAATCAATGACAATTGGAGCTGGGATGCATTCTACAGCTATGGCCGTTCAGAACGGACCGATATCCTGTATAATGACGCTTCCAGAACACGTTTGGAACAAGGCCTGAGCGGATGTCCTGTGGGATCAGCTGACGGCTGCGTACCTGTCAATGCCTTCGGTGTTGATAATATTTCTGAAGAAGCAGCAGACTTTGTTCGTATCGCAGCTTCCACTGATTTCCTTCGGAATGATCGGCACAACTTCGGTGCGAATATCGTCGGCGATCTAATTGAACTGCCTGCCGGTGCCGTTGCTACTGCGTTTGGTGTTGAATACCGCAGGGATTCTTCAAGCTTCACTCCTTCTGAGTCGTCACAACAAGGCGACCTGACCGGGTTTAATGCTCAATTGCCTACTGCTGGCGTAATTGATGTCTATGAACTATATGGTGAGGTAATCGTTCCGATCGTGAGTGACCTGCCTTTTGCTGAATACCTTGGGTTAGAAGCTGGTTTCCGTTACTCAGACTATTCAACAGTCGGGTCCATTACGACCTACAAAATTGGCGGTGAATGGTCACCTGTAAGCGACATTCGCTTCCGTGGATTGTATCAAAAAGCTACACGCGCACCTAATGTAGTGGAGCTTTTCCGGGCAGGCGATCAAAGCTTCCCGACTTTGACCGATCCTTGCGCCTCAACCTTACCTAATGGCGACCCACAAACTGTTGAAGCTTCGGCTTTACCTTTGTGTGACATTCAAGGTCTTGGCGACGTAACAGTCAACCCATTCACACAAGTCAACAGCCAAGTTGAAGCAAGCTTGGTAGGTAACCCGGATTTGAGCGAAGAAGAGTCAGATACCTTCACAATCGGTGCGGTTATTTCTCCGCGTTGGGTTGAAGGTTTGACGGTTTCTGTTGATTACTTCAGCATCAAGATTGATGACGTTGTAACAGCAGTAGCTGGCGGTGCCTCCGGCATCGTATCCGAGTGTTTTGCAAGTGGTGCAACCACCGCGGCCGAAGCAGCCGCTGATCCGTTCTGTTCACTGATCACACGTGACGCTGGTGGATCATTGTTTGTAACTGTTCCTTCAACCAACGAAGGTTCATTGAAAACAACTGGTGTTGATTTCCAAGTTCGCTATTCAACGGAATTAGCTGATATCGGACTCGGTGATTACGGCCGGATCGATCTGTTGGCCAACGCCACTTACAACGACAAGTACGAGTTGAACGGTGATAACTTCGCCGGTCTGAGTACTTTCGATTTTGGCGCACTGCCAGAATGGCGTTACAACACTCGTTTGACATATTCCTTCGACAAACTGAGCACGACTCTTAATTGGCGCCGGGTTGGTAGCTATGAAGAGACCTTCTTAGAAGAAGAAATCTCTGCATTTAACTACCTTGACCTTTCTGCTCGTTATGACGTGACAGAAAATCTTGAAGTATATGGCGGTATTAACAACTTGCTGGATAAAGACCCACCATTCGTTATTGCGAACGGCTTCTCCGGTAACTCTGATGGTACCAACTATGATGTCTTTGGACGTCGCTTCTTTATCGGTGCAAAATTACGCTACTAAGGTTCTTACCTTAGAAAAGAAAACGGCTGGGCTCTTAGGAGCCCAGCTTTTTTATTGCGTAAATCAGCGAGGCTGCACGTCAAAAGCGATTGTCATTCTTTCATGCCCCCTGGAAAAGGGGACAGTGCCATGCCACATATAAGATGGAAATAAAACAAGCTGACCAATAACAGGCTGGATCTTGAGTTCCGCTTGGAGATCTAAATTTAACTCCTTTGGAGGAACTCCAAACTGTATCCAACCCTCAGGGCGATCGGCGTTATCAGATACAGCTCCGTCAACGCTTACGTAATAGGCTGAACTCATCCAACCTTTTTCATGCACATGATTGATGTGGTGGCCATCTTTTCGCAACAACACAGACCAAGAGCCAACAAATGCGGCTGCCTTCGTATTTCTGCCTAAAAACGGATGGCCTTTCACAATCGGCAAGCTGTCTAGCGCCTTTTTTATTGCAAAATTAATCTGACCATATGCCTTTTGTATCAAAGGCTCTTGCCGTAAAAATAGACTTCCATTTGTTTGCGTACCACCCCTCAGGCTTTGATCAAGTGGCTGCACTTCAGAAAGATGGATAGCTTCGAGTTCTGTTCGCAGCGCGCTATTAAACTCTTCAATATTTTTGAAGCCTGTAGGGGCATCCACTTCGACAGGAACAACACATTTTTCGTAATCATTTAGCCAAAAATAACGCTCATCCCCAAGCAACCGCCAAGCCAAACTGGCATAGGCCCAACCATGTTGGTTATAAGGGTCGATCCCTACCGCCCGCTCCGCCTGTTCGGCAGCTTTATCCGGCTGGCCAGCTTTTAGCAGAGTATAAGCGAAAGCTGTTCTCAAACCGGCTGCATTAGACTCTTTATGTATTGCAGCCTCGTAATACTTACTCGCTTTTTCTATTTCCCCTAATGCAGCATATATAAGCCCAAAATCAGAAAGCACATCAGGCCGCTCTTTATCGCTATGATCAACTGCGTTAAGCACCTGCAATGCGTCTTCTAAATTCCCGGAATCAAACAAAGTCTTAACCAAGCCTCTGCGTAGATTCGTATCTGCAGGTTTGCGTTTTACTGCTTCCTCATATTTAAGAGAGAAATCCCTATTACTCCCCTGCTCCCACAAAAAACGAGCATAAGCATTATGGGCTTCTACATAATCTGGGCAATCTCGAAGCAATCCGAGAAATTTCTGATGTGAAGATTCGAATTCGCCAAGGCCCGCATAGCAAGTTGCTTCACATAAACGAGTTTCTTTCGAAACGGTTTCCGAAGCACTCAGATGCTCAAGCGCGCGCTGATATTGACCTGCTATATTATAAAGCACGGACAAATTAATATGCGCAGGCTTATTATTAGGCTGTAATTCCAATGCCAAGTTATAATGTGATATTGCATCTGGGAGTAGACCCTGCGCCTTTGCGATTGCCCCTCTTAACGCAATCAAGTGCGCATTCTTGTTATGAAAGCCCAGGGCTTTCGAAACAACTGCTTCCGCATCTGTGTATTTCCCCGCGCGAAGAAACAGATTACCTAGACCAAGCCATGCCCGAACCATTTGCGGGTTAATTTGAATAGCTTCCATATACTTCTGGGCAGCCAGATCCAACTTGCTGACGGAGGTTAGAAGGGCTGCGAAGTTACACAATATCTCCTGATTCCGCGGTGCTGTTTTCAATGCCCGCTCAAAATAGTTAATTGAATCTGTAACTCTGCCCTGTCTCTTAAATATAAGTGCCTTCAGATGAAGCACATCCGTATGCGATTCCGTTCTACGCTCTGCGCCCTCAACAAGCATTAGCGCCTTATCCAATTGCCCCGCCTCCATTAAAGCAAAAGCAGTCCTCAAAGTTTCCACCAAATCAAAAGAACCCGAGGCCCCTGAACGCGCCATTTCAAAAATCACCTTTCGGTTTTAAAAGCTGTATCTTCAATATTTCTTAATGATCACACTTGGTTCAAACAAGAGGATTCATTAAAATTCACACTCGGATCAGATTAAACATATTGTATATAAATATATATATTTAATAATTTCACAAAATCAAAACACTACATCTTTATTTTAAATACAAAATAAAACAAAAAAAATATTAACGCCGGAATTATTTTATATAAAAATCCATTAACCTTTTGTAATACAAACATATATTTAATATTGAATATAATATAAATATAAATTTAATATATAATTTCATATTCAATATAATGTTGATTTTTTACAACATGAATTATTACTTATATTAACATTCAATTTTGCGTTTGATAAAATACTTATCCTCTGATTTTTTTAT
>JASFRS010000143.1:0-6472 GCA_050114795.1 Sphingomonadales bacterium
TAATGTGTGTCCTCACCTTAGCGAAGACGCAATTTTATGCACCAACACCTCTTCTATTTCCATCACCAGGCTGGCTGCCAGCACGGACCGTGCTGAACGCTTCATGGGCATGCATTTCATGAATCCGGTGCCGGTGATGCAGTTGGTTGAACTTATTCGCGGTATCGCTACGGATGAGCCGACTTATAAGGCCATTCACGGCCTAGCCGTTCAAATGGGTAAGACCATTGCCACATCAGAAGACTTCCCCGCCTTCATCGTGAATCGTATTTTGATGCCGATGATTAATGAAGCGATTTACACGCTTTATGAAGGTGTAGGTGGCGTGGAAGCCATTGATACAGCAATGAAATTGGGCGCAAACCACCCCATGGGGCCCTTGCAACTTGCGGATTTTATCGGTCTGGATACATGTCTGGCCATCATGCAGGTGCTGTATGAAGGTCTGGCGGACAGCAAATATCGCCCATGTCCGTTATTGGTAAAATATGTCGAGGCCGGATGGCTTGGCAAAAAGGCCGGGCGGGGTTTTTATGACTATCGTTCAGGTGTCGCAGTTCCAACAAGATAAGTCGCAGGCATAAGCTGTTCTTAATGCCGAAGATGAAGAGTTAATTTGTGTATGAGACATGATTTTGCCATTGTGCCCGCAACAATGGTGCATAGCTCTCATCAGACTTCTTTTCTTGTGCTTCTTAAGCTCAGGGATTATGTGGCAAGGTGGTAAGTGTGGAAAGGGTGTTTTCCCGCCCTTTTGTGAAGTAGGATAAGCAAATCATGGCGACCCAATTTAAGGACGCGGTGGAGACTAGCATGAATGACATAGAGGAATGGGATTCCGTCGTCATTCGTTTTGCCGGCGATTCCGGCGACGGCATGCAGCTCACGGGGACACAATTCACCAATTCAACGGCTCTGGAAGGGTCTGACCTTTCCACTTTCCCGGACTTTCCCGCGGAAATTCGCGCGCCTGTTGGGACAACATTTGGTGTCTCCGCTTTCCAGATTAATTTCGGTTCCTCAGCGGTCCTAACTGCGGGTGATGCGCCGGATGTGCTGGTTGCTATGAACCCGGCTGCCTTGAAAGTGAATTTGAAGGATGTGCCTGCGGGCTCGATGATTGTCATCGATACCGGGGCTTTTACAGCGCGGAACCTTCAAAAGGCGGGCTTTGACAGCAACCCACTTGAAGACGGTAGTCTGAAGCAACATAAGGTGCTGCCTCTTGATATTTCAGCGCTTACCTTGGAAGCGGTGAAGGACTATGGTCTTGGGAATAAAGAGGCGTTGCGGTCCAAGAATATGTGGACTTTGGGCCTCATGTTATGGATGTTCTCCCGCCCACGCCAACCGGTGATTGATTGGCTGAATGCCAAATTTGCCAAAAAGCCTGAAATTGCCGAAGCGAATGCAGCGGCCTTAAACGCTGGTCACGCCTTTGGTGAGACGGCGGAACTGGGTGAGGGCGTACACCGCTACCGTGTTGGTGCGGCGGAAAATGAGCCGGGCCTCTATCGCACAGTCACGGGCGGCCAATCCATATCCTATGGCTTGGTCGCGGGTGCGAAGCTTGCGAAATTACCTTTGTTCCTGGGCTCTTATCCGATTACCCCAGCCTCACCGGTCTTGCATCATCTAGCCAGCCTGCGGGCCTATGGTGCATCCACCTTCCAGGCGGAAGATGAGATTGCAGCCATTTGTGCCGCTATTGGCGCATCCTATGCCGGTCAATTGGGCGTCACCTCTTCTTCCGGTCCCGGCATTGCCTTGAAGGGCGAAGCTTTGGGCTTGGCCATTTCAACGGAATTGCCGCTGGTTGTTGTGAACTCCCAGCGCGGTGGCCCATCAACCGGTCTGCCGACAAAGACGGAACAGTCTGACTTGTATCAGGCGATTTATGGCCGCAATGGTGATGCGCCTCTCCCTGTCATTTCCTGTTCAACCCCGGTTGATTGTTTTGACGTAGCAATTGAGGCGGTGCGCATTGCCGTCAAATATATGACTCCGGTCATTCTGCTGACTGACGGTTATATTGCGAATGCGGCTGAGCCTTGGAAAATCCCGGATGTGGATGAACTGACGCCATTCCCGACCAGCCATTATGACAAGGCCCCTGCGGAGGGTGAAGAGTTTAACCCCTTCATGCGGGATGAGGCCACTTTGGCACGACCCTGGGTCAAGCCTGGCACACCGGGTCTTGAACATCGCATTGGTGGCATTGAGAAGTCCTATGATACGGGCCATATTTCCTATGACCCGGCGAATCATCAGAAAATGACCGATACTCGCTTTGCCAAGGTCGAAGGCATTGCCAATGACATTCCTGATCAGGAAGTCGCGCTTGGCAATGATAGCGGGAAGTTGGTACTGGTCGGTTGGGGCTCTACCTATGGCGCCATCAATCAGGCCGTGCGCCGTGCGCGCCGTGAAGGCTTAGATGTCAGCCATATTCACATTCGCTATTTAAACCCCATGCCGAAGAATCTTGGGGATTTGTTGAAGCGTTTTGACAAAGTCATCGTCCCTGAAATGAATAAGGGGCAGTTGATGACTGTATTGCGCGACCGTTATCTGCTGGATGCAGAACCGGTGAATAAAGTGTCCGGTCAGCCCTTTAAAGTGGCTGAAATCATGGACGTGATTAAAAGCGCGCTGGAGGGTTAAGTCATGAATGAAGTTGTAAAACTAACCCCGAAAGATTTCACCTCTGACCAGGAAGTGCGTTGGTGCCCTGGCTGTGGTGACTATGCGATTTTGAAATGCATGCAGCGGACCTTGCCTGAAATTGGCACACGGCCTGAAAATACAGTTTTTGTGTCGGGCATCGGCTGTTCATCGCGTTTCCCCTATTATATGGCGACCTATGGTTTCCATACAATTCATGGCCGGGCTCCAGCAATTGCAACGGGTGTGAAGCTGGCCAATCCGGATTTGGACGTATGGGTTATTACTGGTGACGGCGATGGCTTATCCATCGGCGGCAATCACATGTTGCACGCCCTGCGCCGCAATGTGGATTTGAATATCTTGTTGTTTAACAATGAGATTTATGGCCTGACCAAAGGCCAATATTCGCCCACATCCCGTGCGGGCACACGCTCACCGTCCACACCTGCGGGGTCTGTTGATCAGCCGGTTAACCCCTGTGCTGTGGCCTTGGGTGCAAATGCTCGTTTTGTTGCGCGCACCATCGATACGGCGCAGAAACATATGCCGGAAGTTTTTAAACGCGCCCATGAGCATAAGGGTGCAAGCTTTGTTGAAATCTTCCAAAACTGCATCGTGTATAATGATGGCGTCTTTGCAGATTTCACAGATAAGAAAGCGGCACCTGAGCGTCAGCTTCTTCTTGAGCATGGCAAACCCATGATTTTTGGGAAAGAGAATAACCATGGTCTGCGCCTCAACACCAAAAACCTGACTTTGGAAGTTGTCACCATTGGTGAAGATGGTGTCACAGAAGACGATATCCTCGTCCATGATGAAACCAACCGGATTATGGCCCATATGCTGGCTGAGCTTCCTAAGCAGGGCTTCCCGGTCATCCTGGGCGTGCTTTATTGCAATCCGGAACAAAGCTATGAACGCGCCGTCCAGGAACAAGAAGAGTCACTGACCACCAAATCCGGTGAAGCTGACTTGAACGCGCTATTACGCCGTGGCCAAACTTGGACGATCAGCTGAAAATTAGATTGCAATTAAAGCCTTGGCGCGCTGCGCCAGGGCTTTATCAATTATATCGGCGACTTGGGTAATTTCATTTGGTGGCAGGAAGTCGCCGATAATTAGGCTTTTGCCCTGGGTCCGCAGCTGTAATTTTGCGACTTGCCCTGGATGTTTATAAACTTCCACCTTTACCCAGGCGGGCTGGAAATGGTGGCTTTGGCTTTTTTCTTTGGGGCCAGTTCGCGTTACAGCTAAATCTCTGCTGTCTAAAGTGACATGTTCGCGCACTTCCCCATCCCGGAAATTCACTCGGAAAGCTAAGTATAGCAGCAATACATCCAGTCCAAAGAAGCCAAAGACCGGCCAAGCGCCGATGCTTAGGAAAAAGCCTCCGACGCATAGGGACAACAGTCCCAGAACGCCCATCAACCAGGCAAAGCCCCTTGGACTAAGTGACCGGCTGGGGCTTAAAACAATGTCTAAGAATTTCGTTTCTTCAGCCATGCATCTAAAATAGGCTGAAATGCGCAAAGGGGCAATTCACAGCTTGTTTGATGGGTGGATTGCGCTAATCTCGGCACCTATGAACAAAGAAAAAATTGCAGAGATGTTTGCCCGTTTTGCCGCGCAAAATCCCCACCCGGAAACCGAACTTGAGTATGTAAACCCCTATACGCTGCTGGTGGCGGTGACTTTGTCCGCGCAAGCCACGGATGTCGGCGTGAATAAAGCAACTAAAGAATTGTTCAAAAAAGTTACCACACCTCAGGCCATGCTGGAGCTGGGTGAGGAGGGGTTGAAGTCTCATATCAAAACCATTGGCCTGTTTAATTCCAAAGCAAAGAATGTCATCGCCATGGCTAAAATTCTGGTTGAAAAACATGGTGGTGAAGTGCCGCAAACCCGGGAAGAATTGGAAGCCCTTCCGGGCGTGGGACGTAAAACTGCAAATGTTGTTTTAAACACAGCATTTGGCCAGCCGACCATGGCCGTGGATACACATATATTTCGTGTGTCCAATCGCACCGGCCTTGCCAAGGGGAAGACTGTTTTAGCGGTTGAGAAAAATCTACTGAAGCGTATTCCAAAAGAGTATCTGGTCAACGCCCATCACTGGCTCATTCTGCACGGGCGCTATGTATGTAAGGCGCGTAAACCTCACTGTCCGGTTTGTGACATTGCTGATTTATGTGACTTTAAAGATAAGACCGTTGATTAAAATCGGGGTCTTCAACGCCATGGAGTCGACGCGCTGCCCGTCTTGCAAATCTTAAGGTCTCAGCCCGGCGGCGTGCAGCGTTGATGGGGACTTCTACAGCCTCTTTTAAAATATGGGCTTGAAACCGGTCTGCAATGATGAGGCCGCAGCGTTCGGGTACATCAAAGATATCTGTGGGGAATCCCGGGCACACCGCGAAATAGAAATAGTCGCAATAGTCCAGATAGTTTGGCCATTTCATATCAGACTTGAAATCCGCAACGGAGACTTTGATTTCTACAGCAATAATACGGCCTGATTTATCAATGCCTGCCACATCCACCCTTCGGTTGTTACCGAAAGGAACCTCGCACATCGGGCTGAAGCCGCATGCGGCGAAATGACGGCAAACACCACGCGCCACATCTTGCGCTGTTATCGTTGTATTTTGGATGGCTTCTAAAGTCATTTAGGAACAATAGAAGAACATAGTGGGGTTTGAAAAGCAAAATTCAAGCGGCTAGAGAGCGGTCCACAATGGTTGTTAGGCGGTCGATTAAGTCCCTGCCGACCTCTCCACCTTCGCCTACAATACGATTTGATAATATGACTTCCAGGGATCGAATATGGGCATCGATGACTTCCGGATCGGCCCTGCGGCCATCAAGCGAGCGAATATAACGGCAAAAACTGACGCCGGTTTCAGTCATCAAGGTAAAACCGAAAGATGCGCCCATGCCTTTAATGTTATGGGCAATTGCAAATATTTCATCGACGAAAGAGATATTGTCTGGATCGCGGCACAGACTGCCATGATGACCGCGCATTTCTGATAGAGACTGCTCTGTCCACTTGAGAAAATTGTCCTGTAATTCGCGATCAAACTCCATGTACTGCACGCCCCAACTCAAATTGCTGAATATGCACATACGGTTATATAAAAACCGTGTTTTTTCAACCATAAACCAAGCTGGTTAAAAAAACCTTCTGCATTTTATTTTGGAAACGTTAATGATAGCTCAAAAACTGCTGTCACGATAGAAAATATGATGGCCGACCTTTACCCGACGGTCCAATTTGGACATCCAATAAGGGTGGACTTCAACCGCATGATAATGGGTCGATGCGTCACTCAAATCGGCCCAACTGTTATTAAGCGCGATATTGGCAATAGTTCGCGCTATAGCCCAGGCCTGTTTGTTGTGAGGGTTGTCACTACGCCCGTCACAGGCGAAAGAGAACTGGCAACGAAAGGGCAGGTGTTCATTTTGAAAGACGACACCGCAGATGCTGTTTGGGTAACGGTGATCATCAACCCGATTTAAGACGACTTGTGCAACGGCCAACTGGCCTTCGAGGTTTTCAGACCGGGCTTCAAAATAAATTGCCTGAGCTAAACAGCGCTCTTCACCAGAGACTTGTTTGTTCATTTCTGGCAGAGATGCGTAAACCAAATCCTCAAGGCGGTTAAATTCGGGCGCTTCGATAGTTTCTTCCATCACAACCTCCAGCAGGGCAGCGATTTCCGGTTCCACCACATCTGTTTCGACCCATTTGGGCGCAACCAACAACGGCAGGGCGAGGACTGCCCATTTCATGTGATGCTGT
>JASFRS010000144.1:0-6468 GCA_050114795.1 Sphingomonadales bacterium
TTTGGATGTGAGGAGGGACGCTCATCTGATCATTGGGTGGATTTTGATTTCTTTGGCCATCAACTTGTCTGCCATGCAGGCGATGGGGCTGGGGTTAAGTTGAAGAATCCAGTAGATGGAGACCAGATTCCTGTTCCGCATTTCGGTGTGGTTTTGGAATGGGAGGCTTTTCATAAGCTGGCTAAACGATTGCGCCAGGCAAATGTCGAATTCATCATTGCCCCGAAAACGCGCTTTAAAGGTGAGGTCGGGGAACAGGCGACCTTCTTTCTTTATGATCCCTCAGGCAATGCTCTGGAATTCAAAGCGTTTAAAGATCCAGGCCAGCTTTTTGCCAAATAATTGCATTTGAGAAAAATATGTTATGCTCTCTTCAACGCTTTGGGGGAGCGCGCGCAATGTCCAAAACTATCTATGAACGCTATGGCGGATTTGCGGAATTCCGCAAGATTATCTCTGATTTTTACGACCGCATTTTAGATTCCGACTCACTGCAGAAATATTTTGAGAATATCGATATTCGGCGGCTGATTGACCATCAGACGAAATTCGTTGCCTATATCACTGGCGGGCCGGCTTCTTTTACCGATGAACATCTTTCACGGGCGCATAAGGCCCTTGCAATCAGCCAGGACGATTTTGAGGAAATGAATGAAATCCTCGAAGACACGCTTTTGGATCATGATTTTGATCCGGAAGATGTGGCCTATGTGATGGCTGAATTTGCAAAGCGCTCCTCATTGATCGTGTCGCGGTGACAAGAGGTCAATATGGACAATGAGATCATCAAAAATGTTCTCCAGGCCATGGATCAAGGGGTGGCTATCGCTGATGCTGATGATTGGAAGATATGTTTTGAAAATGCTAGGTTTTTCAAATGGTTTTCAGACGTTGAAAAGCCAGATGAAAATCTGCAGGAGCGTTTGAAAGGCCTGGATAAGGAAAAGGCCCTATCCCGTCTGGACAAAGGGCGTGATTATTCTTTTGAGACTGAAGTCAAACAAGGCCCGCGCACCATAAGCCTTAAAGTTTCCCTCAGCCATATGGAGATAGGAGGCAAGGCCTATATTGTCGCGGAATGTGCCAATGTTTCGAAACAGCGCGAAGCGGAATATATGCTCGATTCCTACGCCAAGATGGCAGAGAAAAATGCGCGCGATTTAAATCGGGAAAAGGAGCGGGTTGAAAAGCTTCTCCTCAATATCATGCCGCGTTCGGTTTATGAGGAATTGAAAGATTATGGCACCACGACGCCACAGAAATTCGACAGTGCGTCTGTGCTTATGTTGGACTTTGTTGATTTTACGGAAATGTCGGTCTCACGAGATCCCGGTGCGCTCATTGCGGAGTTAAACGATATATTTTCAGCCTTTGACCGTATTGTGGAGCTTTTCGAATGTGAGCGGATTAAAACTATCGGCGATGCTTATGTAGCGGTTTCCGGCCTGCCTGACCCGAACCCAGACCATGTAAATAATATTGCGCGTGTGGCGCTGCGCATGAAACGTTATCTGGAACGCCGTAATGAGGCGCATCCCAATAATTGGCGCTTCCGCATAGGCATTGCTTCGGGGCCGTTGATTGGGTCCATGGTTGGCATTCAGAAATATGTCTATGATATTTTTGGCCCTGCGGTGAATCTGGCGGCGCGGATGGAAAGTCTGTGTGAACCCATGAAAATCACCATCACGGGAGAAACCAAGTCTAATTTAACAGGTGAATTTTCAACAAAAAGCTGTGGCGTTCATGACATTAAGGGTTTTGGTGAAATGGAATTATTTACCTTGGAGTTTGAACAGCGGCGCTGATTAATCCCAGCCTTCAGCAATGTCTTCAAGCGCATCTAGATTTAAAAGACGGATGCGCCCTGCTTCAATCGCAATGAGCTGCGCTCGCTGCCATTCCCGCAATTGGCGGTTCACATTTTCCCGTGAAAGGCTGACGAAATTGCCCAAATCTGTTTGAGAGAGAACAAATTTAAGGCTCAAGCCATCTGCTTTCACCTCACCATGTTCTTCTGCTAATTGAAGCAGCCCTCTGGCAAGCTTGGGGCCCATCGCCAAGCTTCTATCGCTTTCCAATAGTGCATTGGTCTGGCGCAATCTTTTGCATAAAAGCCGAACCAATCGCATGGCAATATCAAGGTGGCGGCTAAGAAAAGGCATGATGTCTCGTCGTTGAAAAACGAGAACTTCGGAGGCTTCTACAGCAGCGACTGTAGCTGTGCGTACCCCTTCGTCAAAAAGGGATATCTCCCCAATTACGCTGCCTTTGCCGATATAATTCAGCACAACCTCCTTGCCGGAGCTGCTGACGCTGCTGATTTTAAATGTACCGCGGGTAACAAGGACCATCGCATGGCCTTCATCACCTTGCTGCAAAAGAATCTCCCCACGCTTCAATCGCTTGCGATGGGCGTAGCTGAGCAGGTTATCCAGTTCTTCTCTGTTTAATGTGCCAAAGAAACTATCCGCTGGAATATGTGCGAGAAGTTGGCTGTCCAGGTTATTTGTCATGAATGCCCCCAATCCAGAATTTTACACGACCTGTGATCTACGTCACTGCCAATGTTTCAGGCTTGGGTAAAAAAAGAGCCATGTCTTGAAGCACAACTGAAGGAACGGCGTGATGACAAATGTAATGAAATTTGATTTTGGCCCGCAGGAATTTGAAACCGCTAATATGGCTTGGCACCGCAGGTCAAAGCGGGTGAGGCGTTGGAAAACAATCCGAGGCCGTCGTTAATGACTAGAATTAGAGCCTACCCCAAACCTTAGCTCCCCGGATTTTATTCCGGGGATTTTTTTATTTTCTTTGCCACCTGTGATGTGCAGCACAGCGAGCACTCGTCATTCAACCTATCCCTTATCTCAGCCGCAAACAGCAAAGGGATAAAGACAATGTTTCACGGGTTTACTTTTGAAGACACACTAGCCGCTTCGCATAAAGTCGGCTGGCAGATCGACGACATTATTGGTGGGGACAAGAAGCTTGATTTCACCAAAAGATTCATGCCGGAAAGCCTAGCTCGAGTTGAGGAATTAGATGCTCTCAATGATGGTGAGCGTCGTTTGATGAACCATATCAGGGGTCACGAATACCTGTGTATTTTTGGGCTGGTAGAAGAGTTTATTCTTCCATTTGTGCTTGATCATGCACGTCCTCAATTGAATAGCGATGACTATCGTGTGCGCGCCTTCCTTCAATTCGCCAGTGAAGAGGCGAAACATATCCACCTTTTCAAGCGTTTCCGTGACGAATTCACAAAAGGCTTTGGTCAGCCCTGTGATGTTATCGGGCCCGGTGAGGCGGTGGCCAAGGAAGTCTTGCGCCATGACCCGCTGGCTGTTGCTCTGGTCATTCTTCACGTTGAGTGGATGACGCAAAGCCATTATATTGACAGCGTGCGCGATAACGGGGAACTCGACCCGACGTTCAAAAGTCTGCTGAAGCATCATTGGATGGAAGAGGCGCAGCACGCGAAACTCGATACATTGATGGTTGAAGCGCTGGCAGACGGTCGTGATGAAGCGTCCATCTTGAAAGCTATCGAGGAATATCTCGAAATAGGCATGTTCCTTGACGAAGGCCTGCGGCAGCAGGTGCAGTTTAATCTCACGGCTTTTGAGCTGGCTACGGGCTGGTCATTTAGTGATGAAACCCGTGAAGAGATTTTTACCAAACAACATCAAGCGTTGCGCTGGACATATCTGGGTTCCGGTATGACGCATCCGAAATTCCGCACAACGCTGGGGGACTTATCTCCTAAGGCATTTGCCCGTGTGGAAGAAGTTGCACCGGCCTTTTGCTGACGCCGCCGGCGCTTACACTTAACTACAATTGAAAGGACGAAACCATGTTAGATACGATGACAAAAACACCGAATTGCGTAAACGGTATAGATCTCAATGCTTTGGGCCAAATGGTTGAAGAGATTAAGGCTGACGCCACAAAAGCCCAAGTTGAATTTAACGTCACTAATGTCTGGAAAGGTCAGACTAAAGGTGAGGCACAGGTGAAAAGCTATCGCATTGGCGGGAAGGAAGTCACGCGAGAGTTCAATATCGCCATTGATGAGCCAGTAGAGCTTCTTGGTAACAACGCCCATGCAAATCCCCAAGAATATCTGATGGCGGCCCTGAATGCCTGTATGATGGTCGGCTATGTGGCAAATGCAGCTTTGCGTGGCATCACATTGGAAGCTCTGGAGATTGAAACCAATGGCACCCTGGACCTTCGAGGTTTCCTTGGCCTGAATGATGATATTCCAGCGGGCTATGAGAAGCTGTTTTACAAGGTGAGAATAAAAGGTGACGGGACAGCAGCGGAATTTGAAGAAATTCACAAAGCCGTCCAGGCGACATCACCAAATTACTTCAACCTGGCCCGGCCCATTCCTCTTGAATCAGAGTTAGAAGTTTTGGGTTAAAGCAACAAAAAGACCCGCCAGAGTAAACCGGCGGGTCTTTTCTATTAATCTATGGATTTGACGATTTCTTCCACCATTTTTTTGGCATCAGACAAGAGCATCATGGTGTTGTCGCGGAAGAAGAGTTCATTCTCAATCCCGGCATAGCCTGCACCGCCCATAGAGCGTTTGATGAACAACACAGTCTTTGCTTTCTCCACATCCAGAACGGGCATGCCGAAAATTGGTGAGCTGCTGTCCGTTTTTGCAGCCGGATTGGTGACGTCATTCGCGCCAATGACAAAGGCGACATCAGCTTGAGCGAATTCGGAATTGATATCTTCCAACTCAAAGACTTCGTCATATGGTACGCTGGCCTCGGCCAGTAATACATTCATATGACCAGGCATGCGCCCTGCCACCGGGTGGATCGCATATTTGATTGTAACGCCTTCCTCTTTTAGCAGGTCCGCCATTTCACGCAGTGCGTGCTGTGCTTGCGCTACGGCCATGCCGTAACCGGGAACGATAATCACTGAAGAGGCATTTTTCATGATGAAAGCCGCATCTTCGGCACTGCCTTGTTTAAAAGGTCTGTCAATTTTCTCACCGGCGGCAACAGCGCCATCGCCGCCAAAGCCGCCTGCGATTACAGAAATGAAAGACCGGTTCATGCCTTTACACATGATGTAAGACAGAATGGCGCCCGATGACCCCACCAATGCCCCGGTAATGATGAGCGCCGTGTTGGCTAGTGTAAAGCCAATGCCAGCCGCTGCCCAGCCGGAGTAGCTGTTCAACATAGAGACAACCACAGGCATATCCGCCCCGCCGATCGGAATGATAAGCAGGAAGCCAATCAGGAAGCTCAAGCCTATAATTGTCCAGAATACCCATGGGGATTGGTCTCCAACGAAATAAGTAATCAGAGCCAATATGCCCAAGCCAATAGCCAGATTAATGATATGCCGTGCGGGTAGGATGATAGGCGCGCCGGACATATTTCCATTGAGCTTAAGAAAGGCGATGACAGATCCGGAAAAGGTGATTGCGCCAATGGCGGCGCCCAAGCTCATCTCAATTTTTGAAGCGGTGTGGATATTCCCTAAAATATCAGCGATGCCAAAACTTTGCGGGTGTAGAAAAGCACCAGAAGCTACCAACACCGCAGCTAAACCAACGAGCGAGTGAAAAGCTGCCACAAGCTGTGGCATGGCCGTCATGGCAATACGTCCGGCGATGATATAGCCGATTGTGCCACCGACGGCGATAGCGACCAAAATTTCTGTGTAGCCGACAATTTCCGGGTTCAACAATGTGGTGACGATAGCAATCGCCATACCGAGCATACCCGCCATATTGCCGCGGCGGCTGGTTTCGGGATTGCTGAGCCCACGTAAGGCCAGAATGAACAAAACACCTGCAACCAGATAAGCAATGGCTGTTAAATTGGCTGAGGTTGAGCTGCCGCCAGTTAAGGACAGCGCTGTTGCAAAAGAATAATTCAACATCTAAGCGGTCCTTATTTCTGTTTCTTTTTGTACATGGCGAGCATGCGTTGGGTCACGGCAAAGCCACCAAAAATATTGACGGCGGCCAAAGCTATGGCAATCAAGCCCAGTATTTTTGCTGCGGACCAATCAGCAGGCCCTGCAGCGATTAAGGCCCCAACGATGATGACTGAAGACACAGCGTTGGTTACGCTCATCAATGGTGTGTGAAGTGCCGGTGTCACGGACCAGACCACATAATAGCCAACGAAAATGGCCAATACGAAAACCGTTAATTGTCCAACAATTGGGCTGACAGATTCCATGATGTCGACCTCCCCTTAGCTTAAATTCGGATGTGGAATGGCCCCGTCTTTAGTGACGAGCGTGCCTTTGATAATTTCGTCTTCCCAATCAATGGCGAGGTTTTTTGTCTTGCTATCAATCAAAGGCGTGAGGAAATTCAGAAGATTTTTCGCATAAAGTGCCGACGCATCCGCCGCAAGACGAGAAGGCACATTGCGATGCCCTACGATGGAAACACCATTAATTTTTACGATTTCACCGGGT
>JASFRS010000145.1:0-6459 GCA_050114795.1 Sphingomonadales bacterium
TTTGCACCGACATGGTCCATGTGATGATGGGTGTTTAGAATTTTTGTCAGAGTCCAGCCCCGCTTGTCCAGTTCCGCCCAGACCGGCTCGGGTATGGCTGCGTCAACCACAGCCGTTTCCCCTGTCTCCGCATCATGGAGAAGATAGATATAATTGTCCGACAGAACCGGAATTTGAACGATTTTAAGCATGGCTTACCATTCTCCCGTATTTTGCATGGAGGCCCATGGTTCTTTTGGTGGCAGGCGATCACCCTCTTGTAATAATTCAATTGATATCCCGTCAGGAGAGCGCACAAAAGCCATATGCCCGTCACGCGGTGGGCGATTAATGGTCACACCTGCGTCCATTAATTTCTGACACAAAGCATAGATATCTTTCACGCGATAGGCGAGATGCCCAAAATTGCGACCGCCCGTATATTTCTCATCGCCGTCCCAATTATATGTAAGCTCGACTTGAGCGTGTTCATCTCCAGGCGCGGCTAAAAAGACCAAAGTAAAGCGTCCGTTTTCAAAATCACGGCGGTTTAATTCCACAAGACCCAGCTTGTTCACGTAAAAATCGAGACTTTCATCGAGATCAGTGACGCGGACCATCGTGTGTAGATATTTCAACGTGTTTCTCCTGATTAGGCGTTGGTCAAGAATTGGGGTCTTTTGCAAAAATATCAATAACAGACTGAGGCAATGGCGCGGACTGACCCGTCTTTTGATCCGTCCAGACCCAGATAATCTGACCATCAGCACGAATGCTGTTGTCCGGCCCGAAAATCGCTAAATCAAAGCTTAGGGACGAGCGTCCAACCCGACCTAGGCGGGCGCCGATTTCAACTTTTTCATCCAACCGCATGGGTTTGCGAAAATTTACTTCGCCTTTAACAACATGGAATTCAAAATCCTTATGCGGCTCTTCGCGCCATCCGCGGGCGCGGGCAAATTCGGTCAGGCCAATATCAAAATAAGTCAGATAATGAGCATTATAAACCACCGCCTGAGCGTCTATCTCATGATAGCGAACGCGCTTAGGATAGAAAAAGGTGAAATCATCGCTTTGAAAGACACGGGCTTGTGACATTTGAATACTCTTGGTTTCAGTTATATTATGAGCCTGGAGCGCGGTACTTTGCGGGAGAATTTACATGAAATCCCTATATGCATTTGCACTTGGCTTAGGCTTTGTGGCCTTGTCTAGCCCAAGTTACGCACAGACCCAAATCATCTTTGAAGGATATGTGGGAGAGCGTATCAGCGCCCTTGATGCACAGGAGCAGCGCTATGAAAAACGGTTCCGGGCCTATCGGCATACAGACCGCAATCCGGCACGTTCCACATTTCGTTTAAATAAGGCGCGCTTCTTTGAAACTGAATGGGCGGGTGAACGACTTATTGAAAATATTGAAGATTTTACAGCGGAACACCTGCTTCAGGCATTGGTCGATTATAACCTTGCACGCGTTGATGACCCCATCGCACCCTCAAAGCTTCGCTTTGTCGTGGATCAATTGAAAACGGAAAATAATGCAGTGGCTATTTTCGATGGCAGCCACAGCTATATGACCGGGCGTATGGAGGTTCTGGGCGAAGGGGGTGCAGTTGTGCAAAGCTACGATATTTCGGCAAATTTTGTGAGGCAGCCTTCTGTAGAAAGAAATTATAAGGGGCCGGATCTTTTTTATTTTACGACGGATCCGGAATTGCGAGTCGGTCCACTTTTTACCCAATTTGTCGCGAAGGGGCTGAACAAATTATATCCCGATATCCAATTCGCTAAAGCTTATGTAGCTGTTGACCCCGTTAATTTCTAAGGCCAGAGGTGCCAGGATTGTAGGTGCTGAAAATTCCGTTCAATTTTCAGCAGATTGAAGCGAAGAGTCGACTTGTAACTACGCTTGGCGCTATGAAGTCCTAGACCTGCGCCGGAAGAGCCAGGCTTAGGATAGGTTATATGACGAAAAGACACATCTTAAAGGGATGCGGGGTTGGCATTGCTCTATTGGCGTTGAGCGGTTGCTCTTATTTGCGTGAAGAGGGCTGGCTCTCGCCCAAAAAACAACAATCGACCGATGAAACGGTCACTGTGTCCAGCATTGATCGTGAAAATAAGCAGATTGAAGAAGTAAAAAGCTCGCATCAGCCAAGGTCTGACGTGTTTCCAATTGGAGAACCGCGTGCAAAGCCAATGGTTACGGCGCTTCATGCTGAAAATTTAACTGGGCTTGATCCACAGCAGGTTGAAGACAGTTTGGGTCAACCGGACATCGTAGAAACGCAGGGGCCGACATTAGTTTGGCGGTTTAATGCTGGGCCCTGTACGGCAACATTTCAATTTTTCAAAGAAGTAGAAACGGATATTTATCGTCTTCTACAATATGATTTCGAAGGCGGCAGTGAGGCTTATTGTCTGGGGCGGATAGAAAGACGTAAATTCGGGTAAAGGATATCACAGCCCATGAAAGGCATAACCTATTTAGTCGATGATGATGATCTGTTCCGAGAATCCATTGAACGGAATCTCGTCGCCGCCGGTTATGAAGTCTATGCCTACAGCAATGGTCGGAAATTCATAGACGATCTGGTGGAAGACCCTAAAGCAGGGGTTATCCTCCTTGATTGGAAAATGCCGGGGATTAACGGCATTGAAGTCTTGCATGAACTGCGTGAGCGGGCCATCGACCTGCCGGTCATATTTCTCACTGTCCTTGGCGATCAGATTTATGAAGAATCGGCCCTGGCTGGGGGAGCTGTGGACTTCATTGAAAAATCTCGCTCTTTCTCCATCGTGCAGCGGCGCATTGATTTAATCTTGTCTGGTTTGCGAACCAGTCAGGAAAGGCAAAATACCAGCAAGCATAGTGTAGTGGTGCGTCATCATTTGACGCTGGATGACAGCGTGCGTCGTGCCTTTTGGAAAGATAATGATGTTGGCCTAACGCTCACAGAATATCGACTGCTCCAACATATGGTGGAAAACGCCCCTAAAGATGTCAGCTATAGAGCGCTTTATGATCTGGTACATGGTGCAGGCTTTGCTGCTGGGGAGGGCGCGCATGGATATCGCGCGAATGTCCGTGCTTTCATTAAGCGCATACGCCAGAAATTTCGTTCCATTGACCCGGAATTTGATGCGATTTCCAACTATGCAGGATTTGGCTATCGATGGATTGACCCGGAAGGGGGGCAATCATGAGGGCCTTTGCCCTTCACGCGCCACGGTCTCTAACCGTCCGTCTTCTGGTGTTCTTTGCCATTTTCCTATTACTGCCCATTCTTCTTTATGTCGCTTTCCGTGTTAGTGACAATCAACGCAATGAGTTGATTCTTCGGGCAGTGAATCAGGAAGGTCAAACCATCAGTCAGGCCCTTCGCGCGCCGCTTGAAAATTTTTCTGCATCGGCTTCGGTTGACCTTGCTCAGGTCTTGGCGCCCTTTGCAGGACCTGACCGGCGTTTGAAGCTATTTTATCGACCAAGTAATGGCCCTGGTGGATTCTTTTATATGGCGGCTCTGCCTGTCCTTGACCCAGATACGGCTGAGGCTGAACGTTCTACGCTTGAAACCGCAGGCATTTTTCAGGGCCTAGCAGAGCAATGTGCGGAGGGACAATCCTTAGCGAAGCGTTTTACCAATCCGGCGGGGCGGGAAGAACTGGTCACATCTGTAACGCCCCTAAGTCTTGCGAATGGGTGTTGGGCTATCATCGTATCGCATCAAGGCGAGATCTATTTAACGTCGACCCTTGGTAAATCTTTTTGGTCGCTGGCACCGGTCCGTATCGCCTTGGTCAGCTACGCTTTTGTTGCATTGATTGCGGCATGGCTGTTGTTTGATGTGCGTTTTGATATGAAACGCATTGCCGAAGCCGCCCGTGATATTCGTATTGGCCGAAAAAGAGGCGAAGATTTTAAATCGCGCATACGCATGCCCGAATTGGCTGAAATGGCCTCGGAACTTGACCGGCTTGTGCATACCTTGGACCGGTCACGCAACATGATCCGACAGGCGGCTGAGGAAAATGCGCATGCTTTTAAAACCCCACTTGCTGTTATCCAGCAGGCATTGGAACCCTTGCGTCGGACGGACCCGAATTTGATTGGGTCTGATGGAACGCGGTCGATTGAAGTTATTGGCCAGGCAATGGAACGATTGGACGCATTGGTTACAGCTGCGCGTACCTTGGATGCAGTTGCTGCTGACAGTTTGGAGGTGCAGGGGGAAAGGCTGGATTTAAGTGCCTTCCTGACACATATGGCAGCATCTTTTGAGCCGGTGGCTGCGGTCGGGAAGGTGCAGGTTGTTTGCGATGTTGAGGCAGGGCTGCACTGCGAAGCTTCAGCCGAACCTTTGGAAACTGTCATTGAAAATCTGCTTGAAAACGCTTTGTCCTTCTCACCACCTGGTGGCCGGATTTTTGTTAAAGCTTTTTCAAAGGAAAAAGACAGAATAAAAGTTCTCGTAGAAGATGAGGGGCCAGGGGTGGCTGATGAGGAGTTAGAGAAAATTTTCTCCCGCTATTATTCCGCGCGGTCCCTCGATGAGAGTGCAAAAGACAATGACAATGCACATTTTGGCCTAGGGCTTTGGATTGTGCGTAGAAATATTGAGGCTCTTGGTGGCGAGGTTCATGCGGAGAATCGAAAAGTCGGTGGCTTTAAAATTTCCATAACCTTACCAAAGGTTTAATTTAGTCTCATTATTGTCACAGCCGTCCCAGCTTTGTCGCACGCCAAGTCGAAACACCCTTGATATATTCAAATCATAGTTAGACGGGCGCTGCGGGACTTAAGTTCCCAAGGCGTTTTGATTACCGCCGGTGGACAAATGCTGGGAACGTCCTGCCAACCGCCCAAGCCCCTGTTTCCGGAATTAGACACCGGCGGTAATCAAATTCTCCAAACGCCGAAGCAAATTAAAAAGACCCGCTCAGGCATGAATGTTTAGGGACCCAAGCCACTCGATACAAAAAAGACCGCTCTGAAAGTCCCCCAGAGCGGTCTTTTTATTTATGTGGTTTTTGTTTACGGCTTTAAGACGAGCTTGCCGATATTTTCGCCGCGGAACAGCATGAGAAGTCTATCCGGAAAGGTTTCCAGGCCTTCAACCACATGTTCGCGGGCTTTCAGTTTACCCTCGGCCATCCAGCCAGCCATTTCACGCGCGGCTTTCTGATAATTGGCGCGGTGGTCAAAGACTACAAAGCCTTCCATGCGCGCGCGATTGACTAGCAGAGACAGATAGTTGGATGGCCCTTTAACAGCCTCTTTGTTGTTATATTGGGAAATCGCGCCGCAAATCGCGATGCGTGCCCCACGATTGATGAAACGTAGAACTTCATCCAGAATATCGCCGCCAACGTTGTCGAAATAGACATCGATGCCTTGCGGGCAATGCTCTCTCAGAGCTTTGCCAACGCTGTCATTCTTATAATCAATACAAGCGTCAAAGCCGTAGTCTTCAACGACCTGGCGACATTTTTCTTCGCCACCGGCTATGCCAACGACGCGGCAGCCTTTGATTTTTGCGATTTGACCTGCAACCGAACCTACGGCTCCGGCTGCACCTGAAATCACGACGGTTTCGCCTTCTTTAGGCTGACCAACGTCCAGCAGGCAGAAATAAGCAGTCATGCCCGGCATGCCAAGAACGCCCAGATAACGCTCCAGCGGTACCAATGAGGGGTCGACTTTATCCACTTGATTGGCCGGAAGGGTCGCATATTTCTGAATGCCGATAGGTCCGGTAACATAATCACCTTCATTGATGCCATCAGCCTTGGATACGATGACTTTGCCAACGCCTAGGGCGCGCATGACATCGCCGATTTCAACCGGTTCAATATAGGATTTGCCTTCATTCATCCAGCCACGCATGGCGGGGTCTAAAGACAGAAATGCGGTTTCAACCAGAATCTCTCCATCTTTGGGCTCTGCTGCCGGGTCATGGGTGATTGACCAGTTTTCAGCGCTGGGCATTCCGATCGGGCGCTTTGCTAAGCGAACCTGCGTATTTTCTTGCATGGAGGGCTCCTTCAGATTTGATTTTCAGTCAGCTTATCGAAAGTCGAGAGGGGAGCAATAGGCTTTTATAAGACTGAAGCCTTAAACTGCTTCAAAATGTTCAAGGGCTGTATAATGCGCGCCACTGTGCCCTAGTTCTGAAAGGAACAGGCTGACTTCGGAAATTTCAAAGGGGTCAGAACGCAACAGGCCATTGCGGTGTATGAATTCCTCAACCTCGCCCCGTCTGGGACTGGAGGAAAAGCGCGCTAAAGTTATATGCGGTTTATAACGCCGTCGTTCCGCTTCAAAACCCGCAGAAATCAATGCATGATCGATCTTCTTATGGAGAGATTCAAACGGCGCTGCCGGCGTCACACCAGCCCAAAGCGCACGCATAAATCCATTTTTACCAAAATGCCCAACACTTGATATCTGTGCATCGAAAGCGTTGAACTGAAGCT
>JASFRS010000146.1:0-6386 GCA_050114795.1 Sphingomonadales bacterium
GGCCGGGTTATTGGGAACCATTTTCGCCAAACGGTCTACATCGCCATAGCCCATACCCATAACGCGCCCAACATCACGCAGCACGTTTCTGGCTTGTAAGCGTCCAAAGGTCACAATTTGCGCAACTTGATCCCGGCCATATTTTTCCTGAACATAACGAATGACTTCGTCCCGCCGATCCTGGCAGAAGTCGATATCAAAGTCAGGCATGGATACCCGTTCAGGATTCAGAAAACGTTCGAACAGGAGGCCCCATCGCAAGGGATCCAAATTGGTAATCGTTAGGGCATAGGCGACAAGTGATCCCGCTCCCGAGCCCCGGCCTGGGCCAACGGGAATTCCATGCGCCTTTGACCAGCCGATAAAATCCGCAACGATAAGAAAATACCCGGGAAAGCCCATTTGTTCGATGATACCAAGCTCATAATCAAGGCGTTCTTGATAGGGCTTTTTGGCCTCTTGTCGTGCAGTCTCATCCATATCATCGGTATAGATATGGGCTTTCAGGCGTGCTTCTAATCCCTCATTCGCTTGGTTGCGGAGCATCTCGGCTTCCGACACATTCTGATCCGCAGCAAAATTGGGCAGAATAGGAGCACGTGTTTCCGCCATAACTGCGCAGCGTTCAGCAATTACGATCGTATTATCAATAGCTTCTGGCAAATCTTTAAAAAGAGATTTCATCTCTTCCGCTGATTTGAAAGCATATTCGGGATTGAGTCTATGACGGTTTGGGTCTGCTAAAACGGTGGACCCAGCAATGCACAATAGAGCGTCATGGGCTTCATATTGGGAAGACTCCGCAAAAAACGGTTGGTTGGTCGCAACCAACGGCACATTCTGATCGTAGGCGAGTTCAAGCAACCCCGGCTCTATCTCAGCCTCTCTCTCCTCACCATGGCGTGTGAGTTCCATATAAAGCCGGTCTGGAAATAGTGATTTTAATTCACCAACCATGTTTCGTGCGGCATCCATGCGTCTTTCATGGATAAGTCGCCCAACAGTGCCGTCTGTTCCCCCGGTTAAAGCTATAATGCCCTGCGTCTCCCCGTGGAGGCTATCAAGCCGGACATGTGCGCCTTCATGGGCCTCAACACCCAAATGGGCGCGAGAGACAATCTTTAGAAGATTGGCATAGCCCTCGTCATTTTGTGCAAGAAGTACAAGCCAGTCAGGTGCGGGCATTCGAACTTGTGTTGGGTTTGGTTCCTCCGCTTGAATGGCAAGCGTTACACCAATGATTGGCTGCACGCCCGCGCTTGACATTTCCTGTGAAAATTCAAGCGCCCCGAACATGTTATTGCGATCGGTCATGGCCACTGCGGGCATATGTAGATCAACGCATAGCCCTTTAAGGACCTTTACATGCATGGCCCCTTCGGAAAGGGAGTAAGCAGTGTGAGTGCGTAAATGTACAAAGTTTGCGTGGCTCATAACCGATTGCAATTTCTCTTAAATTAGGTCCAGGCCCCTAAAATTGCGCCCATCGCAGCGAGACCTATAACCGTGTTTCCCATATGAATGAGGAATAATTTTATGGGTTTACCTTCAAACCCGTAATTAGGCCAGATTGCAGGTCCAATAAATAACGCACCAAGCAAAGCCCCCGTTGCCGCACCTGGAATTAAAGCCTGATATCCCATCCTCTGTAAAATACCTGCCAGCATGATGGCGACGATAAAATTAGCAAATGTCGCCTTAGCCATAACTGCACCGGGCTTTGGTGCTGTTTCAGGATTGAAATTTGTCAATTCCATCCATTTCTTTCCAGCAACCGGCGGTGAATACCAGATACCGCCCACAACCATTGCAGCGATTGTTGCCGCGACAATAGCCAACCAATTTAATGACTCAAGATACATAATACTTGCCCCTTATTTGATCCTGATACCATTGCCCTTATGTGAGGGCTGAGATTGACCTTATCGCAGAGCGCGAAAAAATCTAAGGGGAAGTTGTGGCATGTGCCCCTGCCCTGTCTTCTGCAACGACACCATCATGAAGCCTCACCACACGATCCATTTGTTCTGCAAGATGCTCATTATGGGTGGCAATCAAGGCAGCCGTTTTATTTTCTTGTACGAGGGCGAGTAGTTCCTGAAAGACAATATCCGCCGTTGCTTCATCCAGGTTTCCGGTTGGCTCATCGGCTAACAAAAGACTTGGTTTTCCAACCAATGCGCGCGCGATCGCAACCCTTTGTTGCTCCCCGCCTGAAAGTTCTGCAGGTCGGTGGGTTAAACGCCCATCCAGGCCCAAACGCTTTAAAATTTCCGACGCGTCTTCTTTTGCTTTCCCATAGGGCAGGCCACGAATGCGTAATGGCATAATCACATTTTCAAGGGCAGTAAAATCTGGCAGAAGATGGTGGAATTGATAAACAAAACCGATTTCCCTGCTGCGAAGCGCTGTTCTTTGGCGCTCATTCATCTTGGAGCAGTCATTTCCGTTGATAATGATCTCTCCACCATAACCGCCCTCTAACTGCCCGGCGGCTTGCAATAATGTTGATTTGCCTGTGCCTGAAGGGCCAAGGAGGGCAACGATCTCCCCTGGCTTCAGCGCTAAATTCAAGCCACGTAGGACGTGAAGCACCTCTTTGCCTTGCTTATAGTCCCTAGTCAGACTTTTGATAGAAAGAGTGACATCATTCATAACGCAGAACCTTAACCGGATCGGTTTTTGACGCCCGCCAGGCTGGATAAAGCGTCGCAAATATAGAAATCAGAAGTGAAACGATAATCACGGCGCTGACCTCACCCCAGTCAATTTGCGATGGCATTTCCGATAAAAACCGCACTTCTGCAGGCCATAAATCAACGCCTAAAAGGTTGGACAGGCTTTCTTGAATGGCATTTAAATTTACAGTCAGGCTAATACCAAGAAGTGCACCAAAAAATGTGCCTAAAACGCCAATGAGTCCACCTGCTACAATGAAAATACGCATCATCGCCCGCCGCGGTGCACCCATGGTGCGTAAGATTGCAATATCATGAGCCTTTGCCCGCACGAGCATATAAAGCGACGAAATAATGTTAAACGCGGCAACAATGATAATAAGCGATAAGATGATGAACATCACATTCCGCTCCACCGTCAAAGCAGAGAAAAGTGCGGGATTTAAATCTTTCCAATCGGTGATGACGCCATAACGCCGCACGGGTCCACGCATGGGGTCCATTATTTCTTCAACCCGGTCAGGGTCTGTCACTTGAATTTCTATGCCGGATACAGCCTGCCCGGTACGGAAAAAGGTCTGCGCCTCAGCCAAAGGCATGAAGGTGAAAATCTCATCATATTGATAAACGCCCAGTTCAAATATGGCTCCAACCTTATAGGAAACCATGCGGGGCGCAGTCCCAAAAGGGGTGGATGCCCCTTGAGGCGATATAATCGTAATGTCATCTCCAACCTGAGCGGAAAGTGCGATCGCCAACTGACTGCCCAATGCAACCACTCGACCTTCGAAATTATCAAATGAACCGGCAAGCAGATTGGCGTTTAATTCACCATCGCGAAGCAAATCTTCGCGTTCAATTCCCCTTAGCAGTATGCCGCGATTTAAGCCCTGGCGGCTGGCAATAACCTGGCGATCTAACAAGGGGATAGCTTTGGTGACCTCCGGTAATTCTCGAGCCTGTTTGGCGAAGTCCTCATAATTTTCCAAAATGCCATCATACCCTCGAATAACGGCATGCCCGTTTACACCCAGAACCCGGTCAAAAAGCTCAGCTCGAAATCCGTTCATCACCGACATGACGGTAATAAGCGTCGCTACGCCTAAAGTGATGCCAAGTATGGAAAATCCTGCGACAAAAAAGATGAAGGCCTCACCCCAACGTGGGCGTAAATATCTTGCAGCAATCGACCAGACATATCCTGAGCGCATAAACGCTAGCTCCCAATAAAGCGATTTAAGACCGCATCCGCGCTTTCTTCTATACGTTCACCAGTCTTTCGGTTTTTCAACTCAACAATGCCATTTTTTAAACCGCGAGGGCCAATAGATATCTGCCACGGCAGTCCAATAAGGTCCATTGTTGAGAATTTAGCCCCTGCTCGCTCATCACGGTCATCATAGAGAACTTCAACGCCCGAATTGGTGAGTTTTTGATAAAGATCGTCACAAGCCTGAGTACAGGCTTCATCGCCATGGCGTAGATTAATCAGGCCGATCTGATAAGGCGCAACGGATTCTGGCCAGATGATGCCATTTTCATCATGACTGGCCTCAATAATGCCGCCCATTAAGCGAGAGACGCCAATACCATAAGAGCCCATTTGAACGGTTACAGGCTTGCCGTCTGTACCTTGCACGGTTGCGCCCATGGTTTCTGAATATTTAGTGCCAAAGAAGAATATATGCCCCACTTCAATGCCACGGCGAGAGCGCAGTTGGTCACCCTCTAGCGGACAGTTATCAGCGTCGTGCTTTTCGCTTTCCATGGCATAAACCGATTGAAGGCGTTCAATTAGTGGATCACCTTCATTTAGAGCCATAAGCTGATCAAGTGTAACGTCTTCAATGCTGGCATCGTAAAATAATTCACTTTCACCCGTATCAGCAAGTATCTGGAATTCATGCGATAAATCCCCACCAATGGGCCCGGTATCTGCGCGAACAGGTACAGCGATCAGCCCCATCCGAGCAAATGTCCGCAAATAAGCAACGAACATTGCATTATAGGATTTCCGCGCAGCCTCTTCGTCCAGGTCAAAGGAATAATTATCCTTCATCAAAAATTCGCGACCTCGCATAACGCCAAAGCGCGGGCGGATCTCGTCGCGGAATTTCCATTGGATGTGATAGAGATTTTTAGGCAGGTCCTTATAAGAACGAATTTCCCGGCGGAAAATATCCGTGATCATTTCCTCATTCGTGGGACCGTAGAGCATATCACGTTCGTGCCGATCGGTAATCCGCAGCATTTCCTTGCCATAGTCATCATAACGACCGGATTCCCGCCACAGGTCAGCAGATTGAATTGTTGGCATCAACAACTCCACAGCGCCTGCCCTATCCTGTTCTTCGCGAACAATTTGTTCAATTTTCCGCAGGACACGCAGACCCAGTGGCAGCCAGGCGTAAATACCGGCTGAGGTTTGGCGGATCATGCCCGCACGCAACATCAAACGATGCGATGCGATTTGAGCTTCCGATGGGGTTTCCTTCATCGTGGGCAGGAAGTAACGGGAAAGACGCATAAATGCTTTGCCTATAATCTTAAGATATTAAAACGACACATTGCCTTAAGGCGTTTCATTCTTGTAGGGAACAGGACCGCGCCACGCAATATTCTTTATGGTCAAATGAAAATGAACTTGGGTGATGCAGTCATTATAGCTGCCATTGTCTGATTCTATGGCTCGCTTCTAAACAGATATCTCTTTGCTCCATTTTCAATCTAAAAAAACTCGTAAATCAGCGCGTTATCGCCAATTCACCACTGAACCATGACAGATTTGTTGCAAGGATGTCACAGCCATTTGGAATTGAGATGAAAAGCCGCAGGGAAAGATAGAGTTTGAGATGACAGACTGTTTACGACTGGTTACCAATAATCACGTGGTCAATTTCGCGGTTGGCCCAGGTTTTGGGAGGATGGGTTCTCGATAGATGAAGAACCCGTTTTTAAAGAGGAAGGCCTCTAAGCAATAATAAAATTGTGAGGCTAAAGTTTCTCGTCACGCAAGAGCAGGGTACCGATTTGGTGCCCTGCTTTTTTATATGCCGATGAAAAGCGTTAAGACCCCATATGATGAAACATATCAAACTGAACGACGCCTGTTTCAACAAGACCTATATAAGCCGCCCATACAACAAAAGTAACCACCGTGGTGATTAGAACCTTGCGCTTTAGCCGAGGTGCCATGGGTGCAGAAGGTGCATTACCAGCCTCTGTCTCCTCACCCGCTTCATGATAACTGGTTGCGCCATGGGGTAAGACCATGAACAAAACGACCCACCAAATTAGTACAAATATGATGATTGAGCCCAGCCAATCAATATTTTCCAAAGCGCTCATGCCTGTTCCAATTCAACTAACGTTCCACAAAAATCTTTAGGGTGCAGAAAAAGGACCGGCTTTCCATGAGCACCAATTTTCGGCTCCCCATCGCCTAGAATACGCGCGCCTTCCCGTAGTAATTGATCCTTCGCTGTGTGTATGTCTTGCACCTCATAGCATATATGATGGATGCCCCCATCCCTGTTGCGATCCAGGAATTTTGCAATCGGTGAGTTATCACCCAAAGGATGCAATAATTCGATTTTGGTATTAGGCAAGTTCACAAAAACTGTTGTTACACCATGATCGGGCTGGTCCACAGGTTCTGAAACATCGGCGCCCATCGTGTCCCGGTATAATTTTGATGCTGCCGCTAAA
>JASFRS010000147.1:0-6362 GCA_050114795.1 Sphingomonadales bacterium
TTATGACCTTCAAAATAACCGCGCGCGTTCAACATTTTATGGAAAGACCGCAGCCGATAAGCGGGAACCATCGCAACCAAATGATGCTCTAAATGGAAGCTCACATTATTAGGCGCAATCAACAATCTCTCAATGAGGTTAGGGCGCACAGTTGCTGTATTCAATCGCGCGTCCTTGTCCAGGCGATTAGGCGCAATCCCATGTTCGCCAATCAGGCGAATGCGGGTGAGGACGGGAAAGATGCAGAAATAAGCCACATACCAAAGCGCCAAAGTCCAAAGTGCGCCCACGCTCCACAAAATCGCGCCCAGCACGATTGGGAAAGCGATGACCAGCCCGCGTTGTTTCATAGTCGCACGCTTCAGCATGATGAGTGTATCCCTGAATGCAGTGCGCCCTGTCAGGTCGCGCAGTAATTTCCGTCGCAGGCTGTCTTTGGTGATCGGATAGGCTTGAACCAGCTTCAAATCCGGGTCTTTAGCAGTCCCGGCATGGGCATGATGGCCAAGGTGATAAGGCCGATAGGCATCATAAGACATATAAACCGGCCAGGCACAGAGCCAGCGGCCCACAAACATATTCACCCGTCTGGATGTGAACAGCGAATAATGGGCGCATTCATGCATCAATACCGCCAGACCCAATTGTCGCCCGCCGAGGATTAAAATAGCTGCCAATATCGTCAAAGGATTAGGCCATATAGCCGCCATTGCAAAGGCGCCTGCGATAAGGCCCCAATTGGCCCCCAACATCATCAGGGCGCGGATATTGGACCGCTGTGTCAGCGCCTTAATATCATCATGTGTGATTGGAATATCTCTGCCAATCATGGACTAACCTTTCCATTGGATTCTTATTATACACCGAAAAGTAGGTGATTTTGAAGAGAGTCCTGAAATCATACCAAAGCCGCCACAAATTTCCGGATATCATTTAGAAATAATTCCGGCTCTTCCACACTCGCAAAATGGCCGCCACTTGGCATGTCTGTCCAATGCTGAACATTATAACCACGCTCAACCATAGTGCGTGGCGGGAAAGACAATAAGTCCTTGGGGAAATTCGCAACGCCAACCGGGACCTCGACTTTAGCCCCTTTAGGCATCGCAAACCCACCTTCTTCAAACAAGCCGCGATAAATCCAGCTTGCTGTGTTAAAGGAGCGGGTGGTGAGGTAAATCATGATATTGGCAAGCAGCCAATCCATATCAAAAAGCGGCTCGCCATCTTCACCCTTATCTACCCAGGAACAGAATTTTTCTGCGAGCCAAGCGGCCACACCCATAGGTGAATCCATCATCGCAAAACCGAGACTTTGCGGTTTTGTCGCTTGAATTTGGAGATAAGCGGTTTCCATCTCACGGACGCGACTGGCACGACGCAACCAGCGCTTTTCTTCATTCGTTTCAGGGTGTGAGTCCGCAACACTAAGACCATAGCCATTTAAATGAATGGCTATGACATTGGAGCTATCCAACCCAATCCAGGCCGAGATAAGGCAGCCCCAATCGCCCCCTTGAGCGATATAGCTGTCATAGCCTAACACATCGACCATCAGCTTATTATAAAGTCGCGCCACGCCCCGTGGCCCAATAGGTGCCTTGGGTTTATCTGACCAGGCATAGCCGGGGAGCGATGGTGTCACCACATGGAAGGCCGGGAGACTCTCATCTTCGGGCTCGCACAAGCGGTCAAGCAAATGCGTAAATTCCAGCACAGAGCCCGGCCAGCCATGGCTGATAAGCAGAGGTTGCGCATCGGCCCTGGAACTGCGCCGGTGGATGAAATGGAGATGAAAGCCGTCTTCTACTTCAGCCCGAAAATGGGGGTGGCTGTTCAGTTTTTCAACCGCAGCTTCCCAGTCAAAACCTTCTAACCAGCGCTTTTGTAGGGCCTGCATATATTTTCGATTGGCCCCATAAAGCCAACCGGCATTCTCCGGTTCTTCAAACCAGCGATAATCTGCGACCCGCTCCCTAATCCAGCTGACTTCCTCAGCGCAGACTGGGACTTGAAACTGCTGGATGTCCGTCATGCAGCGGCCTGTGCTTTTGCGTCATTCAAAATCATGACAGCGGCTTTTTCCGCAATTACCACCGTTGGTGCATTGGTATTGCCGGACACAAGTGCTGGCATGATTGACGCATCAACAACGCGCAGCCCCTCAACCCCTTTAACCTTCAGACTAGGGTCAACAACGGCCATATCATCTACGCCCATTTTACAAGTGCCAACCGGATGATAGATGGTTTCCGCAGCTTCTCTTATGGCAGCATCCAATGCATCATCATCATCAACATCGACATTCGGCCATAATTCCTGACCGCGATATTCTTTAAAGGCGTCCTGTTGCATGATTTTATATGTCATGCGCAATCCTTCACGCAGCACTTCTAAATCATTGGGCGCACTTAGATATTTCGGGTCAATAATGGCCGGGTCCTGCGGATTGGAAGATTGGAGGCGAATTTCGCCGCGGCTTTCCGGGCGAAGCTGACAGACATGCACTTGGAAGCCATGTTCCGTCGACAATTCCGCCCCATGGGCACGCCCCCAGGCAGTCATGAAATGAAGCTGAATATCAGGGGCTACAACATCCGGGCGCGTTTTCAAAAACGCACCCGCCGGTGTCGGCATATAACGTCCCGCGCCACTACGGTTAAACAGCCATTGCAGCAAGACGATGGGCGACTTCCAGAATTTGACATTATCATTGGTCGTCACCGGCTTGGTGCACAGCCATTGCAGAATGACGTCCAAATGGTCTTGCAGATTTTGACCCACACCGGGGCTATTGACCTTGATTTCAATGCCGTGTTTTTTCAGCTCATCTTCAGGGCCAATGCCAGACAGCATGAGGATTTGCGGGGAATTGATTGCGCCACCGCAGACCAGCGTCTCCCGCGACGCTTTCAAATCCTGCACCTTACCCCCGACCTTCACCCGCACGCCTTGAGCGCGGCCATTTTCAATCAGGAGTTTTTCCACCAGCGCATCAGTCAAAATATGAAGGTTTGAGCGGTCTTTGATGGGGTCGAGATAGCCACGCGAAACAGACCAGCGTTCGCCTTCATGAATGGTGCAGTCATAGGCACCCACGCCTTCCATCTGCGCGCCATTGAAATCATTAGTTTCGTCAAAGCCAGCGTCTTTACCCGCATCAATAAAGGTTTGGACTAATGGATTGGGGCTGATGTCGCGGGAAACACGTAGTGGCCCACCACCTCCATGGAATTCGCTTTCGCCCAATTGGTGCGTTTCTGACGATTTAAAGAATGGAAAGACATCATCCCAAGACCAGCCATTGCAGCCCATCTGCGCCCAGCGGTCATAGTCAGACCCATGGCCGCGAATATAGACCATACCATTGATGCTGGAAGACCCGCCAAGCACCTTACCACGCGGCCAATACATGGGGCGGTCATTTAAATGTTTTTGCGGGGCCGTCCAATAATCCCAATTAAATTTGGATTCACCAGGCGGTATAAGTTTCATAATGCCTGCTGGCATTTTAATAAAAACGGATTTATCGGCACTTCCGGCTTCAATAAGCAAAACCTTGTTTTGGGGGTCTGCACTTAATCTATTGGCTAAAACGCACCCGGCTGAGCCTGCGCCAACAATGATATAATCAAAATCCGCCTGCATGATGAACAACTCTCCCCGTAACTTCTCGTTTTCTTTTCTCAATTACATGTATATGTCTGCATGAGCTTTGGGCATAGCTTGGTCCGATTAGGGCGAGAGTACAAGTCTGGAATTTGGAGAACCCCTATGCAGGGAATGGGCCGCTTTTTGATATTCACAGCTTTCGCACTGCTATTATCGGCATGCGGGGACGAAAAAGGTGCCCAGGTAGCTAAAGCCCCACCTCCAAATGTCATTTATATCGTTGCTAATGACTTGGGCTTATCTCATGTCAGCGCTTATGGTGGTGTTGTGCCAACGCCAAATATCGACAGCCTGGCAAGGGACGGTGTTCTCTTTAAATCTGCTTATGCGGCCTCTCCTAATGCCGCACCTTCACGCGCTGCTTTGATGACTGGGCGCTATCCCGTCCGTTTCGGCTTTGAATATGACAATGAACCGGCTGACCGGGCGTTGAGACAGGGGCTGGGATTAAGCCCGGATGAAACGACTATCGCAGAGTTGCTTAAAGGTCAGGGTTATAAAACCGCCGCTGTCGGCATTTGGCAATTAGGCTTGCTGCGTGAACATTACCCAACATTGCGAGGCTTTGATTATTTTTACGGCGTCCGAACGGGGCATACACCTGCCTTACGGCCTAGCGCTGAAGATTTTATTCATGCGCCAAGCAAGGATTACCCCATCTCTCCAACACGCTCCCGCCGCAATAGTGTGATGGAAGGCATGCCACCGCGGCAAATTCTAAACGATGATGTGCTCCTTAGTGATGATTTGGCAAATCAGGCTGTGAGAGTTATTGAAAGCCACGCTGCACAAACACCGTTTTTTCTCTATTACGGCTTAAACGCCCCGCACACGCCTCTTATCACAACCTCAAAATATTATGACCGCTTCGCGCATATTGAAAACCATCAAGAGCGAGTCTATGCAGCAATGGTTTCAGCCGTTGATGACGCTGTGGGCCGGGTTCTTGATGCGCTTAAACGCACGGGCCTGGATAAGAACACTTTAGTCGTTTTTACATCCGTTGCGGGGTGTGACCCTGCCTCCGGTCAATGCGGTTGCACAATTGCCAAGGGCGGTAAAGGTAGTGTTTTTGAAGGTGGCGTGAAGATGCCTCTGCTTATGCGCTGGCCCTTAGCCCTTCCAGCGGGGCAAGTTTATGACAAGCCCGTAAGCCTTATGGATGTCACAGCAACTGTAGTATCTGTTCAAAAACATCGTTCAGCTTATGGCATCTTCTTTGACGGTGTTGACTTGCGCCCCTATTTGAAAGACCCAGCGCGTGAGCCTCATAAAGTGCTTTACTGGGTCAGTCGCCCGATTTTCGCAGCGATGGAAGACGGGTATAAGCTCATTTATGACGACAGTGGTCGCTTACAAGCACAGCTTTATAATATCGAAGAAGATCCTCTTGAGCGTGAGGATTTAGCAGGTCGTCGTTTGGAGAAAGTCCTTCAACTCCGCAGTCGAATTGACCCCTGGCGGTCCGAGATTTCACAACCGTCATGGCAGCCACAAAGCATTGATTTGGTTGAAATGTGTGGGGATGAAACGCTTGTGGCGCGTTAAGCACCACAAGCGCATATTCAATCAAACAGTTGTCGCCAGTCCCCCATCGACGGGGATGGTTGTACCTGTGACATAGGCACCTGCCTTGGATGAAAGATAGATTGCAACGCCCGCCATATCTTCCGGCACACCAATTCGATTACGCGGAACAGAGGCTTTAATCATATCACCTGCAGCGGCTAGAGTTGCCGCCATCATCTTTGATTCAAAAGGACCAGGCGCAATCGCATTCACTGTCATATTTTTAGGTGCCAGGAATTTCGCCATCATTTTAGTGAGGTGGATAACCGCCGCCTTACTGGCCGCATAGCTATAGGTTTCCAGGCTGGAGACATGCATGCCGTCAACGCTGGCCACATTTATGACACGCGCCGGATCTTCATGACTGGCTGCGGCTTCCATAAGCTTACCCAGCTTCTGTGTAAGGAAGAAAATCGGCTTTACATTCACATTCATGATTTTATCCCAGCCATCTTCCGGGAAATCATAAAAAGATGCGCCCCAGGTTGCCCCGGCGTTATTGACCAGGATGTCGAGCTTTTCTTCCTTCTCTTTGATATAATCAGCGAGGCGCTCAATTTCCGCCATCGAAGATAAATCACCGGGAATGGAGATACATTCACCATATTGAGAGAGTTCTTTGGCGGCCATGTCGCAAGCTTCAGCCTTGCGAGCAGTGATATAGACCTTCACGCCATTTTCCACGAGGCCACGGGCAATCATATAGCCGATGCCTCGTGATCCGCCTGTGACTAGCGCGGTTTTGCCTTTTACGGAAAATAAGTCTTCAATCTTCATGTCTCTACTCTCAAATCTTGGGAACCCAGTTTTTTAGGGCTTGTGTGATTTCTTCTGCTGAATCTTCCTGGATGAAATGCAGACCTTTAACCGTCACTTCCTCCTGATTTGGCCAGCTTCGGCAGAATTCCCGCTGCTTGCCGATCAGAATAGACCCCGGGTCTGCATTTATAAACAGTTTCGGAACATCACTGCCGCTAAGCCAAGTCGAATAATCTTTAACAATCTTCTCTACATCGGCGGGCTCGCCTTCAATGGGGATTTCGCGAGGCCAGCTTAAAGTAGGCCTGCGGTCCTCGCCTGGCGTTAAAAATGGGCGGCGATATTCTGCATGTTCCTCATGC
>JASFRS010000148.1:0-6244 GCA_050114795.1 Sphingomonadales bacterium
ATGCCGACAAAATGCGTAAACTCTGGCATAATTCTCTCTCCCTGGCTTGTCTTACGGGGTCGCACTTGCGCCCCAAGCAACTGTTCGGGCTTAAGGGAAACAAGCAGGGCCCTGCTCACGCTCGGTCTCAAGGACCCAGAGGGTCAACGGCCTCCTGCTTGTCAGGAGAGGAGCACCAGCTCCTCTCCTCACTAACACTATGACACAATCAAAACAGACAAGAGGGTTAGGGTGAGGGGGGAACAGAAGAGCTGGATAGTCCAGGCTCCGTCCCCAGCTTTTCACTTATGAAAAGCTGTAAGGCCGCACGGCCGTCGCGATAGCCCGGAATGGCGCAGCCATGGAGGAATAGCGTTATCGCGTAGCCAAGCGGGCGGATGCCCGCGCCCGGCGCTTGAGGGATTAAAAAAACAGGGCGAAGTTTCCCTCGCCCCAAAGTGTTACCCACCCGACCGAGATGATACACAACAGACCCCAGGCAAGGGGTCATTTATCATGTCTCGGTCTTGGTCGCCTGGGTATAGAGGCCGTAAAGCTTGAGCGCGTCTTCCTTCATAAGGCGAATGAGGAAACCCACGCTCTTTAACCGGCGCTGTTCAAAGCCTAAGAAACTACTGTCCATTAACTCGCATAAATGGTCAGCATTTTCATGAAGCCGCTCAATTAACGGCTCCATTTCCCCGGCAATACCCGGAAGGCCGCGCACAGCACCATGGCTCTGCCCGTTGTCTGATTTAATTGTCATGAGAAGCACCCTATCCCGTGGATATACAGGAAGGGCTTCGCAATTTCAGATATCTTATGATAAACGCATGTTTATCCATTTGAACATCTCCTTGTTCATTTGGTTAGGCTCGGTTGGGAGGTGCATACTCCTGGCCGGGCCGCTAAAAGTACTTCTCCACCTGTAGCATCAAGCGTTGAAGCACCCAGAGTCTAACTCGTGTTAGTTGTGGGTGCAAGTTTGTTGTATTGAATTTGCGTCCCATTTTTGGACACATTTGATGTTTATGTAAGGATGGGCTTACAATTCGAGCGAGGAGTTTGGCCTGTCCTACACCGATGTCTGCATTATATATAGGTTTTCTGATGGCGGCACGAAGCTTGCTAGAAGGAATAGCGGTGGAAAGAATGCTTGACATGGGTGGGATTAGTAGAGTTAGTTCGCTTTTATTGGAAGTATTCCTGCGACTTATTCGCCAGGTTAAAGAATGTCTTTACACAATCTTAGGGCTGTGTCGGGACAATAGTATGCGTAGTGTATCTGATTCTGATTACGATAAGCAACAAACACAGATAAGAGGCCTTATGAGCATACCACTGAAAGCTGAGTTGGGTTGCCCAACTATGACTCAGGAAGAAGCGCGTGAGTTAGGCTTGGGTGATTACTCCGATGAGATTACCTCAGAACACATCGAGCAAGCTAGAAAGGCTCGAGGCGGGGTACACCCTTCTAGTCCAAGAGTTAAATACCTTAGTAAGGGTTGGTAGAACTCATAAATGAGAGGGTCTACCTTTTACCCTCCAGATACGCTTCCAGTCACATATGATATTCTTTTATGTAGATACCCTGAAAGGACTGGTATACCGGGGCCAAAGTTGCGTCCTGTTCTAGTTAAAGACACAGCTTTGGTGGATAACAAATATCCACATGTTTTGGTCATCTATGGAACTACTAAGCTGAAAGCTAAACGGCGACCGTTTGATTTTTTTATCCAGAATGCTTCTGAAATGAGCAGATGTGGTCTCCAAAAAGCAACTCGATTTGATTTAGATAATGAGGACTTGCTCCCTTGGTCCGACGAATATTTTCAAGTTCCGCGTAAGCTCGGGTCTCTGACACTAGAGGCGATTAGGGTTTTGCATCATGTATTGGCGAAAAGAGAGTTGATTCGAAACGGCGGGTGATTGCTGTCTGGGCCTCTTCACCGTCATAGCCCTTAGCGTCCGCCGCCGTTTCAAGATTGGAAGTTAGACCCCCTCACTCCGACCCTCTCCCAATATAATTGGACTTTGGGGGGAGAGGGAATGTGTTTATGGCGCTCTACTTAATTTCCTCTGTCCCGTGTCAAGGGTAGGCTAGGGCGAGGGAGGATTTAGAGGGTTTTTTGTGTAGGCATTTAACTGCTCATAGTTAAAGGCACAGGGTTTTTGCTGAAATGTGCTTTGTAAGTCAGATGAGGTAAACGCTTTATCATAATAGGTAAATGGAGTGTCTATCAAACTCTCCCAAATGTCCCGCGCATAAAGAGTTGACCACACGCCGCCATTAGCCAACTCCCAAAATCGTCCTTCTTCGGTGAATGCTTCGCCCGCTAAAATCTGAAGGCGGCGATTGGCTGAATAAGTCATCAGGCTGGTTTCACCATTATAGTGGATGAGGGCAAAAGATTTTGGTTGTTCGTGATAGGCGTCTTTTTCCACCGTGCAGCCTGTTGCAAGAACGGGAGCAATCTTAGTGTCAAAGGACTTCAAGAGCTTATCATCCTCAAATGAGGGGGAAATCTGGGCAAATGCCATTGTCGTTAGAAGCAAAGGGGTCATTGATATCATTGTTATTCCAAAGCTCTTATTGTCTGACGACCAAATCATAAGCGTATATTGGAAAATGCACAGGCATAAAGTTTGACAAACCGCTCATTTCCGCCTATTGAACACCCAAATTTCCGCAAGCTTAAAAGCATTGCGTCCGAGGATGCCCACCGGTCAGCGAGGATTCGCCCATCGGTGCGATTATGCTTTGTCTTGTGGAGAGTGGTGAAAAAACAACGGGTTCAATGAACTATGTTTGACAGTTTAAGCGACCGTTTAGGTTCCATCTTTGACAAGCTGAAAGGCCGTGGTGCCTTAAGTGAATCAGATGTAGGAGAAGCCATGCGCGAAATCCGCGTGGCGCTTCTTGAAGCCGATGTCGCGCTGCCCGTTGTTAAAGACTTTATTGAGCGTGTTAAAACCAAGGCCGTTGGCCGCGAAGTTCTGAAATCCGTCACGCCGGGCCAGCAAGTCGTCAAAATCGTTCATGACGAACTGGTTGAGACCTTAGGCGGAGACGCGAAAGATTTAGAACTCACCGGCGTCCCACCCATGGTCGTCATGATGGTGGGTTTGCAGGGCTCTGGTAAAACGACCTCCACCGCGAAAATCGCCAAACGTCTGGCTGAAAAGTCCAAATATAAAGTCTTGATGGCGTCGCTTGATGTGGCCCGCCCCGCTGCCCAAGAACAATTGAAAGTCTTGGGTGAGCAGACAGGCATTCCAACCCTGCCCATCATAGCGGGCCAAATGCCCGTGGACATCGCCAAGCGCGCGCTGAACGCTGCGAAGCTTCAAGGCTTTGATGTCATCATGCTGGATACCGCCGGTCGTTTGCACGTCGATGCGAGTTTGATGGCGGAACTTCAGGCTGTACGTGCGGCGGCTAATCCGCTGGAAACCCTGTTGGTCGCGGATGCGCTGACCGGTCAGGACGCGGTTAATGTCGCCCGTGAATTTGATGAGAAAATCGGTATTACCGGCGCCATGCTCACCCGTATGGATGGTGATGGCCGTGGCGGTGCAGCACTTTCCCTGCGCGCTGTTACCGGCAAGCCTATCAAGCTTATCGGTACCGGTGAGAAATTAGACGAAATCGAAGGCTTTCACCCCGAACGGGTTGCCGGGCGCATCCTGGGCATGGGCGATGTGGTTTCGCTGGTTGAAAAAGCCGCTGAAACTATTGAGGCCGAAGAAGCTGAAGCCATGGCCAAGCGCATGGCCAAAGGCGAATTTGACTTGAATGATTTGAAAACCCAATTGGGCCAGATGTCCAAATTGGGCGGGATGAAAGGCGTGCTGGGCATGCTCCCCGGTCTTGGCAAAATGACCAAGCAAATCAATGAAGCCAATCTCGATGACAAAGTTTTCAAGCGTCAGGAAGCGATTATCAATTCCATGACGCCGAAAGAACGCTCCAACCCGAAAATCATCGCTGCCAGCCGTAAGAAGCGTATTGCGGCCGGTGCAGGGATGACGGTCGCGGATGTGAACAAGCTTCTGAAAATGCACAAAGATATGAGCAGCATGATGAAGCGTATGAAGAAAATGGGCAAAAAAGGCATGCCTGGGATGATGCCCGGCATGATGCCTCCCGGAATGGATAAGTTAATTCCTCGCGGCTAAGGCGAGGCAAAAGGTTTTAAAGAAAGGACCATATAATGGCATTAGCAATTCGTTTGGCGCGCGGTGGCGCAAAGAAACGGCCTTTTTATTCAATCGTTGTGTCTGACAGCCGCTCCCCACGGGATGGCCGCTTCATCGAGAAACTGGGCACCTATAACCCGGTTCTCCCCAAAGACCATGAAAGCCGCGTCGTGTTGAACACAGAACGTGCGCAATATTGGTTGGGCGAAGGCGCAAAGCCAAGCGACCGTGTGGCTCGTTTCCTGGACGCCGCTGGCCTGATGAAGCGTGAAGCACGCAACAACCCGAATAAAGCCAAGCCGGGCGCTAAAGCTCTGGAGCGCATTGAGGCTCAGAAAGAAAAAGAAGAAGCTGCTAAAGCTGCTGCTGAAGAAGCCGCCGCTGCACCGGCTGAAGAAGCGCCTGCTGAAGCACCTGCAGAAGAAGCTGCTGCTGAAGAAAACGCAGAAGCCTAATTCATGGCACAGGCAAAAGGGTCACGGATGTCCGGGGATAATCCCGATTGGTTCTGTGTGGCCCGTTTGGGTGCCTCCCACGGTGTGCGTGGGGATTTGAAGGTGGAAGCTTTGACAGAGGATGCGCAGACATTGCGCAGTCTTAAAAGCTTCCACAAAGGTGCCGCTGGTGAGGCGGTGTCGTTGAAGCTGATACGCCCGCATAAAACGGGCTTTATCGGTCATATTGACGGCATTAACTCACCAGAAGCGGCCAAAGCCTGGAACGGGGTCGAACTTTATGTGCCCCGTGATGCACTGCCCGCGTTGGAGGGTGAAGACCATTATCACGCTGATTTAATCGGCATGGCGGTTAAGTCTGAAGACGGGGATGTGTTGGGTGAGGTCATCGGTGTCACGAATTTTGGGGCCGGTGATATTTTGGAAATCTCTCGTGAGAAGGGTGTGGCAATGCTCCCCTTCACGCGGGAAGCGGTGTTAGATGTGAAGGTTGAGGATAAAGAAGTCATTATTGATTCGGACTTCCTCACCTGACGCGAAAACGGCATAAAACACGAAGGAGAAAAGGGTCATGGCATGGCATGCACGTGTGCTTTCTCTCTTTCCGGACATGTTTCCAGGTGTTTTGGGCCATAGTTTAGCGGGAAAGGCCCTAAAAAGCGGTATTTGGGACCTAGAAACGCTGGACATTCGCAATTTTGCAGACGATAAACACCGCACCGTAGACGACACCCCTTATGGGGGTGGCCCAGGCATGGTGATGCGCTGTGACGTATTAGGCCGGGCGATAGATAAAGCGCGCGAAGATTTTGAAACGCTGCCGATTATCTATCCAAGCCCAAGAGGAGAGGTTTTCTCCCAAAGCTTAGCGTCCGAACTGGCCGAAGGGCCGGGTGCGATTTTCATGTGTGGTCGCTTTGAAGGTGTGGATGAGCGTATTTTGGAAGCGCGCCCTATCCGTGAAGTGTCGCTCGGTGATTATGTGCTCTCAGGTGGGGAGCCTGCAGCCCTTGTCATGCTGGATGCCATCATCCGCTTATTGCCAGGGGTCTTAGGCGCATCAGAGACGCTGGATGAAGAGAGTTTCAGTGGGGACAGTCCAGAATTGCTGGAATATCCCCATTATACCCGACCCCAGATGTGGGAAGGGCGTGAGGTTCCGGAAATTTTGACATCCGGTGACCATGGCAAGATTAGAGCCTGGCGAAAGTCCAGGTCCGAAGAAAAGACCCGCGAACGGCGGCCTGATTTGTGGCGACGTTATGAAGCCACGCAAAATATCAAGTCGCCCTCTTCGGGGCACGATGAGAAAGGATGAGAGCGATGAACATCATCGAGACTTTGGAAAAAGAACAGCTTGCCAAGCTGACAGACGGGAAAAACATTCCTGAATTTCGTGCAGGCGACACATTGCGTGTCGGCGTGAAAGTTAAAGAAGGCAATCGTGAACGTGTACAGAATTTTGAAGGCGTATGTATCGCCCGCTCAAATCGTGGTTTGAACACAGCATTTACCGTTCGCAAAATCTCCTTTGGTGAAGGTGTGGAACGGGTTTTCCCGCTCTATTCCCCGACGCTTGATTCCATCGAAGTTGTCCGCCGCGGTAAAGT
>JASFRS010000149.1:0-6178 GCA_050114795.1 Sphingomonadales bacterium
GGAACGCTAAGCGGATCCGGATTATTCAAATCCAACTCTTCCACATTAGCAATCATGTCATAGCCCATATAACCCACTAAGGACGAAACAGCAGGTGGAAGGTCGCCCGTCTCATCAATTTTGGATTTTCGAACCACATCACGCAATGCATCGAGTGGAGATATCTCAATTGACTTGAAAGTGCCTCCCTCAAGCGGCGTATTATTTATGGAGACCTTATCGCCCTGACAACGCCAAAGCATATCCGGCGCAAAGCCAATAATAGAATAGCGCCCTTTGACAGCGCCGCCCTCTACGGACTCCAGCAAAAAGCTGTAATCAGCGCCCCCAGTCAGCCGCATATAGACAGAAACAGGTGTATCGAGATCCGCTATATAATCAACGCTGATGATTTGGGATTTACCGGCCTCATAGAGGTCTGTAAATCCCTGAAAATCTGCCACCGCCATCGAAATGCCTAGAATGGATTTGCGGGAGAAGATAATTGTTCCCGATAGGTGTTGATTGCTTTTTGATTGATGCGGATGTCATTTTCTTCCTGAAGAGCGGTTAAATATTGGCCCTGTACATCATTTTGAAGCAATTGAGTAAGTTGTAGCTTAACCGCCTCAAACTCGGGCGTTTCAGTGCTGACATCTGCCTCCTCAATTTTACTGAGATAAGCAATGATATAGCTGGTACCGCCAATCGTTTGCGCAATATCAGCTTCTCCTTGATCCATTGAGAACATCAACTGCGCTGCAGTGCTGCCCTGTGCACCGGCCTGTTGAATTTGAAGCCGCTCATAGCTGATGTCCTGAATAACGTCCAAACCCTGCGCAGATGCAAGCCCAGCTAAAGCAACGCTGCTTTCAGCCTTATCCGCCATGTCCTGAGCGGCTTGATGGGCGCGCTTTTCCGTTTCAACCCGGCGCCATTCAGCGGTAATTAAATCCCGTGCTTCTTCGAAAGTCATCGGACGTTCAGGATCAATATTTAACATCTCAATCGCAAAATAACCGTCTTCGCCCAAAGGCGCTGTTTCGAGAACGTTCCCCAAATCAAGAATGAATACATTTTCTAGCATTTGATTTACGCGAACAGCGTTTTCAAGGCGCGAACCATCTTTGGTTGACCCGTCTTTTGCAATGCCATTTACCGTTTTCACTTCAAGACCCAAGCTAGCGGCGGCTTCTTCAAGATTTGCACCGGTTGCAAACTGGTCGTCCAGACGCTGACTCAAATCAAACAAATTGCCAAGCGCTCGATCTTTGGCAACCAGCTCACGAAGCTCACCTTTAACGTCCTCCAATGTTCGGGAAGTAGCAGGCATAATTTCACGGACGCGATAAACTGCGAAGCCAAAAGCGGTTTCAACGGGTTCAGTTATACCGACTCCTGTCAAAGCAAAAACAGCATCCGCTGCAGCACTTTGATATTGCTCTTCAAGTTGTGAGCGATCTAGCGCCCCCAGGTCCATGTCAGCTTCGCTATAGCCAGCCAGTTCAGAGGCCAGGGCAACAAAATCTTCACCACCATTCACACGGTCAAAAATTGCGCGCGCTTCCTCTTCCGTTGGGAAAACAATTTGGTCAACAGCACGTTGTTCAGGCGTGTTGTAGAGATCAGAACGCGCTTCATATTCTGCAGCTAATTCCTCATCACTTACAGTGATGTCTTCAGCCACTTGCTCTGCTGTCAAAGCAACATATTTAAAGCTGCGATATTCAGGAACGAGGTAACGGCTACTTCGCTCTTCAAAAAACGGCTTTAAGACTTCATCGCTCGGCGTCTCTGTTACCAGGTAATTTGAAATAGGAAGCGTTACCACTGTTCCCGTGCGCTTTTCCTTTAAGAATTTCAACTGCATGCTAACGAGATAATCCGGAGTAAACACCGCATTGGCGATACCGTTCATCAAATCAACGCGCGCCTGATTGGCACGTAGGTCATCAAATAATTTGGTCTCATTCAAATTATTCCGACGGAGGAAATCATTATAGCGGGTGACATCAAATTGATCCGCTATTTGAAAAGATTCTTCATCCGCGATTATCCGACTGATTTGTTTGTTGCTTGCGGTCAACCCCAAATCTAAAGCGGCTTGTGCGATAATTTCATCACGCACGATTTGCGAAATAACCGCTTGATGCATACCAAGCTGAAAGGCTTGGCTTGAGTTAAAATCCGGATTGGTTTGCTGTTGTTGCTGCACTAGATTTTGAAAACGGCTGACGAACTCATTCATCGGAACATCTTTGCCATTTACTGTCGCCACGGATTGTGCGCCAGGGTTCCGGAAAATATCGCCAACACCCCAAAGGGCAAAGACCGCGATAAGCAGTCCCATGAGCACAAGCACAAGAAATGAATTCAAAGAGCCGCGAATAATCTGAAGCATGATATTCCTCAATCAAAACCCGGAAAACCGGGTGCAGTCCGTATTTCAGCGCCGCACAATAGGCGTGAACACGTGCGGGGGCAAGCGGTTGCTGAATTTTTTACGCACCTTCTTTCCAAGTCTACAGCCCTTTGCTACTCAAGTAAGCAAATGCTTATCTTTGGGAGAGGGATATGAGCACGCTAAGACCCCTAGTTGCCGGCAACTGGAAAATGAATGGTTTAAAATCGGCAATAGGTGAATTAGAGGCATTGATTTCCAAATGCCAAGCCTCTCCCGTTGACGCTGATATATTAATTTGCCCGCCATTTACCTTGGTCGCAAGCTTTGCAAAGACCTCCAACGGCAGTTCAGTTCATATCGGCGCGCAGGATTGCCACGCACAACAGAGTGGAGCGCATACGGGGGATATCTCGGCTGAAATGCTGAAAGACGCCGGGGCAACTCATATTATCATAGGCCACAGCGAACGACGTGCGGACCATGGTGAAAGCAATGCTGATATTCATGCAAAAGCACTTGCTATATATAAAGTCGAGCTTTGTGCTATTATTTGCGTTGGCGAAACTGAGGCGGAAAGGGATGCGGGCCAAGCATTGAGCATCGTTGAAAAGCAACTAAACGGTTCAATACCGGATAGCGCGAATGCTGAAAACACAGTTGTTGCTTATGAGCCCATCTGGGCTATCGGCACAGGTCGAGTTCCCTCCGTTAACGATGTCGCAACAGTTCATGAAGCTATCCGAAAAAAGCTCATAGAACGATTCGGTAAAACTGGGCAGGAAATGCGTATTCTTTACGGCGGGTCTGTTAAACCCGCAAACGCTTCTGAATTAATGTCTGTTCCAAACGTAAATGGCGCATTGGTTGGTGGTGCTAGCTTGAAGGCAGATGATTTCGATGGGATAATCAGCGCCTATCGATGAAAATTCGGCCCTAAATTGCAAGAAGGTCTAGCCAAGCCGCTCAAGTTGCTCTAAAAGGCGCGCAAATTCTTGAAAAAGGGAATGAAAGTTCCCACTTTCTTAAGCAAACTGGATTTCTGGTCATGCGCGAAATATTGCTGGTCATACATTTATTTGTCTCAATCGGCCTTGTGGTCGTTATTCTTTTGCAGCGCTCTGAAGGTGGTGCATTGGGTATTGGCGGCTCAGGCGGTGTCATGTCGGCACGTGGGGCAGGGAATTTATTGACCAGGTTGACCACCTATCTCGCAATTGCGTTTATGGGTCTGGCAATTGCACAGGCTATTTTGGTTGGAACAACGCGCGGCACCTCCACATTGCTGGAAGATGTGACCACGGAAGAAGAGGCTGTCGACCCTGTTCAGGATTTAGGCGATTTACCGCCTTTACCTAAAGAAGATACGTCAGACGTTCCGCAACCGAACTAAGTCGATTCATAAAATATTATTTTAAATTTCGCTGGGACATCATTTTTGGTGTTCCCTGTTGGTGTAGATTGTTTATAAGGGGGGTCCATGGCGCGGTTTATTTTCATCACCGGCGGCGTGGTTTCATCGCTAGGCAAAGGGTTGCTCTCTGCATCCCTAGGTGCTTTGCTCCAAGCACGCGGCTATTCAGTACGGCTTAGAAAGCTTGATCCATATTTGAATGTGGATCCTGGCACCATGAGTCCCTATCAACACGGCGAAGTCTATGTCACAGACGATGGCGCAGAAACCGATCTTGACCTTGGTCATTATGAGCGGTTTACCGGCGTTGCCTCACGTCAAAGCGACAATGTGACTTCAGGGCGGATTTATTCCGATATCCTGACCAAGGAACGGCGGGGTGATTATTTGGGAGGAACTGTTCAGGTTATTCCGCATGTCACTGATGCTATTAAAGAATTTGCGATAGCAGACACAGATGATGTTGACTTCGTCTTATGTGAAATTGGCGGAACGGTCGGTGATATTGAAAGCCTTCCCTTCATGGAAGCTATTCGTCAGTTGGGTAATGAACTTGGTGAAAAACAATCTATTTTCATTCATTTGACCCTGGTACCATATCTGGCGGCAGCGGGTGAGTTGAAGACAAAGCCCACGCAGCACAGTGTGAAAGAATTGCGCGGAATTGGCATTCAGCCACAAATCCTGATTTGCCGGGCAGAGCGGGAAATTCCTGCATCAGAACGGGCAAAAATTGCCCTGTTCTGTAATGTGCGCAAAGAGGCCGTTATTCAGGCGTTAGACGCCAGCTCTATTTATGCGGTCCCGATTCAATATCATCGCGAAGGCCTGGACGATGAAGTCTTACGCGCATTTGGAATTGAAGGGGTACCCGCGCCGGACTTAACCCGTTGGGACGAGATTGTTGAGCGTCTTGAAAAGCCCGAAGGTGAGGTCACAATCGCAGTTGTTGGCAAATACACAGGCTTGAAAGACGCTTATAAATCCTTGTCCGAAGCTTTGACCCATGGTGGCATCGCCAATCGTGTAAAGGTCAACATTGACTGGATTGAATCTGAAGTCTTTGAGACTGAGGATGTTGTATCCAGGCTTGAACATGTTCATGGCATTTTGGTCCCAGGCGGCTTTGGCCATCGTGGTGCTGAAGGCAAAATTGCGGCCGCAAAATTCGCTCGTGAGCATGACGTTCCTTATTTCGGTATTTGCTTTGGCATGCAAATGGCCGTTCTTGAAGGTGCTCGGCATTTGGCTGGTATAGAGAATGCGAATTCAACGGAATTTGGCCCATGCAAGGATCCCCTTGTTGGCTTGATGACGGAATGGGATAGCGTTACCGGTAAAGAGCGCAGGTCCGAAGATGATGACTTGGGCGGCACAATGCGCTTAGGCGCTTACCCGGCAAAGCTGGACGGTAATTCCCATGTCGCAGCGATCTATGGCAGCACAGAGATTTCTGAACGTCATCGCCATCGCTATGAAGTAAATATTACTTATAAAGACAAGTTGGAAGCTGCAGGTATGCGTTTCTCAGGTTTGTCACCTGATGGGGAGCTTCCGGAAATTGTCGAATACCCGGATCATCCTTGGTTTATTGGCGTTCAATATCATCCGGAGTTGAAGTCAAAACCCTTTGACCCACATCCGCTGTTTGCGTCCTTCATTGAGGCAGCACTGCGTCAGTCCAGACTGGTCTAAGGCTTAACAAATAAACAAAGCTGTCCCCTAGACCACGATTCAAGGAATAGGGGGCTGGGCAAAGACTTAATGGCGGATTGATATTCGGCCCGCTGAGCATCATGAATAAGCATCACTCCCCCTGTGCGAAGACATTTCCAGCCGGATTCAAGACAGAAAACACGCGCCCGGCCGTCAACAAGAACAAAGTCGAACAAGCTCCCATAATTCAGTGGGAAATTGATATAATCCTCAAACAGGCTGCGGTCGCGTTCAGCTCTCTTACGCCATTTGTCGCGCGCGCAAAATCGTGAATAAATCAATGGGGCAGGGGGTTCTTCTTCTCTCCCAGCTATATGAATAAGCTCAAGTCTTTCATCGGCGATTGCATTCCGTATTGTTTCATACCAGTAGCGGTCATGTTCAATTGTCACTAGATTTTGGAGACAGGGAAAGTTTTCCAGCAATGCCTTTGTAGAGCCACCGGAACCCCACTCAAGCGCCGTTTTTGGCTGTAAAACTTTGATAATTGTAGATAATTGAGACCATTCCTCAGCGCCCATATGTGGTTTGATAGCTTTTGTTTTCACAGAAATGCCCCTTCTTTTCTGCATTGGATTTACGAGAATGGGGGAGCAGGGCGTTTGTATCAACAGCGATTTTGCACCCCAGTCGATAACTCAAATGGGGACAATGAAATATAGGCTAAG
>JASFRS010000150.1:0-6151 GCA_050114795.1 Sphingomonadales bacterium
GTGCAAGCTCCGAATTGAAGCCCCGGTAAACGGCGGCCGTAACTATAACGGTCCTAAGGTAGCGAAATTCCTTGTCGGGTAAGTTCCGACCTGCACGAATGGCGTAACGACTTCCCCACTGTCTCCAACATCGACTCAGTGAAATTGAATTCCCCGTGAAGATGCGGGGTACCCGCGGTTAGACGGAAAGACCCTGTGCACCTTTACTGCAGCTTCGCAGTGGTATTAGGTAAGGCATGTGTAGAATAGGTGGGAGGCTTTGAAACCGGAGCGCCAGTTCCGGTGGAGCCATCTGTGAAATACCACCCTTGCATTATTTGATATCTAACCGCGATCCGTGAAGCCGGATCCGGGACCCTGCGTGGTGGGCAGTTTGACTGGGGCGGTCGCCTCCCAAAGAGTAACGGAGGCGCGCGATGGTTGGCTCAGGACGGTTGGAAACCGTCTGTAAGAGTGCAATGGCATAAGCCAGCCTGACTGCGAGACTGACAAGTCGAGCAGAGACGAAAGTCGGTCATAGTGATCCGGTGGTCCCTCGTGGACGGGCCATCGCTCAACGGATAAAAGGTACGCCGGGGATAACAGGCTGATGATCCCCAAGAGCTCATATCGACGGGATCGTTTGGCACCTCGATGTCGGCTCATCTCATCCTGGGGCTGGAGCAGGTCCCAAGGGTATGGCTGTTCGCCATTTAAAGAGGTACGTGAGCTGGGTTCAGAACGTCGTGAGACAGTTCGGTCCCTATCTGCCGTGGGCGTCGAAGACTTGAGAGGAGCTGCCCCTAGTACGAGAGGACCGGGGTGGACGTACCTCTGGTGGACCTGTTGTGGCGCCAGCCGCAGTGCAGGGTAGCTATGTACGGAAGGGATAACCGCTGAAAGCATCTAAGCGGGAAGCCCACCTCGAGATAAGGTCTTCCTTGAGAGCCGTGATAGACCATCACGTTGATAGGCTGGATGTGGAAGCGTGGCGACATGCGAAGCTGACCAGTACTAATTGCTCGATCGAGCTTGAGAACTTCATCATATCTATGATCAGAAGATCCAAGATAAAAACACCCAAAATATCTAGTCATACCCTGATTTTACTTAGCTTGGTGGCCATAGCGTTTGTGAACCACCCGATCCCATCCCGAACTCGGCCGTGAAACCAAACAGCGCCGATGGTACTACCGCTTAAGCGTTGGAAGAGTAGGTCGTCGCCAAGCTTAGCAAAATCAGGGCCCTAAAATAATCAGAAACCCATTAAACAGTGATCAAATATTAAATCTCCCATATAAATTACATATACAGAACGACGCTTCGCCTCCAGGGCATGAGCGGTCAATTCTTGTGCCCCCGCGCTTCTCAATGCTGTCCTACGCTTGAATAAAAATATATCTCCGTATGTGCACGTAATTAGTTCGGAGGTGCCCGCCTGTGGAAAATTTAGCAAAATATCAATCCAGACCCTTTGATAGAAAGATGCAGGGAGGTTGGAGCTACCCAAATGAAGACGATTACTGCAAGTTATGCGGCGGACTGCCGTTAAGTCTAAAATAGGGGGAAATAACGCGGAGGAGAGAGAGGAGGTTCGAAGTGCTGACGGGATTGCTGGAGGAGGCCCGAAGGCAGGGGATGACCCATAAAGAATGGAAGACTGTAGGTGGGCCGCGGGTGCGTGCGAGCCATATGAACGCCAATGGCCAGAAGGTCCTGATTGACGAAAACTTTCGGGTTGGTGGTGAGGAGTTGTTTTTACCATCCGATCCGAATGCATCTTTTGTAGAAACGGCAAATTGCCGTTGCGAAGTGCGGTTTACGAGAGAGGGTATAGGTGCTGGTGCAACGCGCGTTAGCGAACGAGGCATCGAGTTCATTAAGAGACATGAAGGGTTCGAGCCTATTATTGATGGTGACCCGGTTGAGTTAGACACAATAGGTTATGGTCATAAGTTAACAGCAGCTGATGTGGCCAGCAAAAGGTTTGTAAATGGTATTATAAGAGCGGAGGCGGAGACTTTGTTACGTCAAGACATTGCCGTCGCAGAGAGGGCAATAGCCCGGTTGATTAATGTGCCATTGACGCAAAATCAGTTTGACGCACTTGCCAGCTTGATTTTCAATATCGGCGCTTCGAAGTTTGCAGGTTTTAATGTGCGCCATGAGACAAATAATAGGAATTTTGAAGCAGCGGCACGTGAGTTTTTAGATATTGACCTGGCACGTGATCGAGATGGGGTGCTTAGGCCATTTCCGGGTCTGACGACTCGTCGACATGAGGAATCTGTGATATTCTTGACCCCAGATAATTAGGTAGTTTCTTATGAAATATCAGTGGCTTATATATTTGTGCTTTGTTCTATTGGCTTTCGGGTTTTCTCTGACCGTTAACGCTATGCAGCAGAAGGATATACCTGCTTACGACCATGAGCGATGGAAGATTGCTGGCTTTGAAAGTAAAGAACAGCTTGTGGAGGTTGTTGCGCGGATTCGCAAAGCTGCGCAAGCGGAGGATGTCCACCCCATATTTGATATGTTTGATGATGGGTTTTCCGGTGTGAACTGCACCATGGATGACCGTACGACTGTTCGCACATATGTTCATGGAGGCGCCGTTGAAGACCTGCAGGCGCTTTGGAAAGCATTATTACAGCATGAAAAATTTGCACGCCTTAAGTCGCTGTCTTATGATGATCTGTTCCTGAATTACCAAGGTGCCCGTGCGCATTCCCTATGGATCACTCGTATTGGCGGGCTGGAAAATGCTACGCCACCTGTTATTCTGTCAATCAACAGTCCATTGAGCTGTGAAGAGCTAATTAAGTTATTTCCAAATGAGCCATGGTCGGTAGCTCATGAAGAGCAATGGCGTTTTGCACAGTTTGAAAGCAAGGCGCAGGTTGAAGACTTTCTTACCAAAGTCCGAAAGGCTGCGCAGGCGGAAGATATCTATTTAATTGAAGATGGGTTGTCGGGCGTTCCTTTCTTTGTTGGTTGCCACCTACGGCCTTCGCTTTTCCAATCGTCTAGAGTTCGTGTTGACACCATGGAAGAATTGCAACATTTGTGGGGAAGTCTTTTTGCCTTGCAATTCAAGACTTTGTCTTATGAGGACTTGTCATTTGATAAACGCGGTGCATCGGCGAGCAGGGGCGTCACTATATCTTTCTCCTTGCAATCTGACTGGGGTCCTATGATGGCCTCACCGCAAATTTATTGGATGGATAGTTCCTTAGCTTGTGACGATGTCGTGCAAATATTGAAGGCAGATGTGAGGGATGATTAGGCAGGCGGGAAGGGTAATATATTCTCACCCGGATTTTTCGACCCCTCACCCCAACCCTCTCCCTGCCATTATTGGATTTTGGGGGAGAGGGAGAAGTGTGTTCTCTGAGCTTTATTCTCTTCCCTCTCTCCCCCAGAATCATGGATGTGGGAGAGGGTTAGGGGTCAGCTAAACGAAATCTTCCAGCTCTTCAATATAGCTTTCACAAAGCCTTTTTATCGCCTGGCCAAGCTTATCTAACTGGCTACTCAGCCACTCAAGCTCCTCTTCCGTAATTTTATAATGCTTGGAGTAACGTGCCTCAACATAAGCGCGTCTTAGGAGTTGGAAGCAGCGGCGGGTGTGTTTGGTATCTTCGGGCCAGATGTCTCTCAGCTCCTCTGAGCGGCTTTCGGACATGGAGCGTAAAATCTTTAGACCATGTGTGGCTGGGGCGGACTGATGGGCCTCCCACTCTCTTTCAAATTTTGTGGGTCATGCCTTGTTCTTTGGCTTGCATCTAAAGGCGACGGAGTTCTTGATACCTCTGTTCTCGCTTCTGGCGGATGGATTTAAGTTCCCAGTCTCACAAGCCTACTCTTTGTCCATAATGGAGCGGTTTAGTCTGTTATAGAATTCGTCCAGGCATTTGCCATTGTTTAGGCCTCTCTGCAGGGTTGTCGGTGATGGCCATTGGATATCAATTGCCTGGTAATGTGTGCCGCCTGGGTGAGTTTCAAAGTTTGAAGAAAAATGGAGACAATAAAGGCCGGACTCCTTAAAGATTTTGGTGCTGACGGGGCGGCCGTTGTTGTAGTAGATCCCCTTCAAAGTGCTCGTATTCAGAGATAAAGTTATAGAGTCCCAAAAACCAACGATATCGTTTGGATTGTCCATTGCAATGCCATCTAAAAGCGTTGCGTAAACGAAGAGCAGCTCGCCAGTTGGTGTCACAATCCCAAATTCATAGCGGTGGGGGTGCGGTGCCGTTATCGTTAAGTCTGCCTGCCCTTGCTTGTCGCCGTCGAGAGTGACTGCCAGTTCTGGAAAGAAATTTTGTGCTTCTTGGGCGCGGGTATTTTGAGGTGCTGCAAGCAACAAAACAAAAATAGCGCAAATAAATTGTAAGTGTCTTTTATACATCATTGCTAAAACGCTGCGTGTGATGGTGCTTCTTTTGGTCATTGTTGCTTAGGAGAGTTCAAGTTCCTTTAGGGAATTGCCTGATGATCATTTCTATTTAGACTGTAAAATTGGAGCTGCCCTTGGCATGATGATGCGCCACACCAGCGTATTTCCAACATGATAGATTGCTTTTCCGGACTTTCATCTTCAGTCATTAATAGGGTTTCGTGAATGGAAATGAGTCCGTATCGGTCTTTGTACAGCACTTTACCTTCTGTTGTTGTGAACTCAATTCGGGTTCTGATGTTAGGTGCTGCTCCATAGTAGAAAACATTTAAATGCAGTCCCTGACCTATGTTGATGCTTTCATAAAGTATCGGGGTTTCACTGTTGGTCGCCCTTAAGCGGTCAATAATATCTATGTGCTTGCTTTCAGTGGATAGGCCGGATGGCAGCACCTCTTTTTTCATGAGTTGGTCACTGCTGATTAAAGCAATGGAGTTTGAAAATGGGTCAATGTGATAGATGTCTTTCCAGTAATTTCTGCACAGCGCATCTGAATATGCTCCCGCATTATTTGGAGGGCAAGGCGTCGTCCGTTGGAATTCAAAATACAAACGTTCTTTGTCATAATTAGTCAGGAACCCGGAGCCTGGCGTGAAGGTTAAGGCCGGTGTGATATTGATGTCTGAGGCCGCTAAAGCAGGCTGCCATAGCAAGAGCACCACTGCATATGAGTAACTGAGCGATTTTAAGCTCAGCCATATCTGGAAAGATAACGCTTTTCCCATGGTGTATTTACTAAGCCTCTTGGTGTTTTGCTGTATCTGTCTGCTTCATTTGCCGGGAATAATCCATCATGGTAAATTCCATAAGCTCGGGCAGCCCGAATACGCAGGTCGGAAACTCTATTCCATGCATGAAAATACCCGAAGGCAAAAATTTTCCCAGCTACATTTAGGTTATATTTCCAATCGCGTAGTAGGCGTTCGTAGTCTTCTCCGTAGAGATTTGCTGTTGTCCTAGTGATTTGCCCCAATCCACCAGCTGATGATGTTGGCTCTTCATTTATTAGCAGCGAATTACCGGGGCCAAATTGGCGAAAGTCTGACTCTGTAGATATTAATGCAATTAATGCCTTGGCAGGAACATTATATGTAGTGCTAACTGATTGAAGTTCCCTTATTATCTCGGCGCGGGTTGGGTTTTTTCGAGTGGAAGTGTCCTTTTCCGAGCCGGCAGATTCTTCCTTTGTATATATTACATTGCAGCGACAATTGGCCGTCTCGTCTAATGGGGCCTTGGGGTCGGACGGGAGGAAAAGACGAGCTTCTCCTATTATGAACACCTCATCTATAGTGACCTTTTGATCATTAGCGGACATATGACTTGCGCGGACGGATGGACCACCTACTGTTTTCCATATTTTGTGGGTCATGCCTTGTTCTTTGGCTTGCATCCAAAGGCGGCGCAATTCCTGAAACCGTTGTTCCCGCCTTTGACGAACAGATTTTAGCTCCCAATCTGTCAAGTTGACGGGGGTCCAGCTTTGGCAGCTGGGGCAGAATTTTCTTTCGTAAATATCCAGCCTGCGGTCCAGCGCGTGGACACGACCTGCGAGGGAATTGACTTGATTGCGGAATGCTAAAGCCTGTCTCACATATCTACCCTTTATCCAAAAAATAAAGCGCCGTGAATGTCAAATTCCGCAGCGCTTCTTTCTGATTTAATGCCTATCACAAAAGACGTGTAATTATAAATCATTTACTCTTTCAGATT
>JASFRS010000151.1:0-6072 GCA_050114795.1 Sphingomonadales bacterium
ACAAAAAGGCCTCGCCACCATCGCCTTCGCCCTCTAACTGGGCAATACGCTGTTCAGCGGCTTGAAGCTTGTCTTCCAGCAATTGTTCTTCATTGAGATAACGCGCTTCGGCCTCCCGCCGGATGCGCTCAATCACAGTGAAGGGGCGGGCGGAAACGGCGCGGGAGCGGAGGCTGATAAGCGCATCAGATCCGGTCATATTATCCACCGCATTCACAACAAAACGGCCATTGTCCGCGATGGGCACAATCACCCGCTGCCCGAAGAAGTCCTGAACCTGCGCCCAGAAACGGTCTTCCAGCATATCCGTATCACTCATGATAAGGACATTGATGTCTTGGGCCTGGGCGATATGACCTTCACCCTCTTTATCAGGAAAGGCGGTATTGGCCGGACCGCTGATACGCGCGCCCAAAATATAAGTCTCACCCGTAGGCTGAAGTGTGCGGATAAGACGATCCGGGTCCGGCTGGCCTTCAACTTCAAACACGTCCAGCAGCCCTGCATCCTCAGACGATGTGACAAGAGGTTCAATAGTCGTTGTGCGCCCCTCCATCGGCATTAACGCCCCGGCACTAGCCATGTTGAGCTGGGCCAACTGCCCTGTCACAATATCATCAGCGGCCATATGATATTCATTCACGCCAAGCCATGGGATAAAATCAACCACTTGCCGGCGGGGGTCTGCACCTGCGCCCATATTAACCCGCTGCGCCTGCGCCAGATCACCAACGACCTTTCCGCTTTCCAGACGCATGCCCCAGCTTGCAAGCAGATCTGGCATATTAAAGCTGCTTGGCGCTTGTGGCGCTCCTAATTGAGTCACCTGGTTTGCAACAGCACTGGCCTCGCTATAAGGGTCAACAAAGACAATCGCCTTGCCGCCACCCAACACATATTGGTCAATCAAATAGCGCTGCGTCTCGCCTAAACCCGGGGCCTGGGCAATCAGCAACACATCAATGTCATCGTCCAACTCCTCAAACTCCAGCCCTAAAAGCTGCACTTCAAAGGTCTGACGTAATTGCTCATAAATCGCATAGGGCTGAGGCGGAACGCCTTGTTGAAGAGCCTGAATGCCCCCCGGGCCGAATTGCATAGGTAATGTGGTAATCACCGCTAGCTTTGGACGCACAGCCCCTTTGTTCAAACGGTCTATATTTTGGGTTAGGTCATATTCGACCAGGGCTTCGCGCTCTTGTGCGAAAAAGGGGATAACCTCCTGTCCGTCAGCCTCATCGGAAATGACCAGACCAAAATAAAGTTTCTCCCCGCTCACGGTTTGCGCACCACGCAGGCCATAAGCCACCGCTTCGTCCTCTTCTTCGGAAAAGGGTTCAGGGTCAGTCACGCTTAGGCTGATTTTCCCACCTGATAGCGCCACATATTCTTTAAGCAAGTCCTCAACCCGCTTACCATAGTCCTTGATGGCGGGCAGGCCGGTTGCTGCCTTATCCGAGAAATAGAAGTGAATTTTAAGCGGGGATTTCAAGTCCGCCAAAACTTGCTTCGTGCCGTCTGACAGCGAATAAAGGCTGTCTTCTGTTAAATCCACGCGTGCACCGCGAAACGCAATATCCACAATCACATTAAGCGACAGCACCAAAGCAATCAGAATGAAGAATATACCAAATTTTTTCATGACTTATGCCCCCTCCCGCTTTGCATCGACAATGAAGACACAGGCCGTCAGCCACGCCCCAATCAACACTAGAAAGAAGATAAGGTCCCGTAGATCAACCACACCCTGTTCAATAGCAGTGAAATGGGTGAGAAAACTTAAATTCGCGACCGCATTCACCAAAACCTGCGGTGCCCAGCCGCTAAAGGCGTTTAAGACAATAGGCAAACCGGCAACGGTGAAAAAGAAGGCAATACTTGCCGTCGTCACAAAGGCAATGACCTGATTTTTTGTCGCCGCTGATAAGGCTGAACCAATAGCGATATAAGCCCCGGCCATGAGGAAAGAGCCGAGATAGCTGGCTAAAATCACTCCATTGTCTGGATCACCCAAGACATTCACCGTTATCCATAAAGGGAAAGTCAGCGCCAGCGCCACGCCTGCGAAACACCAGGCCGCTAAAAACTTACCCAGCACAGCGCCCGCTGTAGATATGGGTAGGGTAAGGAGCAACTCAATCGTGCCCGCACGCCGTTCCTCCGCCCAGAGCCGCATGCTCAGCGCGGGTGCTAAAAACAGATACAGCCATGGATGAAAAGTGAAGAAGGGCTGCAAATCCGCCTGACCGCGCTCAAAAAACCCTCCCAAGAAAAAGGTGAAGACGCCGGTCATGACTAAAAACACCAATATGAATACCAGTGCTAAGGGTGTTGCAAAATAAGCTTTAAATTCGCGTCCAAAAACAGCGCGCCATCCCGTCATGCGGCCTCTCCTTCTTCGCCTCGGTCCCCGGTGGTTAAGGTGCGAAAAACATCATCCAAGCGCCCGCCATCAACGGAAATATGATGAAGCACCCAGCCCTTATCCCCAGCATAACCACGGACTTTATCCAGCAACATGCGATTATCTTTTGGGAATAAGCTAAGCCTGCTGCGCTCGTTTGAGATATCCGTCATTTGAACAAGGGCAATATCTTCCCAGGTGGCAAAGACATCATGGCCTTGCTGCGCCACGCTTTTATCCAGAGTGATATGAAGCGCACCAAAATAGCGGGACTGGCTTTTCAAGCTCATTGGCGTGCCATCCGCTACAATTTGCCCATGGTCGATAATGATGGCACGGGTGCATAAAGCCTCAACCTCCTCCAGAACATGGGTGGAGATGATAATAGCCTTATTTGGAGCCATGCGTTCAATAAGCTGGCGCACCTCATGTTTTTGATTGGGATCGAGGCCATCAGTTGGCTCATCCAATATCAAAACATCTGGATCATGTAGAATTGCCTGCGCCAAGCCCACTCGGCGGCGAAACCCTTTGGATAAGGTATCAATGCTTTGATGAAGCACATTTTCAAGCTGAAGCGCTTGAATGGCCTCATCAATATTACCGTTAAAGTTCCGTGCTTTCGCAACGAATTGCAGAAAATCCGATACCCGCATATCGCCATAGCTCGGCGCGCCCTCGGCTAAATAGCCAAAACGAGTCTTGGCTTCCAATGGCTGCTCTGCAACGTCGATTCCGGCGATAAGGGCGGAACCATCATCTGGCGTTAAATAGCCGGTTAGCATTTTCATGGTGGTGGATTTACCAGCGCCATTCGGGCCTAGAAGCCCCAGGACTTCGCCTTTTTCAACGCTGAATGAGAGATTTTGAACGGCTTCTATCGAGCCGAATTTCTTGATGAGATTTTTGGCTTCAATCAAAGACGCCATGGGCGAAAACCCCTCCTCCTATCTTGGCAACACATATGCGCATAAATAATGTCGACGATTATGAAGATTGTTGCCTAGATAGGAAGAAAGTTTTTTCGCTTCAAGCCCCCCTGGCCTCTCTTAGCTGTCTTTATAGTCGATATCTGAAGCGCCAGAGGTGTTCATCTTATTCGTTCTCGGGCCACCATAAACGTCAATTTCAGTCGCACCAGATGCACTGACAGAGAGATTTTCAGTCGCGTGAATTTCAATCTCAGAGGCGCCCGAACCACTGACCTCCACATCTTCACAAACGAAGTCTTTAGCATCTAATTCACTAGCGCCAGAGACCTTCACTGTCAGACTTTTACAAGTTCCTGACATGTCAGTTTCACTGGCACCGGATGCGCGATACTCAAAATTTTCGGCAGCGATTCCGCTAGCCTTTGCAGATGTGGCCCCGGACAGGACCAGATAATCCAGGCTTGGAACAGTAATGATGGCTTTATAAGAAGGGCTGCTACCAAACCAGCTATGGCCCTTGGAACGGATTTCAAGCCGCCCGTCGTCCACCTCAACTTCAATTTTGTCCATATATCGTTCTTTAGCTTCAATCATGACAGATTGAGCTTCACCGACAGTGATTACCAATTCACCAGCACCGGATGCAGAAATTTCATGAAAATCCGCTACGTCAAAGCTTTTTTCATCCGCCAAAACCGCTGGGCTTAGTGTCATTAAAGCGCCCGCCATCAACGCTGCACCACAAACAATCGAATATCTGGCCATCTCAATCCCTCCAATTTTGCATCCAAATGATATATATTTAAATGATATAATTTTCAAGATGAGCGTGAGATTTTTAGCTTTGGTCGACACGTTCCAGTGACAAAGGCATCCGAAGTTAAAAAAAGCCGTAGCGCTTGGCGCTCAGGCTCGGTAGATAAAGACATGACTAACAAACATCTCTATCTCGTAGATGGGTCGGGGTATATTTTCCGCGCCTATCATAAACTTCCCCCGCTCACCAACCCGGCGGGCACGCCTGTTGGCGCGCTCTATGGGTTTACCACCATGTTGCTTAAGCTGCAGCAGGACTTGACGGACCAGGAAGACCCCACCCATCTTGCGGTGATATTTGATGCAGCGCGGAAAACTTTCCGCAGTGATATTTATCCTGAATATAAAGCCAATCGGCCACCACCACCCGAAGATTTAAAACCACAATTCCCTTTAACGCGGGATGCTGTACGTGCTTTGGGGATTCCTTGCATTGAAAGTCCGGGTTTTGAAGCCGATGATATCATCGCAACCTATGCCGAACATGCGAAGGCGAAAGGCTGGCGTGTCACCATTGTGTCATCTGATAAAGATTTGATGCAATTGGTCGACGACCAAGTCGATTTGTTCGACGGTATGAATAATCGGCATCTAAGCTATCAAGCGGTTTTGGATAAATTTGGCGTCCCACCGGAGAAGGTGATTGAAGTTCAATCCCTGATGGGCGACAGCGTGGACAATGTTCCAGGCATTCCAGGCATTGGCCCTAAGACTGCGGCGGAACTTATCCAGAATTACGGTGATTTGGAAACTCTGCTTGAGCACGCAGAGGAAATCAAACAACCTAAGCGGCGGCAAAATCTGATTGAGTTCGCAGACCAAGCTCGCATTTCCAAAGAGCTTGTGACACTTAAGCGCGATGTTGACCTTCCCATTGGGTTGGACGAGATGGAAATGCGTTTACCAGATCCCGAAACGCTTATTGAGTTTCTGGATGAACATGGTTTCCGCTCGCTTAAAGCTAAAATCGCCGCCCAAAACGGCATTGAAGTACCTAAGGGCGGCGAAAGCCAAGCACCTAAAATCGGTTCAGATGAAGCTGAATATAGCTGCGTAACCGATATGGCCACTCTTAAAGACTGGATTAAGCGCATTCATGAAATTGGGCAGGTTGCCGTTGATACGGAAACAACCGGTCTGGATGCCATGAGCTGCGAATTGGTTGGTATTTCCTTGAGCTGTGAACCGGGTAAAGCCTGTTACATCCCCGTTGCCCACTGCGGCGCAGGGGATGGAGGTTTGGCGCTTGACGACGATACACCGGAGCAGCTTCCAATTGATGAAGTTCTGGATGCTCTCCGCCCCCTATTAGAAGACCCCCGGGTTTTGAAAATCGGGCAGAATTTAAAATATGACATGCTTGTTTTGTCTCGCTATGACATTCGCATCACACCCTTTGATGACACAATGTTACTGTCTTACACATTGGATAGTGGTCTGAACCGTCATGGTATGGATGACTTGGCGATGAATCATCTGGGACATCAGACAATCAAATTCTCAGACGTCGCAGGGACCGGTAAAAAACAAATCACATTCGACCGCGTGCCATTGGACAAAGCCACTGATTATGCCGCGGAAGATGCAGATATTACATTACGCCTTCATCAGACGTTAAAGCCGCGATTGGCAGAAGATAAGCTAAGCCGGGTCTATGAAGGGCTCGAGCGTCCGCTTGTCCAGGTCTTGGTAGACATGGAAAAGGCCGGGATTAAAGCGGACCGGCAAATGCTGGCGCGCTTATCCGGTGAATTCGCCATGCGTATGGGGGATTTAGAAGGGGAAATCCATAAACTCGCCGGGTCTAAATTCAACATTGCATCCCCGGCACAGCTTGGTGAAATTCTATTCACTGAGATGGACCTGGAGCCTAAACCAAAGAAAACCAAGACCGGGGCTTGGCAGACTGGGGCTGATATT
>JASFRS010000152.1:0-6057 GCA_050114795.1 Sphingomonadales bacterium
GGCGACAGGGACCCCGCTTGCAAGGGCTTCCAAATTGACCAGGCCGAATGTATCAGTCAAACTTGGAAAGACGAAAACATCGCCAATAGCATAATGCCGTGCCAGATCTTCGCCGGTTTTGCGCCCTAGGAAATGTACCTCGGGAAAGGCCTGTCTTAGCGAGTTAAGCTGCGGTCCATCACCAATCACGATTTTCGTGCCTGGAGATTTTAACTCAAGGAAAGCACGAATGTTCTTTTCCACTGACACGCGTCCAACATATAATAGAAAAGGCCTGGGTAAATGGTTCAATTCTGCGATGGTATCTTTGGGATAGAGTTTGAACAGTTCTAAATCCACCCCGCGTGACCAGCTTCTAATGGCGTGAAAACCATGAGATTTTAATTCCGCAGCAATAGATGGCGTTGCGACCATTACGGCCGAGGATGCGCTGTGAAACCAGCGCATAACACCATAAAGCCATTTTAGTGGCAGCCCTGTGCGAACATGAACATATTCAGGGAATTTCGTATGATAAGCTGTGGTGAAGGACAAGCCGTGACGCTTGCAATAGCGCCGCGCTGCAAAACCTAAAGGGCCTTCTGTTGCAATGTGAATAGCATGTGGTTGAAAGGTGGAAATGCGTTCCCGCAACACCGAATCTGGCCACAAGGCGAGCCTGATTTCTGGATAAGTTGGGCAAGGGATTGTCTTGAATTCAGCGGGGGATAGGATATCCACGTCTATGCCTTGGTCACGCAAGTGTTTGATGACCGTGTCCAGCGTACGGACCACCCCATTGACCTGGGGAAACCAGGCGTCTGTTATCAAAGTGAGTTTCATGAGGGTAGCGCCTTCGTGCGCTTTTTAAGCCGGGCTTTGACATCATCTTGCTCTGCCCAGCGAAGAATTTCCATGCGGCCATCAAAATGCTCAACCAAGGCAGTGCAGCTTTCAACCCAGTCGCCGTCATTATAATAAGTAATGCCTTGAATTTCCTTGATCTCTGCATGATGAATATGGCCGCAAACGACGCCGTCTACCCCGCGTTCTGCAGCTTCATGGGCGACGGCTTCTTCAAAGCGGGAAATAAATTCGACCGCGTTTTTTACCTTGAGTTTTAGAAAAGCAGATAATGACCAATAGGGGAGGCCGAATATCCTGCGTATTGTGTTCACACTGTGATTAAGGCGTAACAGAAATTGGTAGCTGTAATCACCAAGAAAGGCGAGCCATCGAGCATATCGCACTACTGAATCAAAAGCATCGCCATGAAGAATAAGAAGTTTGCGACCGTCAGCAGTTTTGTGGATGGCCTCTTCAACTACATGAATGCCAGCAATATCGATGTCGAGATAGTCTCGCAATGCTTCATCGTGATTACCGGGGATATAATAGACCTGCGTGCCTTTCTTCGCGCATTTCATTACGCGTCGGATGACATCGGTTTGAGCCTGGGACCAATAAGGCCCCTTGCGCTTAATTTGCCATCCGTCAATGATATCGCCGACGAGAAAGAGATGTCGGCATTGGACGTTTTTTAAGAAATCCAAAAGATAGTCGGCTTTACAGCCTTTGGTGCCTAAATGCGTGTCTGAAATCCAGACACTGCGTACATGGCGTTTCCAATGGCCTGTTTCTTCATCGGAGTGTTTAGGTTCGCCAGGGTCAGGAAAGGGAAGTTTCAGCTTGGGTGATTTGGAACGAAAGGCCGTATCCGGATTTTCGCTTTTTATAGCACGCAGCATAGAACTCATATGTTGTCATCACCTCGTCATATGTGGCTGACACGTCTATTAAACTGCTTTTGGTTCTACACGAGGGATTTGTCGAAGAGGTGACAGTTTTGCGAAGAAAATATTTCACTCTTATACATAATCCCACCGCTGGGCCGCGGCGTTTGAAGAAGCTTTCCTCAGTTGTTTCCCTCCTGGAAGACCGTGGAGCTGTGGTGGAAATACTTCATACAAGGGCTGTTGGTCATGCTTCTGAATTGGCGTGTGAGCATATTGGGAAAACGGATGCTGTTGTTGCCGTGGGTGGTGATGGCACTTTAGCTGAGGTTATTGGCGGGGTCGTTGGCTCTGGCCAACCGATGGGCCTTATTCCTATGGGTACGGCAAATTCAGCGGCCATTGATATGGGCTTGGCGTCGCGTATTAAAATACGCTGGTCTACGGTGATCGATACTTTGCTAAATGGGGATATGCGTCCTCTCTATGTTGGTCGTGTCTCAAAAGGAGAAACCAGCCGTTATTTCATCCTAATGGTTGGTATTGGCTTTGATGGTGTTATTGTGCGGGATGTCAGTCATGGTATTAAGCAGCGCTGGGGGAAATGGGCTTATGCGCGGACCGGTTTGGCGACTTTTGCCTCATTTCAACCTGCCCAGCTTCAAGTTGATAGTGTGGACGCGCAGTGGGTTATCGCCACTAATGGTCAATTCTATGGCGGTCCGTTCCAGTTATCACAGGAGGCTAACCTTCTAAAGCCTGGGTTGAAAGTTTTAGCCGTAACGGTGAAGAATAAATGGCAGCTTTTGCGTGCGCTTTTTGATTTGGCGTGCGGGCGGCTTGAAAGTCAGAATTATGTGCGCTGCCTTAGTGGAAATCGCTTCGAAATCAAATCCCAAGATATGTCAGATATTCCGGCTCAGGTGGACGGAGATTTCTTCGGAAATACGCCGGTTCATGTTGAATCTGTAGAAAAACCGCTATCTTTTCTTTTGCCAGGCCCAATTGATAAGAAAAAATAAACTTGGTAGTCATTGAATTTTTACTAATCACCCTTAGATTCATAGATGACGAGGGGAAGAGTATTATCCTTTCGTTGCCCTTTACGGGCGTTTCCTCCCTGAACCTGGGCCAGTCGGTTGACTGGCTCTTTTTTTATTCGGCGGCCTCTGAAATTGCAGGTCGTGATCTCGCCCAAGCCTTTGATTGCGCGCAAAGATCAGAGGAAAATTGCTGCAACTTGGCTTTTAAGCCATCAAAATTCTGCGTCTTTTCTATTTTTGTTTCATCCATATAAAGAGGACGTGCAATTTCCAACTGGATACTGTGGATATTTAAATCAGGCTCACCATAGACCCGCGTATTATACCCACCTGCATAAGGGGCATTTCTGACGGTTCGTAGCCCCAACGTATTTAATTTGTTTTCAATCCAATCGCTTATAAGAGGATTGCAGCTTGTCCCAAAGCGGTCGCCAATAACCACATCAACAGCATTATGTTTAACATGACGCTGATTTTGGAAAACGCTGGATGGCATGGAATGGCAATCAATCATTAAGGCGAAGCCATGCCTGTCATGACATTCACTGCGAAGTTTCTCCAGCGTTGTGTGGAAAGGCCGGTAGATATCATTAAGGCGCCCTTCGGCGTCCTCAAGCTCCAGTGGCATGCCATAGATATGTAAGCCCGCCGCAACTACGCGTGGGATGGTGCCTAAACCTGCTTTCACGCGTTCAGAGAGGCTTATGCCAAGTCCGCTTAAGGGCTGTTTATACATGCGCGGGTCTAACTCTTCCGGCCCGCGATTTAAATCAAGATAAGCTCGTGGATAAACCGCATGGATGAGGGGTGCACCATAATCCCTTGCACAGGCAAATAATTCATCGACAAAAGCGTCTTCCGAACGCCTTAGCGTCAGGGCATCTAGCTGTGATTGTTCGATGAAATGTTTCGGATAGTATCGACCGCTGTGAGGAGAGATGAATACACAAGGTGCTGTCCAGCTTTTGGGCCGCAAAATTTCCACTGGCGCTTTGTCATGTTTCTCAGGCATTATAGCTTCACTTTGGGGCCATATCCGCTTTATCGTACCTTTAGTCTATCTTAAACTTAGGTGCGGCAAAAGTGGGTCTGTAGAGCAGAGATGGAATGAAGATATAATGGCACGCATTCTTCTTGCAGAAGATGATGACAGTTTACGTGTATTTCTCTCAAGAGCGCTTGAGCGTGCGGGGCATGAAGTGACTGATGTCGACCGAGGCACGAAGGCACTTCCCCATCTTGCTAAATCTGAATTTGACTTGTTGGTGACAGATATTGTCATGCCTGAAATGGATGGAATTGAGCTGGCCCAGCGGGCGGCGACTTTGGCCCCCAAAATGCGCGTCATGTTTATCACGGGATTCGCAGCCGTGGCCTTGAAGCGTCAGGCGGAAACGCCGCAGCAGGCAAAAGTTCTCTCCAAACCGTTTCATTTGCGCGATTTGGTTGGTGAAATTGAAAAGATATTATCAGCCGCCTAAACCTTTCGAAAATATATGAACTTAACCTGACAACCCTGTGTGTTGGGGTGGACAAAGTGGGGCTATGCCGTTTAGCCTGTGAGGCAATGAAATCTGGCTTTGGGAGGATTTATTTTGCGTTATCGCCATGAAGAGGCGAAGGCCCGGTTGAAATTTGAAGACATCGCGCGTGACTTTGAAGTCGTGGCGGGATCTAAATTACTTGCCAAGGGTGCGCAATATCTTGTTTTAAAAGAGGGAAATTACTCTCCCGTCGCCTATATTCCGCGTTCATCAGTCTTGATGGCGCGTTTGAAGCCCAGCGAAACAACATCTATTTGCCCGTTTAAAGGGGAGGCCTCTTATTACTCTCTCCTTGACGAACAAGGACAAATAAGCATTAAAGATATTGCTTGGTCTTATGAAAAACCTATTGATGAAGCGAAACAACTCGCTGGACATCTTGCATTTTATCCAAATAAAGCCGCTCTGACTGAGTCAACAAAATGAATGATATGGCCCCCCGTTCAAATATCTCCCTTAGGGAGAATTATGCCCGTGTACGCGCGCAGACTGTGGATTTGTGCCAAAATCTAAGTGATGCGGATATGACTGTGCAGTCTATGACGGATGCCAGTCCGGCGAAGTGGCATTTGGCGCACACAACCTGGTTTTTTGAAACTTTTGTTCTCGCTCCAAACAGGGCTGATTATAAGGCTTTCAATGAGGACTATAATTTCCTCTTCAACAGCTATTATGAAACCGTGGGCAAACGCCATGCCCGGCCTATGCGCGGTATGATTACGCGACCCAGCCGGGAAGAGGTTTTGGATTATCGTGCTCATGTCGACAGCGCTATGGATGGCTTCCTGGCAGGCGATATTGGCGAAGAATTAAGCGCTTTGGTGACATTGGGTCTCAATCATGAAGAGCAACATCAGGAATTGTTGCTGACTGACATCCTGCACCTCTTTGCGCAAAACCCGATAAATCCGTCTTTTGTTGTCAAGCCGCAACCTGTGCAGCAGTCAAACACGACTGAAATGGGCTTTGTGGAATTTGAAGGCGGTATTCAACTTATCGGTCATGAGGGCAATGACTTTGCCTATGATTGCGAAGGTCCGCGTCATGAAGTTTTGCTGCACCCCTATCGTATCGCCGACCGGCTGGTGACCAATGGGGAGTGGCTGGAGTTTATGACAGATGGTGGCTATCGCGACCCCTTGCTCTGGCTGTCTGATGGTTGGGCGCAGGTCGTTGCCAATGAATGGGATGCGCCGCTTTATTGGCGGCAAAGGGATGATGAATGGCACGCCATGAGTTTGCATGGTGAGACTGAGATAGATAAAGCAGCCCCTGTCACCCATATAAGCTATTATGAAGCGGATGCTTATGCGCGCTGGGCAGGCAAGCGCCTGGCTAATGAAGCGGAATGGGAAGTGGCTGCTCAATCTCAAGTCATGGATGGGAATTTTATGTGTGGCTCCTCACCGCTGCGCCCGCAACCCGCGCAAGCGCCTAATGGCGGATTGCGTCAGATGTTTGGTGATTGCTGGGAGTGGACGGCCAGTGCATTTTTGCCATTTCCCAAGTTCAAACCGGCGGAAGGCGCGGTTGGTGAATATAATGGCAAGTTCATGTCCGGCCAGTTTGTTTTGCGTGGTGGGTCTTGCGCAACGCCGCTTGGCCACATAAGAGCTACCTACAGAAATTTCTTTTACCCCCAACAGCGCTGGCAATTCACCGGCGTACGCCTGGCAGAGGATGTATAATGAGTGAAGCTTTGGCGATGGCCACCCATTTAGACGACCTGGACGATGATTTTGCACAGGCCGTCATCAC
>JASFRS010000153.1:0-5906 GCA_050114795.1 Sphingomonadales bacterium
GCAGCTATTGCATTAGGCGCCACGAAACTTGCCGTTGCCAGCTTGAACGCGGCGGCCATTGCGCTTGGATAAGATTTATGGCGCGTCGGAGGTCATCCGGGAATGGCTGGGTCTATATCCTTGTCACATTGATGGTGCTTTATAATGTTTTCGTCATGGATGATGAGGGCGAGCGACGCCCTCGCACCCAAGCCCCACCTGAATATGATGTGGAAGAAGGCGAGTCTATTCCAGGCCCGCGCTTTAATGATCCAAATGTCATTGTTGAGGCTTTGCCCCCACGCAATTCCCAGGGCACGGCCTTTGCGATTAGCAGGGATGGCCTGTGGCTGACTGCCCGGCATGTGGCCGATGGCTGCCGCCGCCTCGTCCTGGCGGATACACGCGGGTATAAGAGATACACTGTCACAAAGGTGGTTATTCACCCTCGTGCCGATGTTGCCTTATTGGAGACAGGTGGGCGAACCAATCCGCTTAAAATGGGCATAGCCGATTTTCATCGCAACCAAGCGGGATTTCATTTTGGATTTCCAGCCGGCCTCCCAACGGCGGTAGATAGTCGGCTATTGGGACGCAGTGTCATTCGTACACAAGGGTTTCGCCGCGGGCAGGAGCCATCTTTAAGCTGGGCTGAAAAACGCCGGGTGCCTGAACGTAGTGGTGCGCTTGGCGGGTTAAGCGGCGGTCCAACTTTGGACGATGAAGGTAGTGTTATCGGGATAGCAGTTGCTGCCAGCCGCCGCCGTGGCCGCATTGAAAGCGCAGCTCCTGCGTCGATCAAATGGCTGTTACGCGGTTATGAAGACCGCTTAAGCGGCGACGCTTTCCCGCTCACTGGAAATATTCTAGGTAATGTTGAACAGGACTTAAGGGAAGAAGACAGCGTGATGCGCGTCTTTTGCCAGGTCACACAATGAAATAAACTACGCCGTCCCGTATGTCTGCAACCACACGGGACGGCTCGTTTATCCCCCGGCATCTGGCGCTTACCGGGTGCGGGACCAAATCAAACGGGTCAGATGGGTGATTTAAGCGCTTGGCCGCGGGCTAAGCGTCTTTCCATGTGGTATTGCAATATGATAAACGAATGGACAGCCATTCGGACCTCTCCTGTAGGTTTGACTGATTAGGCTCAGTTGGTGGCTGCTACCACCTTCTGGGCCGCTCTTTTATTAAGAGCATCAAAACCTTAGCGTATGCTTGTCACATGTATAAGTTCTTTAATTAACCCCTCACCCCGACCCTCTCCCCCCAAATCCAAAAATGGCTGGGAGAGGGTTAGGGTGAGGGGTAGATCTGAGCAAAAAAGGGCGCGACTGTTCTCTGTCCTCTATAGATCCCTGAAGCCTTTACCTTCGCGCACGAGACGCTCTAGCAAGGGAGAGGGTTTCCACCAGCGGTCGCCATATTGTTCGGCATAGGCCTTGATGTGGTTCAGGAGATTTTCCAGACCTAAATCATGTTCGGCCCAATACATTGGGCCGCCGCGATAGGCTGGGAAGCCATAGCCGTTGATATAGGTGATATCGATATCGCTGGCACGGTAGGCCATGCCTTCGTCCAAAATATCACAGCCGATATTCACCATGGCCGCGAAGCAGCGGGTGATAATTTCCTCGGTTGTAACTTCACGGCGTTCAATACCGAAATGGGCGGCCGCTTCTTCAATTAGCTTGGCGGTGATGTCAGAGGGGATGGGCGTACGGTTGCCGGGCTCATAATCATAGATGCCAGCCCCGGTTTTCTGTCCCAAACGCCCCATTTCCACCAGCTTATCAGCGACATAGGTTGAGCGTACGTCATATTGGCTTTCGTCCAATTGTTCACGTAGGCGATAGCCGATATCCAGGCCTGCCAAATCGCCCATGGCGAGCACACCCATAGGCATGCCGAAATCAAACAGCGCTTTATCAACCTGTTGTGGGGTTGCGCCTTCAAGAACCAGAAGATTAGCTTCTCGGGCGTAGCCGGACAACATGCGATTGCCGATAAAGCCATGGCAGACGCCGGCCACCACACCGACTTTGCGGATGGTTTTTGCAAGTTTCAAAACGGTGGCGAGCACATCCGGTGCTGTTTTCTCTGCCCGCACGATTTCAAGCAGACGCATGACGTTGGCGGGAGAGAAGAAATGCATGCCGAGCACGCGTTCGGAATTTGAAACGACCGCCGCAATTTCATCAATGTTCAAATAAGAGGTGTTGGTTGCCAAAATTGCATCAGGGCGGGTCACTTTATTCAGTTCCGTGAAGACGGTTTTCTTCACGTCCATATTTTCAAAGACCGCTTCAATCACCAAGTCCACGTCACCTAAATCCGCATAGCTGGTGGTGGGGGTGAGCAAGCTCATACGTTCCTCAACCTTCTCCATGGTGAGGCGGCCTTTTTTGGCGGTGTTCTCATAATTGCGCCGGATGATGCCCAGGCCTTTGTCCAGGGCTTCTTGATTGAGTTCCAACATGGTGACAGCAATGCCTGCATTGGCGAAGTTCATGGCAATGCCACCACCCATGGTGCCTGCGCCGATGATGCCGACTTTACGGATGGGGCGTAGTTCAATGTCTTTTGCAAGACCTGGAATTTTTGTTGCTTCTCTTTCAGCGAAGAACACATGCTGCAGTGCCTTGGATTGTGGGTCACGGAAGCATTCCATGATGAGTTCACGCTCACGCTTCACACCGTCATCAAAGTCCAGATTAACAGCGGCTTCAACAGCTTGAATGGCGCGTTCAGGTGCATGAAAGCCGCGTGCTTTGCGCGCAATCGATTTACGGAAGCCATCGAAATAACCTTGGTGATAGGTCGCTGCATCCAATTTGATGTCTCGGACTTTCTTCAGTGGCGCGCCTTGCGCAAGTAAATCCTGCGCATAGCCGACGGCACAATCGACAATGTCGCCTTCGACAATGGCATCAATAGCGCCTGCTTTTTCTGCGGCAGGGGCTGGAATGGGGTCGCCTGACACAATGGCGGGTAATGCGAATTCCACACCTGCTGCACGGGGTAGGCGTTGCGTACCGCCTGCGCCTGGAATGATGCCTAATTTAACTTCGGGTAAGCCAATGCGTGTTGTCGGCAGGGCAATGCGATAATTACATGCAAGGGAGACCTCCAGGCCACCACCAAAGGCCGTTCCAAACATGGCAGCCACGATGATTTTCGTGCTGTTTTCCAATGTTGTAATGACTTGAGCCAATTGCGGATCTTTAGGTCCTTGACCGAATTCGGAGATATCAGCGCCCGCCATGAAGGTACGACCTTTACATGCCAAGACCATGGCCTTCACATCGTCATCAGCTAAACCCTGTTCAACACCGGCAATAATAGCCTGACGTACACCTTGGGAGATGGCGTTTACAGGGGGGTGGTCGACCCAAATAATGCCGATTGGTCCGCGTTTTTCGAAAGAGCCCTGCATGGCCGCACTCCTTATTCTGGAAATAATGGAGCGCTAGTTTGGCGACTTGGGGCGCGGCTTTCAAGAGGGCAAATTTTGCATGCTGGATTGACGTTACGGCATATTGGGATAACCGCTTTAATCTTTACTTTTTCGACATAAGGAGAGTTGCAATTTGTTTCAATCTAGGCTCCACTTCTCACTTGGTAGTTTGTGGTTGAGAGGGAGTCCATGGCGGAACAGCGTGAAAAGGCCCACGCCGAATTTAAGCATAAAGTCGGCGGGGCCTATGCCTATTATGTGCTTTTTGTTCTGACCCTCGTTTATATTTTCAACTTTCTCGACCGACAAATTCTCTCCATCCTGATTACAGACATCAAAGCTGATTTAGGTGTCGGCGATGCGGAAATGGGCTTTCTTTACGGGACGGCCTTTGCAGTCTTTTATGCACTATTCGGTATTCCCATGGGGCGGCTCGCGGATATGTGGGTGCGCGGACGTTTGATGTCTTTGGGTTTAGTGCTTTGGTCCATGATGACGGCCCTATCAGGCTTTGCGCAGAATTTCAGCCAATTGGCGTTGGCCCGCTTTGGTGTGGGTATTGGTGAGACAACGGCAACGCCTTCCGCCTTTTCCATACTTGGAGATTATTTTCCCAAGGAAAAGCGCGGCACGGTTTTAGCGGTTTATTCCTCGGGCATTTATATCGGTGGCGGTCTCGCATTATTTGGCGGGGCCTGGGTCGTGGAATGGTGGACAACGCTTTACCCCATTGCCGAGGAAGCCCCATTCGCCTTGGCCGGGTGGCAGGCAGCGTTTCTTGCGGCGGGTATTCCTGGTTTGTTGTTGGCATTGTTGATGCTAACCGTGAAAGAACCGGTGCGCGGTATGGCGGAAGGTATTGTCAGCGAGGTTGAGCCTAAACCTTTTGCGAAATTCTGGCATGAATTAACCAGCGTTATTCCACCGCTCACGCTGTGGCACCTCTATAAAATCAGCTCTTCTCGTAAAGTGATTGGCTTCAATCTTCTTGGTGCAACAGGTGTGGCCTTGCTTGCGCTCATATTGACGCAGTTAATTGGCAATGCGCCGCAATGGATTGCCTTGGGCATTGCTGTTTATGCTGTGATTTCATGGGGTCAGGCTTTGGCCATAAGGGACAAACCGACCTTCGCGCTTATTTTCCAGACACGTGCATTTATCTGGGGCGCTGTCGGCTTTGGTTTCATCGCTTTCATGGGCTATTCAACAGGCATCTGGATCGCACCTTATGCCGAGGCTGTGTTGGGAATGCCAAAAACCGATGTCGGCCTGTGGGTTGGATCAACTGCCACATTATCAGGCTGGGCCGGTGTCATTATGGGGGGTATCTTGTCGGATGTTTGGCGGAAGAAGACTGCGCTTGGACGGTTGTGGCTGATTATGACGGCGGTTGTCACACCAATCCCGCTGTTCATCGTCATGTTCCTTACGGATGATGTAAGGCTGTTCTTTATGTTGTTCTTCCCTGTAAACCTGCTTTCAACCATGTGGATTGGCGCGGCCGCATCAACATTGCAGGACTTGGTACTGCCGCGCATGCGAGGAGCTGCGACGGCGGCTTATTTCCTTGGGACGACGATTATCGGCTTGGGTCTTGGGCCTTATTATGTGGGTGTGGTGTCTGATGCCATGGGCGGCCTGCGCTCAGGCCTGCTGGCGATTTTGGCTGTTGTTCCTATTATTGTTATTTGCCTTATCATGACATCCAGACATTTGAAAAATGCTGAAGATAGCCGGGTCGAACGCGCACGCGCTGCCGGTGAAGCGATTTAAAAAAGGAGGCCCCATGGCCTGGAAAGACCAGAAATCCTTTGTCAAAATAAACGGCCAGAAAATGGCCTATGTGGAGATGGCGGCGGATGGTGCGCCTGATGATGCGCCGACACTGCTGTTTCTTCATGGAAACCCCACATCATCTTATCTTTGGCGCAATATCATGCCTCACTGTACCCATCTTGGGCGCTGTATAGCGCCTGACTTGGTCGGTATGGGCGATAGCGCAAAGCTTAGTCGAACAGGGGCTAACAGCTATCGATTTGTCGATCATAGTACCTATCTGGATGCTTTCATTGATACGATAATTCCCGAGGGGCCTGTGGTTTTGGTCATTCATGACTGGGGGTCGGCATTAGGCTTTCATTGGGCCTATCGCCATCAGGACCGGGTCAAAGGCATTGCCTATATGGAAGGCATGGTGATGCCCGTAGCCTGGGCGGATTGGCCTGAAAACGCACGCAATATATTCCAGGCCATGCGCTCGCCAGCCGGGGAAGAGATTGTTCTGGAAAAAAATGTCTTTGTTGAAGGCATTCTTCCCAATTCCATCATCCGGGATTTGACGCATGAGGAACATGCAGAATATCGCCGCCCATTTTTAACGCCAGGCGAGGACCGCAGGCCTACTTTAAGCTGGCCTCGCGAAATCCCCATTGAAGGCGAGCCCGCCGATGTAGAGAAGATTGTTAAA
>JASFRS010000154.1:0-5906 GCA_050114795.1 Sphingomonadales bacterium
ATTTTTATCGAAATTCAAATTGGTGGTGTACATGCCCCAATTCTCCTAAAAAATTTTCGCGCATATTTTATAATAATCCGACCGGTCGGTCAATGAATTGAAATACAATTATATCGTGTATTAAGATACGGTTTTTTATAGTCGTTTCAAATCATGGAATATTCAAGAAAAAATGAGGAAGTCAAAGCGACGAAAAAGGTGCATATTAAGCTGAAAATGCAAGTCTATTTGGCTGAAAATTAACTATTGAAAGACGCTAGCAATCTAACTAACAATACAACTTATAGTATGAGTTGCGTGGCATCAGCGGATTCGCATCGCAAAGGAATAAGGGCCATGACTCATACCTATAAATTCCAGGCATCAAAAGATGTCCAACTTTCCAAAATGAATGAATCTGAAATCCGCGAAATGGTTGTCCGGCAAGCTGACCAATATCTTAAAACTCTGCCGGAACAAGTCCGTGCAGCTCAGGTCAATTCGGTACAGCTCTCATCCAATCCTTTTGAAACCGTCAATGGCGGTGTTTGGGCGCAATGGACGCGGGCATGCTGCGACCGACGGGCTCAGATTGCGGACTTTATTAACCCCGAGATTGATGCGCTTCGCGGCGGGCTAACTGAAGAATTGGAGAAAGAAATGGGTCAAGACCATTTTGATTCCGACTTCGCAGTTCGCGCTGTCGCCAAAGCGCTTAAGTAATCTTTGTAAAGCGTTGTCTTCCCTGCATCTGCCGGCCCATTTCTTTCCAGATGGGCCGGCAAATCACTTTTAAGCGGAAGAAAATCCATGAACCAATATGAGAAACTTCCCTCATCGCCGACAATGTTCAACCCCAACCGGGTCTTCGTCCGTGACCTCGGCTCCAAAATCCTTCTTATAGATCAGATGAATGCCCACTGGGTGATGGTCGAAAACAGCTATTGGCCGCTTTTAAGCCTGCTTCAATCACCGGAAGTGCCTCAAAACCTAAACTCTCAAGTCGCCGGATTACGCAACCTTCTTATTGAAAATGGGATCGGTGTGGGTGAGCGCCCTGACCCACAAGATTTAAATACGGTCATCATCAAACTCACCAAGAAATGTAATATCGCCTGCACCTATTGTTACGATTTTGAAAATGGCGACCTAGCCCAACATGGCGATGTGGACGCGCTCAAGGATGCGCTAACCCAGGCGCTTAACATAGTGCCCGAAGGCAAAACCCTGCATATCATCTTCCATGGCGGAGAGCCCATGCTGGTTTGGGACATGCTGGAAACACTTGTCTGTCATGGTGAGACTGAGGCTTCAAAACTGGGACGGCGCATCAGTTTCCAGGGCCAAACCAATTTGACGACCCTGACTGCTCGCAAAGTTGCCTTTTCAGAGGCCCATAATATCGCCTGGGGCATTTCGCTTGATGGGACAGCGGACATCAATGACCGCTTTCGCAAACGAACTGACGGCAAAGGCAGCTATGCGCAATTCGAACGCTCCTATCAGCGTTATGGTGATTTTGTCCGCTCTTTTCCCATCCTTTCCACCATCACCATCGCCAATTGTGACAAGCTTCTGGAAACCGCACTGCATTTTCGCGATCTGAATATGGCGGGTTGGGACTGGTCGCTCTTCCAGCCTATCGGGCGCGCCCGGGACAAAATTGACCATATCGGCATTGATAATGACGCCCTGCTTGCCTCCTGGCAGGAATTGTTTGGCGCTATTCTCCAAGGTACATTTGACGGATTTCCTGTGCAGCCGGTCCTGAAATATCTGAAGAATTTCATACAAGGCCCCGGTGAAAACATGTGTATGCGTCCACGCTGCGGCGCTGCACGGGATTTGCTCTCCATCTCTTATGATGGCGCTATTGAGGCCTGCGACTGCCTTGACCGCCAAGGCCCCCTAAGCCCCCTTGGTTTTTTGGACGAAACAAGCCTTGCAGAGGCAAGTGAAACAGAGATAGCGCAAAAAATCAAAGAACGTGATACAGTTAAAGACCATTGTTCAAATTGTCTTTGGTTTGGAGTGTGCGGCGGGACATGTCTCGCTCATGCAGGGGGGCTCCAATCAGTAGATGAGTTGCATTGTGCGTTATCGCAATTGGCTTTTGGTTCAATTGCACGCTCCCTATCTGAATCAACACGGCTATTTGATTATTTAAGGAGCTGCACAAATGACCAAGGGCGTCTTTGATGTCGAACGTTTTGAAGTCATCGTCAAACTGCAAACCATGCTGCATGATGCTGCCTGGCGGAAAGTTCTGTCTCATATAAAACCCGAACAATATAGCGCAATTTGTGACGATGTTCTCTCTGAGCATGAAGCCGCATTCTTAGACCCGTTAAGAGACGCGCTGGAGAAGCTGGGCTTAAAAGGTAAAGGCCTCGCACGCAAAGCTCTTGAGCACCAAATCGCTTGCCACTGCCGCGAAGCCCGTGCCTATGAAGACATCGTCGGTGCACGCATGATTAAATTTGAAGGTTTGGAAAATGTACCTGATAAAGGAGACAAACCTATTATCGTTATCTTGCCCATGACAGTGTTAACCGCAGATGCCTTAGCGGTACTGGACCAAATCCGAGATACGCTCTTAAAGGATCGACCCTTCATTGTTTATGGAGATGGCATGGAAGCTTATCAGGCCTATTTCCCAGATCATAAAAACTATTTCCCGAAAGACACGGCTCATCCGACAAAGGAGATACGCGCCGTACTTGAGAAAAATGGCGTCTATTTCACCTATTGCGACTTTAATTACGCAGGTAAGGCGTCAATTGAGGGTAAATTTCTTGGCGAGGACCGTAGTTTCTCAAAAGGCTTTGTAAATCTGGCGGCAACAACAAAGCCACATCTCCTGCCCCTGAACATTCAACTCAAAGATGAAATTTTGAATGTTACCATTTCCAAAGGCAAAGCCTTGCGTTCAACCAAAGACGATGATGCCGCGCTCAAGCGCGTGGCGAATAGCATTGCAGAACTGCTGGAGGCCGAAGTTAAAAAAGTCGGCCACCAGTGGCTTTTGCTGCTTACCCTAACCGGAGATGCGGAGCAGATGGGATGAGCCTAGTCAGAGCCGCCTTCTTCTTGGGGGGCGGCTTTGGCAACACCCACAAGGGCAGGGCGCAACAGGCGATCTTTCAACACATAGCCTGGCTGCATGACCTGACAAACAGTGCCCGGCTTGGTGTCATTGGTTGGAACTTCGAACATGGCCTGATGCAGGTTATGGTCGAATTTCTCACCTTCAGGGATGACTTTGCGAATACCGTGACGTTCAAAAACAGCCAGAAGCTCCCGCTCCGTCATTTCAACACCGGAAATCACAGTTGAGAAGGCGCTGTCCGCCTTTTGCTCTTCCGTCACAGCTTCCAAAGCCCGGCGCAGATTATCCGCGACATTCAGCAATTCCCGCGCAAAACCGGTTACGGCATAGGATGAGGCATCCGCTTTTTCGCGCTCAGAGCGACGGCGGATATTTTCCGTTTCAGCCACCGCACGCAGCAGACGGTCTTTTAAGTCTGCTACTTCGCTTTCGACAGTTTCCAGTTTCGCATGAACATCAGATGTAATGTCTTCCACGTCACCCGTTTCCACTTGGGCGTCTTGAGCCTCTTGGTTTTCCACTTCGCTTAAATCCTGATGCGCTTTTTTGTCTTCATTCGCCATTGCGCTTATTCACCCTTCATAGAACTTCGCTTAAAAGCCGACCGGTGAAATCCACCATGGGCACGATACGTGCGTAATTCAGCCTTGTCGGACCAATCACACCAATCACGCCGACAATCTGGTCCGCACTGTTTATATAGGGACGGGCAATAACGGATGAACCCGATAAAGAAAACAAATTGTTTTCAGAACCGATAAAAACCCGCACGCCTTCCCCTTCGCGTGCTAAATCCAGCACGCGGATAAGGTCTTGTTTTGTCTCTAGATCCTCAAAAAGCCGCCTGATGCGTTCCAAATCTTCTATAGCCTTTACATCTTCCAGCAGATTCGCGCGCCCACGCACAATAAGCTGGCTATGATCCTTTGACCCACCCGCCCAGACAGCCAGGCCGCGTTCCACCACAGAAGTTGTTAAATTATCCAGCTCCGCCCGGCGCTCTTTCAGTTCTTTGGAGATTTCACGTTTCGCATCTTCCAGCGTTCGCCCCATCATCCGGGTATTGAGATAATTTGATGCCTGCATCAACGCCGATGGTGGCAGACCTAAAGGCAGTTGCACGACCCGGTTCTCAACACTGCCATCCTGACCCACCAATATCGCCAATGCTCTATCAGGACTAAGACTCACAAATTCAATATGGCGAACTTGTGGCTCTGCCTTTGGCACCAACACCATAGCTGCGGTTTGGGATAGGCCGGATAAGGCCTCCATGGCATGGGTTAAGACATCTTCCACATTACGCCCATCCAGGCGACAACGTGCTTCCAGCGCCTCACGCTCTTTTTTTCCCAAATTGCCGGCCTGCATCATGCCGTCCACAAACAGGCGAAGACCTAAATCCGTCGGGCGACGACCGGCCGAGGTATGTGGAGCCATTAACAGGCCCAAATCCTCTAAATCCGCCATGACATTGCGAATGCTGGCAGCGGATAAGTCAATACCGGGCACGCGCGAAATGGTGCGCGACCCAACAGGCTCGCCCGAGTTTATATAGGTTTCCACAATCAGCCGGAAGATATCACGGCTGCGTGTGTTTAATTCCGCAATGTCCATGGCGCCAATGTAGGTATCCTATGCGCCTATCGCAAGACTGGACGCGGCTTTCTCAACAAGGTACAAGCGCGGCTTCAAATAAGAATTTATGCAGGAGAGCCATCATGCGCCCATCAGGCCGCAGCACCGACCAAATGCGGGACATCACAATGACACCCGGTTTTGCCAAACATGCGGAAGGCTCTTGCCTTGTGCAATTTGGTGACACCCATGTGCTCTGTACCGCTTCTTTGGAGGAACGCGCTCCTTCTTTCCTGCGCGATACGGGTAAAGGCTGGGTAACAGCCGAATATGGCATGCTGCCACGTTCCACCCACAGCCGGATGGCGCGTGAAGCCGCCAAAGGTAAGCAAAGTGGCCGGACGCAGGAAATTCAGCGTCTGATTGGCCGCAGCCTCCGCGCGGTAACGAATTTAGAACTGATTGGCGAACGCCAAATCCGCATCGACTGTGACGTCATTCAAGCTGATGGCGGCACACGGACAGCAGCCATCTCCGGTGGTTATGTGGCTTTGGCACTGTGCTTTAAGAAAATGATGAAAGAGGGCTATATCCTGCAGAATCCTCTGGCATCCAAAGTGGCTGCCATTTCCTGCGGCATTCACAATGGTCAGGCCGTATTGGACCTCGACTATGTGGAAGATAGCAGTGCCCATACGGATGCGAATTTCGTGCTGACTGACAAAGGCGGCATCGTTGAAATTCAAGGCACTGCCGAACAGGACCCGTTTAGCGAAGAACAATTCCTGCGCCTGCTTCGCCTGGCGCGTATCGGGTGTGATAAAGTCTTTGCCGCGCAAGAGGCTGCAATAAAAGAGGCATAAACCATGAGCGTCAAAGCAATCCCCGAAGGCTATAGCAGCATCACGCCCTACCTGTTGCTGCATGATGTGCGCGGGTTTTTAGACTTTGCAAAAAAGGCCTTTGACGCCGAAATCGCTTTTGTCTTTGAAAGCACAGATGGCGGTGTGAAACACGCGCAGCTTAAAATCGGCAATGCCATGATGATGGTTGGGGAAGCCCCAAGTGTGAATGACATCATGCCCGCCCCGCTTTATCTTTATGTGGAAGATTGTGATGCGGTTTATGACCAGGCTATGGCTGCCGGGGCTGACTCCATCATGCCATGTGAAGACATGTTCTATGGCGACCGCCACGGGGGCGTGATGGACCCCTTTGGCAATATCTGGTGGATTGCCAC
>JASFRS010000155.1:0-5841 GCA_050114795.1 Sphingomonadales bacterium
GGATTTAAAATACACGGCCCACCCGTCATCGCCGATAGATTCAAAATATCTTCTAAAATACCTATAGCCCATTTGCCCGCGGATTTTTACAAGTGCGAAACCGCAGACACCGATCGTTATAAAATGAAAATAATTGCCTATAGCGACCTGTAAAAAAGCATAAAATTGCAGGACCCATGCACCAATTCGAATGATCCAGATGCTGATCTCTTCGGTGTAATCCTCCGGCCGTTCTTCCCCCTTCCTCAAGCCTCCTTCTCCCCTTGTCGGGAAGGGCCGTCAATTTTCAAAATAACCTTTTCACTTCGCCAGGGGGTGACGCTGTTTTTTATGGAAATACCGAAAGCCTGTACGCCGCCAATGACAGCTGGCCATGTGAATGCACTGATAAGCGATAAAAATGCCGCTAAAATAGGATGTGGAAGGTCAGGGGAGCTTTCGGCAGCCATGGCGTTCATAACAGACATAAAGAAATAGGTGAATGACATGAGGGCGACGAAAGGAAAAGAACTATAATAGCCAATCTTAAAGGCAGATATCTGATCAACCTGCCGCAAAGTAATGAAATCTTTGGGCTTTGCTTTGTCCATGTTTCTGTTTACCCTAGTTTGTATATACTTCTTACCACTTTATCGGGAAACTCCTCCCGCGCAATAACCTTACCACCTAGTTTCAACGCCAGCTTCCGCGCCGCTTCATTATCATCATCCATATGCGTCTCAACCCTATCCCATCCCAGCACATTCAAGGCATAGTCAATCACCGCCCGCGACGCTTCCAACGCATAGCCTTTCCGCCGGGCCTCCGGCATAATCCACCAGGTGAGTTCAGAGCACGGCCAGCCTTGGGGCCAGAACAAGCCACAAGCGCCAATCATTTTGCCAGACGCCTTTTCCTCACACATCCACATGCCATAGCCGCGCAAAATCCAATGGCCATGGTCAGCGGCAAATTTCCGCCAAACCAAATGCTCCGGCAAAGGCCCACCGTAGAAATGAGAAGCCTCTGCATCTGCAAAAAAGCGCCGATAGGTCTCAAAACCTCAGGCCGGATGCCGCGTAAAACTAATCGGTCCGTGTTGATTTCGGGAATATTCATACTATCTCGCACCGAGCATTTGATCTCAAGCTCTTGACTTTGTCCGCAAACTATCGCTGCATATCCGTGATATGGGGGCTGTTTTTTCATATCGCGTACTCGTAAAAAAATATAAATAGGGGATGACTTATGTCAGATCAAACTCTCTCCCCCGAGAGCGGTGATTCAAACGGTGAGTTTGAAATTAGTCTTGCGGGCAAGGGGTCGGCAAATCTTGTCTATATTCTTTATCTGGTTGGCGTGATTATCGGCCTTGCTGCTTTAGTTGGCGTTATTCTCGCCTATACCAATAAAGGCAAATATGGTGCAGGGCTGGATACGCATTTTAAATTTCAAATCCGTACATTCTGGTTTGGCCTGCTTGCATTGATTGTAGGCAGCCTTCTTTCCATTATTATAATTGGTTGGGTCCTTATTTTGGCCTGGGTGGTCTGGGCGATTATGCGCACCATCACCGGCATGCAATTGCTGGGTGAAGGAAAAGCGCTTAGTAACCCTGATGGCCTCGGCTTCAAAGCTCAATAATCATCATAAGATACTATATGAGCGCCCGGACTTGTTCCGGGCGTTTCTTTATTTGGCTTGACCCTGCGAAATGTGTATCAGTGGCTTTTGAAGCTCGCGAACACTGAATATTAATTCTATGGCCACCGATAAAAAATCACCGGATAATATCTACGCCTCCGCTCTGCGCTATCACCGCGCGGAGCCTGCGGGCAAAATTTCCATCACACCGACAAAACCGTTGGCGACGCAGCGGGATTTGGCGCTGGCTTATTCGCCGGGTGTGGCTGCAGCTTGTGAGGCTATTGCTGAGGATCCTAATGAGGCGGCTAGTCTAACTGCACGCGCTAATCTGGTGGCCGTTGTCACTAATGGCTCAGCCGTGCTGGGCCTAGGCCCGATTGGCCCGCTTGCCTCAAAACCTGTGATGGAAGGTAAGGCGGTCTTGTTTAAGAAATTCGCCCATATCGATGCTATCGATTTGGAAGTGGATGAGCTTGACGTAGAGCGGTTTTGCAATGTGGTCTCCGCGCTTGAGCCAAGCTTTGGGGCAATAAACCTGGAAGATATCAAAGCACCTGAGTGTTTTGAGATTGAGGCTTGTCTGCGGGAACGGATGAATATCCCTGTCTTCCACGATGACCAGCATGGCACGGCGATTGTGGCAGGGGCAGCCGTGAAAAACGCGCTCGCCATCGTGGGCAAGAAGATTGAAGACGTAAAGCTGGTCTCCACCGGTGGCGGGGCGGCGTCTCTGGCCTGTCTTAACCTGCTGGTTTCCATGGGCATGAAGCGGGAAAATATTACGCTATGTGACCTCCATGGCGTCGTCTATCAGGGCCGCGATGTGGACATGAACCCCTATAAAGATGTCTATGCTCGCGATACCGAATTACGCACCTTGGATGAGGCCATTGTCGGCGCGGATATGTTCCTAGGTCTGTCAGCGCCCAAAGTTCTAAATGAAAACCATGTGGCGGCCATGGCCGATAAGCCCATCATTTTGGCGCTTGCAAACCCAGAACCTGAAATCATGCCGGACCTGGTACGTAAAGTGCGGGACGATGCGATTATCGCCACGGGACGCTCGGATTTTCCAAACCAGGTCAATAATGTGTTGTGCTTCCCCTTCATCTTCAGGGGCGCCCTGGATGTGGGGGCAACAACCATTAATGAGGAAATGAAACTCGCCGCCGTTGATGCCATTTGTCGGGTTGCAGCGGAAGAAGCAACAGAAGTCGTCGCCCGCGCTTATCCGGATGAATATTTGAAATTGGGGCCGAAATATCTCATCCCCAAACCTCTCGACCCGCGTTTGATTTTGGAAATCGCCCCTGCAGTTGCCAAGGCCGCCATGGATAGCGGTGTGGCAACCCGGCCCATCGAAGACTTTGACACCTATTTCGAACGATTGAATACATTTGTGTTCCGCTCCGGCTCCCTCATGGGTCCGGTCTTTGCCCGCGCAAAACGGCGCAAACGGCGGATACTTTTTGCTGAAGGCGAAGATGTGCGCGTGCTGCGAACCGCCCGCGCCATGATGCAGGAAGGTATTGGTGAACCTGTTCTCGTAGGTCGCCCCGGTGTTATCGCAAAGCGCGCTGAGGAAGCAGCGCTCCCTGCGCATAAGCTTGAACAGATTGAAGTGGTGAACCCGGAGCGCGATGACCGTTATCGCCTGTTTTGGCAAAGCTATCATGAGATTATGGCAAGGCACGGCGTTTCGCCTGAAGTCGCGAAAACCATCATCCGCACCAATACAACGGTGATTGGTGCGATGGGTCTGCGCCTAGGACTCGCGGACGCGATGATTTGCGGCACCTATGGTCGCTATGAATTCCATCTACGCCATGTGCTGGATGTGTTGGGCCTGAAAGACGGCGTGTCATCAGCGGCGGCGCTTTCCGTGCTCGTCATGCCGAAGGGTACATTCTTCCTGTGCGATACGTTCGTGAGCCAAGACCCCAGCCCTGATGAAATTGTGCAGACCACATTGCTCGCGGCGGAAGAGGTTCGGCGTTTTGGCATAGAACCCAAAGTGGCGCTTCTCTCACACTCTGATTTCGGCACATCGGATGCGGCCTCGGCCTTGAAGATGCGGGAAGCACTTAATCTTCTGCACCGCGTCGCACCTGAGCTTCAAGCGGAAGGTGAAATGTCGGGTGAAGTCGCTATTGATGCTGAATTACGCGCCCAGCTTTTCCCCGGTTCCCGGTTAAAAGGGGAAGCCAATTTGCTTATCCTGCCAACCATGGAAGCTGCGAATATTTCATATTCCCTGCTTAAATCCTTAGGCGATGGCTTACCCATAGGGCCTATTCTCCTTGGCACGCCAAGCCCTGCGCATATTGTCACGCCAACGGTGACGGCACGTGGGTTATTGAACATCGCCGCCATCGCCGCCGCTGGGTCAGGGGATGAATGAATATGGGGCCCGTTGCACGATATGAAGCTCTGTTAAGCGCAGGTGAATTAAAGCCGGATGCTGACCAAAGAGGTGCTGCGGAACGCCTGCAAAAACTTCATGATGAGCTGGCAACTTATCCGTCCGTGCCTTCAGCAGCGACACGGGTAAAACGCTGGCGCTTGGCAAGTCTGTTCAACTGGGCCGGACGCGATGCCAAACCCCCGCGCGGGCTTTATCTTTGGGGCGGTGTGGGGCGTGGGAAGTCCATGTTGATGGATTTGTTTTTTGCTGACGCCCCCGTCAAATCCAAGCGCCGCGTGCATTTCCATCAATTCATGCTGGAAGCGCATGAGGAAATTCATAAATTCCGCCAAATGGATTCATCCCAGAAAATCGCCTATGGCGCAGCGGTAGGCAGTGATGATCCCATTCCACCCGTTGCGCGCAAAATTGCGATTGAAGCTACGCTTTTGTGCTTTGATGAACTTCAAGTCACTGACGTTGCTGATGCAGGGATTTTAGGGCGCCTATTTGAAGAACTCCTTGCCCGCGGCGTGGTCGTGGTTGCTACATCTAACCGACCGCCCCAGGACCTGTATAAAGACGGTTTGAACCGCAGCATTATACTTCCTTTCATTGCCTTGATTGAGCGCGAATGGGATGTGATGCCACTAAACGGCCCTACTGATTACCGCTTGGAGCGTTTAAGCGGTGTGGACATCTATCATGTGCCTAATGGGGAAGACGCAACGGCCAAGCTGCGAGAAGCCTTTTTCCGATTAACGGACCATAGCGTTGACGATGCCGAGTCGGTTCCATCAGAAACACTAGATGTGCATGGCCGTGACCTGTTCGTTCCTAAATCATTAAAAGGCGTAGCTGTTTTTTCTTTCAAACGCCTGTGCAAAAGCCCTTTGGGCGCAGCCGATTATCTCGCCATTGCGCGTCATTATCATACGGTCATCCTGGTCGGCGTGCCTAAAATGACGAAAGAGCAGCGTAATGAAGCCAAGCGTTTCGTGACCTTGGTTGATGCGCTTTATGAGCATCGTGTGAAACTGCTGATTGCCGCAGATGCTTTACCGCAAGACCTCTATCCCGCAGGCGACGGTGCGTTTGAGTTTGAACGCACCGTCTCACGCCTCATGGAAATGCAGTCACAGGAATATTTGGCACTTGGGCACGGCGGGCTTTAGGAAAAGGGGCTCATTCTTCTAAACACGCCGTCACGCCGGATTGCGTGAAATACCGCTGCCGAAATATGAATCAGGACAAGTAGGGTCAGCAATAATGGAATAATCCCGTGGACCAGGTGGAGTACCTCCTGCATGTTGGAGAAGTCCAGCATTGCCCCCACGTTTATGGTGTTCAGGAAGCGCACGTCATAATCGACGGCATTGGCCAGTAGAAGTCCCAGAATGGGTTGCAAAATAAGCAACGCATAAAAACTATGATGAGAGGCGGTTCCAAGTTTAACCTGCCAGGATTTTACAGCCTCACCATATTCCGGACGTTCTTCGCGCCGTCGCAGTACGAACCTCAATATCATAAGCGCTAGAATAAATATCCCGATGGTCGCATGGGGTACGATCTGGTTGGATTTTTCCTGAAGATTTTCAATACCATGAACGCCTGGTGCATTCATAAATAATTGGAAAATGACTAGGGCGGCGATCAGCCAGTGAAGCAGTGTGAATAACCTGGAAAATTGGTCTTGTTTTGCGGGAGCCTGCATAATCTCACCTCTTTAAATATATGATCAATATATCTGACATGAATATCAAACTTGTGACTTTGAATTTTAATGCGGTGAAGTGATGCTGAGTCGCGGT
>JASFRS010000156.1:0-5815 GCA_050114795.1 Sphingomonadales bacterium
GTCTTAAAGACGTCGCGCAATTCCCAGACTTCAATCTCAACACAGCGCCCCCAATGCCAGAACCTTTCATCAAATTAAAGACTTATGAGTCAAAAATTGACGGTAGGTCAGAATGACTGGAATTAAATAGGGTCTATATCGCCTTCTTCCCGTCGCGCATGGAAATCTCTTTTAAAGCCTGCAAAATTCCCTGCGGTGATAGCAGACCTCATATCTGCCATTAGGTCCTGGTAATATTGCAGATTATGTCGGGTCAAAAGCATCGCACCCAAAATTTCGCCTGATTTGAATAGATGGTGCAAATAAGCGCGAGAATAATTCTGACAAGCCGGACATGAACACTCTTCATCCAATTGCCGTGGGTCATCTTTATGACGTGCATTTTTGATGTTCACCGCCCCACGGCGCGTAAAGCCCTGCCCTGTCCGCCCGGAACGGCTCGGCAAGACACAGTCAAACATGTCGATACCGCGCTCTACAGCGCCAACCAGATCATCCGGCTTACCAACACCCATAAGATAACGCGGACGATCTTGGGGCAGCATAGGCACACTGAAATCGAGGGTATCGAACATTAATTCCTGCCCTTCACCTACAGCCAGACCACCAACGGCATAACCATCAAATCCGATTTCCAAGAGATGATCCGTCGATTCCTGGCGTAAATTTTCAATCATGCTGCCTTGCTGAATACCAAAAAGAGCTGCACGCGAAGCTTGCTCCTCATTCGCATCAAAGGCATCGCGTGAGCGACGCGCCCAACGCGCGGATAATTCCATGCTGATTCGTGCGTCATTAGGCGTGCAGGGATAAGGCGTACATTCGTCTAAAACCATGACAATATCAGAGCCTAAAAGCCCTTGAATTTCCATGGACCGTTCCGGCGTCAGCAGGTGTTTGGAGCCATCTAAATGTGATTGAAAGGCCACCCCCTCTTCGCTCATTTTCCGCAACTGTGCGAGGGACATAACCTGATATCCACCTGAATCCGTTAGGATAGGCCGTGGCCAGTTCATAAATTTATGCAGCCCACCAAGGCGCGCAACGCGCTCAGCTTCGGGGCGGAGCATGAGATGATATGTATTGCCTAGCAGGATATCAGCGCCGGTTTCCCGCACTTGTTCAGGCAACATGGCTTTCACAGTACCGGCTGTACCAACGGGCATGAAGGCAGGCGTACGAATGTCCCCCTTCTGCATTTGAATCCGGCCCGTTCGTGCAAGGCCATCTTTCGCTGATATCTCGAATTTGAAACGTGGCGCCTTAGTCATATGCCTTCATTTCGATGCAATAAACACGCATCGCCATAAGAATAAAATCGATAGCCCGACGCAATAGCATGTTCATAAGCTGAACGCATTGTATCAAGCCCTGAAAATGCCGAAACCAACATGAATAATGTCGATTTCGGCAGATGAAAATTCGTCATAAGCACATCAACAGCCCGGAATTTATATCCGGGTGTGATGAAAATATCGGTGTCCCCTGAGAAAGGGCGAACCACACCGTCTTCACCTGTGGCACTTTCCAGCAGCCTCAACGATGTCGTACCAACAGCCACAATTCTACGGCCTTCAGCTTTGGCAGTATTCAGTTTTTCAGCCGCGTGCGCGCTTAATTCACCCCATTCTTCATGCATGACGTGATCGCGGGTGTCTTCAACTTTAACCGGCAAGAAGGTCCCAGCCCCCACATGTAAAGTCAGATGCAGCCGCTCAACGCCCCTTTCTTCCAGGGCTTTAAACAGATCAGGCGTAAAATGCAGGCCGGCGGTTGGTGCCGCAACAGCACCGCTGTTTTGCGCATAAATCGTCTGATAATCACTGTTGTCTGAAGAACCAACAGAACGTTGACTGGCAATATAAGGTGGCAACGGCATAACACCATGAAGCTGTAGAGCTGCCTCCACACTCACACCATCCGCGCAGTCCAGGCGTAAGGTAATCTCGCCACCCTCGGCTTTATCCAGAACATGAGCGCTCATATCATCGCCCACATGGATATCATCACCCACGCGAAGTCGTTTGGCGTTTTTAACAAAGGCACGCCAGACATTCGCGCTCTCACGTTTATGCAGCGTTATTTCGACCCGCGCCTGCCCGCGAATGCCCTTTAACCGCGCCGGTATGACTTTGGTGTCATTAACCACCAAAATATCACCGGGCTGCAACAAGTCCGGCAGTTGAGAGACCTGTGCATCCTGTAACCCAGTTGCTCCATTTACGACAAGCATGCGCGCTTGATCGCGCGGCTCTATGGGAGCAAGCGCGATCCGCTCCTGCGGTAAGTGGAAATCAAACAGGTCAACACGCACTGGAATTTCACTTCAGTTTAAATGGGGATAATACCCCCAAAAATCACTGCCCTTCGACGTCAGCAGCAATTTGCGCTTTAATGATCCGATCAGGTTCTGCCGGCGGCTCACCCCGCGCAATCGCATCCACATATTCCATACCGCTGATAACTCGACCCCAAACCGTATAGGTTTCATCAAGGCGAAAATTCGGCTGGAACATAATGAAGAATTGGCTATTTGCACTGTCTTCAGATTGCGCCCGCGCCATAGAGACCGCACCACGCAAATGAGGCAAGTCGTTAAATTCCGCTTTCAAATCAGGAAGCTCAGATCCGCCAGCGCCTGTGCCTTGAGGATCGCCGGTTTGTGCCATGAAACCTTCTATTACGCGGTGAAACAGAAGGCCGTCATAAAAACCCTGCCTGGTTAACTTCTTGATACGCTCGACATGGTTTGGAGCTTTATCAGGACGCATTAAGATCGCCACGCGACCACCGGTTGATAAATCCAAATAGAGCGTGTTTTCTAAATCTTGCGCGCCCACAGGAGCGTGTCCAAGACCAACCAATGTTCCAAGCAAAATCATCAAGCGCTTCATCTTGTCTTACCTTTTTTAGCGAGGGTCCAGCTCTTTAGGCTCAGGCCATAAAGATTTCCCAACCGTCTGTCCAGCGATCAGCTATTTTTTTGAAGTCTGCACCTTAGCCAATACATCCTGCGCCACACGGGCAGGTACAAAGTCTGAGATTTCACCGCCATAAACAGCGATTTCTTTCACCAACCTTGAAGCAATGGGTTGTAGTGCTGCATCGGCCATAAGAAAGACCGTTTCTATGGCCGGATTAAGGCGTTGGTTCATGCCTGCCATTTGAAACTCATATTCAAAGTCGGAAACAGCGCGAAGTCCGCGAATGATAACCATAGCATTCTGAGACACAGCGAAATCCATAAGCAGACTATCAAAGGACACAACTTCAATTTGTCCGCCATCCGCATTTGTCAGATGTTCCGTCTCCCGCCTGACGATGGCCACACGTTCTTCCAATGTAAACATCGGTGACTTACCGGGGTTTGTTGCCACACCGACAACCAAGCGGTCGACAAGCTTTACCCCTCTGCGGATGATATCAAGATGTCCCCGCGTTATCGGGTCAAAAGTCCCTGGATAGACACCAATGCGTTCGGTCATTTGGAAAACCCCAAGCCATTTATTTCTCCCCAACAATGCTGCACACGCACAAAAAGCGCAAGCCCTGCTGTAAGACATTGGTTACAATAAGAAAATTTATACCCCCTGCGACAAAAAGACATGGGCACAAAAAATTGATGTCGCTCAAAGTCCCCAGACCATGCAGCACCTAGTCTGCCCTTATGATTTTGGTGAGGCACAGCGCATGAAAATCAGCGCTTTGTCAGCTGGGGGTAAGGAGAAACTCATGTTTAAAAAGACACCACTCATCGCATCTGCGATTATTGCATTCGCCGGTGCTGCATTTGTTGCACCTGCGAGCGCACAAGATAGCCCATGGCAAGTCCGCGTCCGCGGCATTGTCGTAGTTCCTGATGAAAGCGCAACGATTGAAGCCGTTGGTGGCGATGTAAATATTGACACTCAAGTGGTGCCGGAATTGGATATTTCCTATTTCTTCACTGACAATATTTCTACGGAACTGATCTTGGCAGTCAGCCCACATGACATTGGCGCTGTTGGCACCGCCGCAGGCAGCTTTCCAATTGGCAGTACGACTTTGTTGCCGCCTTCATTAACGCTGCAATATCATTTGCCATTTGATGATGTTTTTGTCCCTTATGTAGGTGCCGGTATCAATTACACTTTCTTTTTGGACGAAGACCCTAAAGGCCCGGTGGTTAATGATATTAACCTGGATGACAGCTTTGGTTGGGTCTTACAGACCGGTGTCGACATCAATGTCTCTGAAAAATGGTTTTTGAACCTCGATATGAAGAAAATCTGGCTGGATACGGATGCGCGGATTGATACCACCTTGGGTACGGTCAATGCCGATGTGAATATCCATCCATGGATCTTTGGATTTGGGTTTGGATATCGATTCTAAATCAATACAATTCAGAAAAGAAAAGCCCCTCAAACAAAAGTGCTTGAGGGGCTTTTCTTATATTATTCTTCAGCGTCCTCTAAAGGCTCCTGATCCTCATCCTGTTCCTGGATGGTGGCAACGGAAACAACCTGTTCCCCTTCATCCACACGGAATAACGTCACACCTTGGGTTGAACGACCGGCAATACGAATTTCATCCACGCCGGTTCGAATGATTTTACCCTTATTGGTGATAAGAAGAATCTGATCTTTTTCATCAACAGGGCCCGAGACTACGACTTTGCCGTTCCGTTCAGAGGTATCAATATTAACAACCCCCTGACCACCGCGACCGATCCTTGAATATTCGAAGGAGGAGGTCCGCTTGCCATAACCGTTTTCAGTTACGGTCAATATGAATTGCTCCAAGCGTTCAAATTCTGCGGTTCGTTCAGCACTCAAAACACGCTCACCCGGCTCACTCTTCCAGCTTGCCGCTTTAAGATACTGATCGCGCTCTTCACGTGTGATGTTAGCACTTTCATGGCCCAACAACACAGCAAGCGACATCACTTCGTCACCCTGAGCAAGCTTCATGCCCCGAACACCAGTTGATGTACGGCCTTTGAAAACACGCAGATCGCCAACCGAGAAGCGGATCGATTTACCATTGCGGCTGGCAAGGAAAATATCGTCATCTTCTCCGCATAGGCTAACCCCAATCAACCTGTCATCAGACCCCTCAACAAAGCGGATGGCAATCTTGCCATTTGATGGCACATTGGTGAAATCCGCCATAGAATTGCGACGGACATTCCCTTTAGCCGTGGCAAAGACCACATTAAGCGCGCCCCACTCATTTTCATCTTCAGGTAGCGGTAGGATCGTTGAAATAGTTTCGCCCTGAGCCAGCGGTAACAGATTAATAAGCGGTCGCCCGCGAGCCTGAGGCCCCCCTTCCGGCAGCTTCCAAACTTTCAAGCGATAAACCTGCCCAAGGTTGGAGAAAAACAGCACCGGCGTATGGGTCGACGCAACAAAGACCTTTGTAAGAACATCCTCATCCCGCGTTGACATGCCGGAGCGGCCTTTACCACCACGGCGTTGCGCACGATAAGTCGCTAAAGGCACACGCTTGATATAGCCGGATACAGTCACAGTAACGACCATATCTTCGCGCTGGATTAAATCCTCATCGTCGATGTCGCCAAAAGCACCCTCAACGATTTCTGTCCTGCGATCATCAGCAAATTCTTCACGAACGGCTGTCAGCTCTTCACGCAGAACCTGATACAAGCGCACGCGATCACGAAGGATTTCCAAAAGCTCTTCAATGCGCGTTGCCAATTCTTTCAGTTCACCACCAATATCATCACGACCAAGTGCCGTCAGGCGATGCAAACGCAATTCAAGAATGGCTTTCACCTGCTCTTCGGTTAAGCGATAAGTTTTTGCATCGC
>JASFRS010000157.1:0-5734 GCA_050114795.1 Sphingomonadales bacterium
GGAATATTATCGTGTTTTTTCCAGGGGTTTGAGAGCTGTTTGTTTTTCAGCATCTTCAATCCTCTGGCCACGCGTTTGCGGGTGGAATGCGGCATGATGACTTCATCGATAAAGCCTTTGGCAGCAGCCACAAATGGATTGGCAAAGCGGTCTTCATATTCTTTGGTGCGGTCGGCGATTTTTTCTTCATCGCCAATATCGCTGCGGAAAATAATTTCCACCGCGCCCTTGGCCCCCATCACAGCAATTTCAGCCGTCGGCCAGGCATAGTTCAAATCACCGCGCAGATGTTTTGACGCCATAACATCATAAGCGCCACCATAGGCCTTGCGGGTGATGATGGTGATTTTGGGCACCGTCGCCTCCCCATAAGCGAACAACAATTTGGCCCCATGTTTGATGATGCCGTTGTGTTCCTGGCTGACGCCCGGCAAAAAGCCCGGCACGTCGACCATGGTGATGATGGGAATATTGAAACAGTCGCAGAAGCGCACAAAACGCGCGGCTTTTTTGGACGCATTAATATCAAGGCACCCAGCTAAAACCATAGGCTGGTTCGCAACAATGCCAACCGTCTCCCCATCCACACGGCCAAAGCCAATGATGATATTGGCCGCATGAGCGGGTTGAAGCTCAAAAAAGTCCCCATCATCAACCAGCTTCCCAATCAGCTCATGCATGTCATAGGGCTTATTGGGGTTAGCGGGCACTAATGTGTCCAAAGACATCTCCAAACGGTCCACAGGGTCGTTGCAGGGCCGTTTTGGGGTGTCTTCGCGATTGTTTAAAGGAAGAAAGTCGAAAAAGCGCCGAACCTGGGTCAGCGTGACAATGTCATTTTCCAAAGCCAAGTCAGCAACAGCGGATTTGGTGGTATGCGTAACCGCACCGCCTAATTCTTCCTGAGTCACCACTTCATTGGTGACTGTTTTCACCACATCCGGGCCGGTCACAAACATATAAGAGCTGTTTTTGACCATGAAAATAAAGTCCGTGATGGCTGGCGAATAGACCGCACCACCCGCACAAGGCCCCATGATGACAGAAATCTGAGGGACAACACCGGAGGCCAGGATATTCCGCTGAAATACTTCCGCATAGCCTGCCAGCGACGCCACGCCTTCTTGAATACGCGCCCCGCCTGAATCATTCAGCCCGATGACAGGGGCGCCATTTTTCATGGCCATTTCCATGATTTTACAGATTTTCTCTGCATGGCGCTCAGAAAGGGAGCCGCCGAAAACTGTAAAATCCTGGGAAAAGACGAAGACCAGACGGCCATTGATGGTGCCGGAGCCTGTAACAACGCCATCGCCGGGAATTTTGCTTTCTGACATGGAAAAGTCGACACAATTATGTTCGACAAACATGTCATATTCTTCAAAGGATTCACGATCGAGAAGCAGTTCAATCCGCTCCCTCGCCGTTAATTTGCCTTTGGAGTGCTGAGAATCAATGCGGCGCTGTCCACCGCCCATGCGTGCGCCTTCGCGCTTGGTTTCAAGCTTTTCCAGAATCTCGCGCAAAATCTTCCTCCCTCGAAGTGCTCCAGCGCTTTATAGCAGAGACAAAAATACCGCCGCTGCTTTTATATCTTGTTCCCGGCCCTTTAACTGGGCCTCAGCGTCATCATCCGCCCCCCAGCGGTCCAGTTGATAACGGTCATCGACGCTGGCCGCTAAATAGGCTTGTTCGCCATTAATATGGCCATGAAGAACGCCAAGGCCAACACATAATGAACCCGCAGCGCTCACAATCGCGCCAAGTCCTGACAGGGTAAACACACCCAAGCCTTCCAAATGCTTAAGGAATTTAGCTTCGACGTCCGAGTCCAGGGTGATTGGTGTGATGCCAACCGCTGTGGGTAGATGAATATCCAGATCCCGTTTTAGCCAGTGCAATATTGGGTCCCAGGCCTGCGCCTGCGCTTCAACCAAACTATCCGGCGCATCTGCGCGATAGCAAATCAGGTCCGTTCCGCAAAAGCGCAATATCTGCTCAATAACAGCCGCGCGCTCGTCTTCAATGCGGTCAAGGGCGGCATTGGCAAGACGGGTTAGAGGCATGGAATGGGGATCAATTTTTTCGCTCTGCGCTTCCCATTCCTGCTGAACCGCTTGTGCCAAGTGTTCTGTGGGCAAAACCAGACGGCATTTCATCGGCGTTTTGACGGGTCGGCCATCCAATTGAATGGCAAAGCCACTCTCTTGAGGCGCTATATTGACCTGTTCATAGAAACGCTTCACGCGGCTACTCTCCAGTCTTTCAAAATCTGATGTAGATGGGGGACGTCACGCGCAATATGCTGTGCGCCCGCTGCGCGCATTTCGTCTTCCTCATGGTAGCCCCAGGCGACACCAATGGCGGCTACGCCCGCATTTCGGGCCATGAGCATATCAAAACTCGTATCCCCGATCATGATGGCATCTTGTGGTTCGACACCCATGTCCGCGAGCGCCGTCTGCACCATCGCTGGATGGGGTTTGGAGGGGTTGTTATCCGCCGTTTGCAGGGAAATAAAATAAGGCGTCATTTCATAAGTCTGCAACACCCGGTCCAGACCTCTACGGGATTTCCCCGTGGCGACGCTCATGAGATGATTATCCGCATCAAGCGCTTTGACCATAGCGCCAATGCCGTCAAACAGTCGCTCTTCTCCATTGGCTTCCAAAGCATGACGAAAATTGCCCTTGTAAGCTTCAGCAACACTGTAGTGCGTGTTGCCATCATGGTTTGGCAAGAGCGCCTCAACCGCCTGCAGAAGCGACAAGCCCACAATGCGGCGCACTTTATCCGGGTCAAAGCCCTCAATATCATGGTCGCTGAACGCCAGACGCATGGCCTCTACAATCGCGCCCTGGCTATCGATAAGCGTGCCATCAACATCAAAGATTAAAGCCGGCCTTGCGCTCATGCTTCATTCTCATCAAAGGCCAGCATCTTCCAGCTTTCCACCATATGTTTCGGCATGGGTGCGGTGACTGACAACTCTCCACCCAGCGGATGGGCGATGGTCAGGCTGCGGGCATGAAGATGAAGCTTGCGGGAAATGCCGCCCGTTAGAAAAGCTTCAGCACCGCCATATTTCCCATCACCCACGATCGGCATGCCCAAACCACTGACGGCATGGACGCGCAATTGATGCATACGTCCGCTTAAAGGCTGGAATTCAACCCAACTTGCCCGCGTGCCTGCATTATCGACAACGCGATAAAGTGTCCGGGCAGGTTTCCCGCCACGCACAGCTTCCATCTTATCCCCATGGGGGCCTGAGCGCTTTTCAAGCGCCAAGACAATCTTGCCTTCGCGAATTTGAGGAACGCCTTTTAAAAGCGCCCAATAGAGCTTTTCCGCATCACGATGACGAAAAGCCTCCGTCAATTTTGCTGTTGCCCCTGCAGTGCGGCCAAGTATCAAAACACCAGATGTATCTTTATCCAGGCGATGCGCCAGTTTTGGGCGCGCCTCATAGCCAAATTTCAAAGCCTCGCTTAAACGGTCCACATGCATTTCAACACCAGACCCGCCCTGGGTCGCAAGGCCTGCAGGTTTGTTTAAAACAATAACCGCATCATCGATGTGAAGGATGAGATTTTCCGCATATTGCTTCTCCTCATCACTTAAAGGTTCATCCTTGGGTTTTTCCCGCTTAGGATTGGGGGCAGGACCAATAGGCGGCACACGAATTTCCGCGCCCTCTTCGATACGGTCGCCTGGCTGTGCCTTTTTGCCATCGACGCGCACCTGCCCCTTGCGAATCATTTTCGCCAAGGCGGAAAAGGTCAATTCGGGGTAATGCCGTTTAAACCAGCGGTCGAGGCGAATGCCATCATCATCGGCTTCCACCTTCACCATTTGAACTTTTGTCACGTCAATCCCCAACGCATTAAAAATAAGCCACAGAACAATGCTGTGATAGCCAATATGGCTGACCCACCGGCGTAGAGACCCGCCATGAGATGCTGGCCGCGTTCTATCATCAACACGACTTCCAGGCTATAGCTGGAAAAGGTGGTAAAGCCGCCTAACAGACCCACGGCCAAAAAGGCGCGCAATGTGGCGGACCCATCCAATTTCAAAGCAAATAATTCCACAATAACGCCCATGAGAAAGCCGCCCAGGACATTGGCGATTAAAGTACCATAAGGAAAGGCAGAGCCCCAAAGCCGCATTGAGATATGACCCAGGCCATAGCGCGTCAATGCGCCTAAAGCGCCGCCTGCGGCCACTGCCAGAATCATATTCATAAACTCACCTCTATCAGCTTACGCCAAAGGTCCAGCCTTCAGTTGCGCGCACGCTAGCCGAAAGCCCTTCCGGGTTCCAGTATTTTGCTTCATCCGCCAGAGCTCGCAGGCCCGCGGCCCCAATGAGGGCATCGCTTTCATCATCATTGAGGCCATCCCAGTTTTTGGAAATAAGTTGGGAGCCAAGCGCCGCCAATGCCTCGTTTAAGTCTCCCCAATTCCGAACCTTAAGGCCCCTGCCCCGCGCATGACGGATAAAGAGACGGCAATAGATTTCAACGACACAATTGTGCCCCGGTGCATCAAAGGGCCAAATGGGGATATGCGCACGCAACTGGTTTAAGACCCGCATGCCTGCGAAACTTGCCTTGGCCACCTGCGCTGCCCCAATTGCATCAAAGATACTGGAGGGTTTCCCACCTCCCTGGGCGTTAAAACGCCTCTCACAGGTGCGCAGGCGCATGAAATCGGCTTTTACGCCATCCTTGGCCCCAAGATAAAAATGCTGCCCCCTGCGTGCTTCTAAGAAGGATGCAGCGCCATAATCAGCATCATCCGTCTCGCGTTCCACGAATTGCCAAAATGCGGGCCCTGTTTCAGCAGTGTCCTCGCCGGGGAGAAACGCTGCTTCATCAACAAAAGGCGGCGCAAAAGAGAAATCAAATCCGATTAGGCTTGGGGGCCCGCCCAAGGCTTCCCCGCGCAGCCATTCAAGCACATCGGCGCGGGTCCATTTGTCACCTTGCCTTATAAGCTCTGGCGGATTGTCCCCGCGCTCAGCCACCGCCACTTTGATTTTATGACCATAGGCTGACTTCGCCCCACTCCAGTCGATAGCGATGAAACGGTCAAATCGGGGCGCTATCATTTGTCAGCATTCAGCTGCTTTCGCAGGCCGCTCCAATAGTCGAGCCGCTTGATGATTTCACGTTCAAAGCCACGCTCAACCGGTTTATAGAGCTTCTGACGACCCAATTCTTCAGGGAAATAATCCTGACCTGAAAAGCCATGCTCTGTATCATGGTCATAGGCATAGTCTGCCCCATAATCCAAATCCTTCATTAACTTGGTCGGAGCATTCAGGATTTTCATTGGCGGCATCAGACTTCCTGTAGACTTCGCCAGTTTCTTGGCCGTTTTCTCCGCTTTATATGCCGCATTGGATTTAGGTGCCGTAGCTAAGTAGATAGTGGCCTGCACTAACCCCAATTCTCCCTCAGGCGAGCCGAGGAAGTCATACATATCCTTCGCAGCCAGTGCCTGAACCAAAGCTTGCGGGTCAGCTAAACCAATATCCTCAGCCGCAAAGCGTACCAGGCGGCGGGTGATATAAAGTGGGTCCTCCCCCGCCACCAACATGCGCGCCAGATAATAAAGCGCTGCATCCACGTCAGACCCGCGCAGCGACTTATGCAAGGCGGAAATGAGGTTATAATGGCCCTCCCGGTCTTTGTCATAGCTCGCCGCACGCTTTTGAATGACTTCCG
>JASFRS010000158.1:0-5683 GCA_050114795.1 Sphingomonadales bacterium
TGCGGACTTCTCCAATGAGGATGGGCGTTAGCGTGAGAGCTAGATTATCAATCAGGAAAAGCTTTTCATCTTGATCTGAAGGAATGAAACTGTCGAAACTCACGACGCGGTGTACGGATGGGTGATCTTTTAGTTTTGCAGTGATGTCCGCTGTCTGTTTCGCATTATCCGCTAAAATCTGCACGATATAGGGTGAGGTGTCACCATCTTCTGTTAACCTATAATAGGCTTGGACTGACGGAGTTTCTTGATCCTTTAAGCGAATAGGGTCTGCATCAAAACGGGCCTGGGGTGCAATGAATGCAGCGGCAATTCCCAATCCTATGCCCAGCATTGAAATCGGCATCCCATGTCTAGTGACAAAGCCGCTGATCCGTCCGCTGCTCTTGGTGCTGGCAAGTGCCGCTTTGCCTGGCAAAATATGAAGCAAGGCCGGGAGCAAGGTTAAGGAGCCAAGCAGCGAAATAATAATGCCTGTGCCTGATATAATACCGAGTTGGGAAAGTCCAACATAGGCAGTTGGAACAAAGGCGAAAAAGGCAAGCGCCGTGGTCGGTGCGCAAATGGCCAATGCCGCGCCTGTCGTACTTGCCGTATGCACAAGCGCATCACTACTGGTCTCGCCATAGGCGCGCTGTTCCCCATAGCGCAGGGCAAAATGAACCCCAAAATCAATACCTAAGCCAATGAAGAGAACAGCAAAAGCGACAGAAATAATGTTCAGATAGCCAATTGTGGCAATCGCAAAGGCTGCGGTCCAGATAAGCCCCGCGATCAGCGTAATAAGGGTCGCTAAAACCAGTTTCCAGGAACGCAAACCAAAGCCGAGAATAAGGGCAACTAAAATCGCGGAAAGTATACCCGCTAATGTAGCGCCCTTGCTGACACTTTTAAGTTCCTCCGCGTTAAGAGCGATTTTTCCGGTGAACTCAACACTGACATAAGCTTGTTTGTCGGCAATGATGTCTGCTGCGGCTTTCCGCGCAACGGCTAAAGCCTCTTTGGCCGGTTGCAATTTGCTTGGGTCTAATTTGGGCTGAACGACGATGAAGCGGAGAAATTCGTCTTCATCGGCCAAATCCGGGTCAAACATCTTATTCCAAGACAGAGGCTCTTGAGCTTTACTCTCAAACACCGGGATCAGCGCTTTGAATACAATGTCTAAGGTCTCTGCGCTGACTGAATCGCCACCTTCAGCCGTATCTAACCCTTGGCCTAGAAGATCAAAAAATTGTGAAAGTGAAGGGTCTTCAACCATGGAGGCTAAAACCGGTTGTGCGGTTGCCAGTCGGTCGCTGAGCTCTTCAATTTCTTGCGTTTTTAAGAAAAGCAGCCCGTTTTTTGAGAAAAACGGGCCATGTCCAGGCGCATAGACATTGGTGAAATGTGCCTTATCTTTGCCTAAAACCTTGACTAATTCGTCTCGAACGGCGTCAGCGGCATCGGGGATGGGGGAACGAATGACCATCACCAACGTGTCGCTGATTTGTGGGAATTCGTTTTGAAATTGGGTATAGGCCTGACGGAAAGGCAGTTCGGGGTCGATCATTTCATCGGTGTCCGTGTGCACCGAGATATTATTTGCCACGTAAACCGTTAATCCTAGGCTCATGATGAGTGCGGCAGATATGACGGGCACTGCGAATTTATGAGAAATCAGAACGATCCGGCCAAGTAAGCGTTCAAACGCACTTAATTTAGAAGGGTAAGTCAAAGGAGTATCCGATTGTGACGTTAATTAGCATAGGGCGAACAGTCATCCGTCAGATTTTTGGCGTGTTTATGACCATGTCTCTCATCGCTGCTCTCCCGGCTCAAGCCCAAGAGGACGGCGCTCAGGACGCCATCTCTGTCGTGAATGTTTTCCACGATGCGCTTTTAAGTGCAATGAAAAACGCAGCGACATCCTCTTATGGTGAGCGTCGCGATATGTTGAGCGATCATGTTGACGCCAGCTTCGACTTTGACTTTATGGCGCGCTTTGCATCGGGTGCGGCATGGAGAGAGCTGGATGATATGGCACGTGCATCCATTGCAGACGCCTTTGAAGGTTTTACGCTTGCTAATTATGCATCGCGTTTCCACGGCTATTCCGGTCAGAAATTTGAATTTCTAACGACTGTTCCTCGCCGGGGAGGCAGACTTTTGGTGCGCACGCAATTGGTGAAATCAAATGGTGATCCTGTGCGTCTCGATTATCTGCTTAGTCAAAAAGGCGAAGAATGGCGCATTGTGGATGTGTTCCTGGATGGTAAATTCTCTGAACTAGCGCTGCGCCGGTCTGAATTCGCCCCGATTCTACGCGATCAAGGCGTTGAAGGCCTGGTCAGTGCCTTGGAAGATAGAGCGCGCCGTTTAAGCCAGGGTGATGAAAGTGCGGGCTAATCTTCTTGGCAAGCTTTGGTCTTTGCGCTAAAGCCACCGCAGATTTTAAATAACGGATTTCAGGCGGATTTCATGGACGATCGGCGGCTTAGCCACCCTTTATGTGGTGCAGATCTGGCAACTCTAGCCCGCGTTTTTGCGCGTGGCGGACTGGGTAAGCGTGGCATCCCGCAGGCGCTAGCCAGTTGGGGATCAGCTATCGGGCGTTTGCCCTTCACAGTTGGTGAATGGGTCTATGCAGAGGCAAAGCGCGGTCAGACAACGCCGATTAAGCCACCGGTTTTTATCTTAGGGCATTGGCGTTCAGGCACAACGCATCTCTACAATGTCATGAGCGAAGATAAGCAGTGGGGCATTGTAACGCCTTTTGCGACTGGTCTGCCTTGGGAGGTCATGAGCCTTGGGCGCATGTTCCGCCCGCTGCTGCGCAAAGGTCTTCCTGAACATCGCTATATCGACAATGTGCCTGTTGAAGATGACAGCCCGCAGGAAGATGAAATCGCGCTTGCGAATATGACTGATATTTCCTTTTATCACGGTCTATATTTCCCTAAGAAATTTGAAAAATTCTTCGGCCCTGGTGTGTTTTTTGAGGGCTTAAGCAAGGCAGATATCGAGCGCTGGCAGCGGACTTTAAACACTTTATATTTGCGCCTAACCCTGGACCAGGACGGGCGGCAATTGCTGATTAAAAACCCGGTTTATACGGCGCGGCCAAAACTTTTGGCTCAGCAATTTCCTGGCGCGAAATTCATTCATATTCACCGCAATCCCTATAAGGTTTTTGTTTCGATGCGGAATTTCTGGAAGGCACTTTTCAAAGAATTTGCGCTTTCGGATTATGATCATATCGACATCGATCAATTGGTCTTTGATACCTATAAAAAGATGATGGATGCCTATATCGATCAGACCAAAGATATGAAGAAAGGGGAATTGGTCGAATTTGCCTTTGATGAATTCCAAAAAGACCCCATTGCCTGCCTTGAAAACGTATATAATGAATTGGGGCTGAAGGGCTTTGACGAAGCGCATCCGAAATTCGCGGCCTATCTTGATGATGTAAAAGGCTATAAGAAGAATAAATTCGACTTGGACGATGATTTGAAAGAGAGAATTGGTCGCGAATGGGGCGCATATTTCAAACATTGGGGTTATGCGTTGGACTAAGCCTCTCCGCAGCACAAGCGGGGGCTGAAAACTGGACCTGCCGCCATGCCAGCGTTCAAGACGGTCTCACCGGCGCATATGTTGAGGGTATTGAAGACATCGCTTGGGATAAGTCTCGCAACCGTCTTTATTTATCTGCCTATAACCGCCGCGCAGAAGGCGCATATGGCGCTATATATGCGCTGGATTTCAGTTCATTAGACAAAGTTAATTTAACTGTCACGCCTCTAGAGGCTGCGGGTTCGTTGCGCCCTCATGGGGTCACCTATCATCAGGATAGGCTTTGGGCGATCGACCGGCAGAATTTAGCGCATCCTGTGTTACGTGAATTCAAAGTTAGTGATTTGACGTTGGAGGATGTATCGCAACAAGGTGGCGATGCGATTTGTCATGCTAATGACATTGCGATTGCAAAAGGTCAGGTGTTCGTCACCAATGACCGTAATCCTTGCACAGGCTTCAAGGCCTGGTTTGCTCAGATTTTCGGCACTGCGAGTGGGCAGGTTAAGGTGGCTGGTGACAAATGGCGACCTCTTGGCTCGGAGCTGAATTTTCCAAATGGAATTGCGCCTTGGAAGGACGGCCTATTGATTTCTGCAACCCGCGCCAATGTGCTGTATTATTTAAGCTTTGATGGGCAGATTCTGAATGAAGTCGAACTGGATTATGCGCCTGATAATCTAAGTATTGGCGATGATGGAGCGGTGTATTTCACAGGCTTTGACAGCTTGATCGGTTACGCCTGGTTTCGTTCGGATAAATCCAATCGAGAAGACGCGCCGAGCCACGTTTTTCGTATGAGCGCAGATGGTGAGGTTGATGAGCTTGCGCTACTGCCAGAAAATCTGCCTGCAGGTGCCACCGTGGCAATACGGGTTCAAAACAAGCTCATCATAGGGTCGGCTTTTGACCATGGGCTTGGTGTTTGCACATTGAAGGATGGCCAATGACTAAAGCGCTCATCACCGGCGGGGCAGGCTTTATCGGGAAGCATTTGGAACGTCAGCTTCGTGATGCGGGATGGGACGTTGCTATCATGGACCCAAAGTCCGGTAGCGGTTCGATATTAGACCTACCTGCCTTAAACAGTGCAATGAAAGGCGTGGATGTCGTCTTTCATATGGCGGCCATCGCGCATTTATGGGTGCAGGACGTAAAGCTTTATGAGCGGGTTAATGTTCAAGGCACGCAAAACATATTGGATGCAGCGCGTGCACATGGTGTGAAGCGCATTATTGCCACGCAGAGCGAAGTCATATTACGAGGCTGGAATGACCCGGGGACTACGCCTTTAACCGAAGGTGAACCCACGCCTGCCATTGAGGCTATGGCCGGGCCATATTCGCATTCAAAACATCGTGCCGATCAAATGTGTCGCAATGCCGAGGACTTGGACATTGTTTCTCTTTACCCAACAGTGCCAGTGGGGGCAGAGGATGATGCCATGACAGCGCCTACAGCTATGTTGGATATGTTTTTATTCAATCCACCGCCAGCCTATCTACCTACGGCTTTAAATTTTGTTGCTGTTGAGGATGTGGCACGGGCGCATGTTCTGGCCGCTGAAAAGGCAGAAAAAGGTGCACGCTATCTCATCAGTGGTGAAGACTGGACGATGGAACGGATTTTTGATTTTCTCGCGCGTCACAGCGAGAAACGCATGCCAAGGTCCAAAATTCCTTATGTCCTGGCACGTATAAGCGCTTCTTTATCGGAGGCTGTTGCGACGATAACCAAAGCCCCGCCCATGGCAACGGTTGAGGGCGTGCGCTTTGCTAAATATGCATGGGATATGTCGTCTGAAAAGGCGACCCATGACCTGGGTTGGCGGGCAGGGGCCATTGAACCCGCATTAGAAAGCGCTGTCCATTGGCTTAAGACGCGGCGAAAACCTCATCAATGATTTGATTGAAGGCGGAGACAGCCGCCGCGGGGCCGTCGCTATTGGCCCAGACGCCCGCTGATACGGCAATCATATCTGCACCGGCTTCCAATAGAGGACGGCAGTTTTCAACGGTGATACCGCCAATTGCGACGCAGGGTAGTTCAGACAAAGCGGTCCACCAGCTTAAAATATCAGGCTCTGCCATTTCCGGTGGAATTTTGGTGTTGCTGGGATAAAAAGCGC
>JASFRS010000159.1:0-5495 GCA_050114795.1 Sphingomonadales bacterium
AATTAATAAGATAGGCCTGCGTCCATAACGGTCCGAAAGAGGGCCATAAATTAGCTGTCCAAATGCCACCCCTAGGAAGTAAAGAGAAACGGCGGGCTGAATGTCTGTACTTGCGACACCGAATTCACGCGCCATATTGGGCATAGAGGGCAAAAATATATTTAGAGCCAGCGGCGACATCGCTGTCGTCAACACCAAGGCGAGTATTGGTGGGGCTATCGACTGATCTCTCATTTAAAAGCATATAATCGCTTTTGATGGCCAGGGCCAGAGCGAAGGTCTTTCATCCTATCTTGCCAAGGTGTTATATGAGATTTAGCCAAACACCAGAGGTGCTGCCCAAAGGAGATGAAAATGCTTTTGAAATTACCCGCATTACTGCGCGATAAATGCTATATCAATGGCGAATGGGTGGCCGCAAAGTCTGGCGAAACCTTTGATGTGACAAACCCGGCAACGGGCGAGGTTTTGGCAAGCGTACCCAAATGTGGAGCCGCTGAAACCCACAAAGCTATAACAGATGCAAAAGCGGCGCAGAAACTTTGGGCGGCGAAAACAGCCAAAGAACGCGGGAGCATCATTCGCCGTTGGCGCGATTTAATGATTGAAAATCAAGAGGATTTAGCCCGCTTAATGACGGCAGAGCAGGGTAAACCGCTAAAAGAAGCTATGGGTGAAATTGTTTATGCGGCATCTTTCTTTGAATGGTATGCGGAAGAGGCGAAGCGGGTCTACGGCGATATCATCCCGGCAAATGAAGCTGACAAACGAATATTGGTTATGCGCCAACCGATCGGGGTTGTTGGGGCCATCACACCCTGGAATTTCCCATCAGCGATGATTACCCGTAAAGCGGGTCCGGCACTGGCGGCGGGCTGTACTATGGTCGTAAAACCTGCTGAAGATACACCGCTATCCGCTTTGGCGCTGGCGGAATTGGGCGAAAAGGCGGGGCTGCCCAAGGGTGTCTTTAACGTGGTGACTGGTGTCGCCCAAGATATTGGTGGCGCATTATGCGAAAGCCCTGATGTTGCTAAAATCTCCTTCACCGGGTCCACGGCTGTGGGCAAAGTCTTGCTGCGCCAATGTGCGGATACAGTGAAGAAATTGTCTCTGGAGTTGGGCGGTAATGCGCCCTTTATCGTCTTTAACGATGCGGATGTGGATGCTGCCGTTGAAGGCGCAATGGCTTCCAAATATCGCAATACGGGTCAAACCTGCGTCTGCGCTAATCGGATATATGTACAGGCTGGTATCTATGATGATTTTGCTAAGAAACTTGCGGCGGCGGCATCCGAGCTGAAGGTCGGAGCTGGGTTGGACGGTGATAGTGATCAGGGCCCGCTCATCAACCAGGCTGCTGTTGAAAAAGTTGAAAGCCATGTGGAAGACGCTGTGTCCAAAGGTGCAAAAGTCCTGATTGGTGGCAAACGCCATGACAAAGGTGGCACCTATTTTGAACCTACTGTTCTTACTAATGTCACCTCTGAAATGAAGGTGTCGAATGAAGAAACATTCGGCCCGCTCGCCCCGCTCTTCAAATTCGAAAATGAAGAAGATGTGGTATATCTCGCCAATAACACCCGCTTTGGCTTGGCGAGCTATTTCTACACCAAAGATATATCCCGCGCCTTCCGCGTGGCGGAAGCTTTGGAATATGGCATCGTTGGTTTGAACACGGGGATTATCTCCACGGAAGTCGCTCCTTTTGGTGGCGTCAAGGAATCCGGTCTGGGCCGTGAAGGGTCCAAATACGGTATCGATGAATATGTGGAAATGAAATACGTCTGCTTAGCGGGCGTGTAAGTTAAAATTTACACTTCAAAATTGTGGTGGGGATGGTAGATAGTCTGAAAAAGCACAATGTTCAGATGGCCATCCCCAAACTATGAAGAAAAAGACCCTCGATCATCTGCCCAAGCGCAATATCAATGAATTGAAGCACATTCAAAAAGTGCTGTTTCAATGTTTTGACGCCGACATGAAGCAACGTATGGCTTCAAATATCGTCCATGATGGGCAAATTTTGAAACTTATGGTCTTTGGCTCTTATGCCCGCGGAACTCAGGTGGAACAGGATAGTTCAGGTTATATGTCTGACTATGATATTCTGGTGGTTGTTGACCGGGAATATCTGACTGATGACGATGGCTTTTGGGCTAAAGCTGAGCATCGTCTGAACCATGAACTACCTTTTCGCACCTCCGTCAATATTCTGTGCCACAGCTTGAAAGACATGAATCGGCATTTGAAGGCCGGACATTATTTCTTCCGCGATATCTGGAAGGATGCCGTTCCTTTTTATGAAGTTAAAGGCTATCCGCTGGAACAGGGGAAAAAGCCGAGCCCTCAAGACGCTTATGACCGCGTGAAAGATTATCTTGACCATTGGCTGCCTATTGCTGAGGGGTTTTTGGATACATATGAATATTGTCGCAGCCAAGGCCGTCTGTTTGAAGCAATGTTCCAACTGTTCCAGGCCGCAGACAGGGCCTATCATTGTATCTTATTGGCGCTGACAGACTATTCACCGCAAACTCATGATTTGGATAAGCTGCGCTCTCTTTGTGAAGAACAGGAAAGCCGCCTGCGGGGTGTTTTCCCAAGGGATAACCGCCAGGTTCGCGAGCGCTATCAGAAGTTTAAACGCGCTTATGTAGAGTTATGGGACCCGGATAAAGTGGACCCCACTGAGGAAGAATTGGGCTGGATGGGCGAACGGGTTACATTTCTTATGGAGAAAACCCGTCAAATTGGCGAAAAACGCCTGCGGGTATTAGAGAATATGATTCCTAAGGACGCTTAAATGCCGCGCGTTTGGCTTCAATCACTTCATGAAAGCAACACCCTTCGATATGGTCATTTACAACGCCCATGGATTGTAGAAATGCGTACATGGTCGTTGGGCCAACAAAGCTCCAGCCGCGTTTCTTCAATTCTTTGGACAGCGCTATGGATTCAGGGCTGGTCGTTTGCATCAAGTGATGGTCGTGAGTGTCCGGCTCAAAACTCCAAATGAATTTGGCCAAAGAGCCTTCCTTATCAACCAAATCACAAGCGCGCCGTGCGTTATTGATGGTAGAGCGAATTTTGCCCTGATGGCGAATAATACCCTTATCTTGAACCAACCGCCCCACATCTTCGTCTGTAAATCGCGCGATTTTTTCAAAGTCAAATCCTGCAAAAGCAGCTCGAAAGTTCTCGCGTTTGCGCAAGATGGTCAGCCAGCTTAGGCCAGATTGAAAACCTTCCAGGCAAATTTTCTCAAACAGCCTTTTGTCGTCCGCGATTGGGTGCCCCCATTCATCATCATGATAGGCTTGATAATCATCTAGCCCGCCGAACCAGGCGCAACGGAGCCTGCCATCGGAACCTGCGCGTAAATGATTATCTGACATAGCCATCTCTTAGAAATGATAGGATAGGGTGAAAGACCCATATTGTTGAACGCTGGTCTGAGTTTCAAACTCTTTTGCGCGCACCACATAGGTGAAGGAGCCGCTCACCTGGCCTGTGCCCATTGTTATGCCGAATTGCACGTCACCGGTAAATGGTTTGCGGTCAACAGACAGGCTGTCACGAAATGTGCTGCCATCGAGGAAGAGATTATGCGCGACAGCGCGCCCTTCCAGGCCAATGAATGCGTTCCAATACAGCTTGTCAGAGGCTTGTTTGGAAGGCAAAGCGAGGCCGGGCTCAATTCGTGCGGCAGGGAATTGGGCATCTAGGTAACGCCCGATGCTAAGTGTAAAACCTGTACGCGCTTCAATTAAAATATTGCCAAGGCTCGCGCCCACATGTGGGTTGACGCGCACGCCAAAGCCGTCTTCATTTTCATAGCCAATACCATTCCATGTGCGTTCAAAATGGGTGACCAGACCGGGCTCGTTACGCAATTGGTTGTCCCAGCCTTCAGCGTGTTCGACACCGATAATGTCATGAAAATTATTCTGAACCTGTTCACCAATAGCGGCTGGGCCGACAACACCGATTTCCAGCTTCAAAACATCGGTATAGTTTTGCTGGGTAACGGTAAGGCTGGGTTGGATATAAAGCCAGGCGGAATAGGGGTGTTCGTCGGGCAGCGCTTCAACCACTGTGCGGCTTTCCGCGGTGTAAATGCTATGACCCAGCGCAATGCCGAAATAGCGCGCACCATCTTTATCCTGTCCCCAGATCTTGTCTGCGAGACGATAAGCAAAGTCAGGGCCTTTGCGGTCTTCAAACAAATAGCTGATGAGTAGTCCGTTGGTGTAATTCCGGTCAGTCCCACCAACGCTGTCATTTTCAACGACAAGAGATAGAGTTCCTGCATGGGCAGCATTAGCAAAAAAGGCCGCCGTAAGGCCAAAAAGAGCGAGAGATTTTTTCATTTAGGGGGCTTTGATAATCGTGTTGGTTTTAATTAGGGTATTTCTCTCGCATATATTTGAGACTATCGGCAATAATTTCTTCCAACACATTTATGTCAACCTTCTCAAGGTCAGTGAGATAAAGGCAAGACTTACCAATTTTATGTTTGCCTAGCCGCGCAAGCTGCTCCTCATACTCCCGATAGCCTGGCATGATATAAACAACCATATTGGCTTTACGCGGTGCAAAGCCCGTGCGCATGAAATCGCCTTCGCGCCCGCTGTCATATTTATAATGATATTGACCAAAACCAATGATGGATGGGCCCCATAATTTGGGCTCTTCGGCTGTAAGGCGTTTCATAATTTCAAGGAGCGTATAGCTGTCCCGGCGGCGTTTTGGATGCTCAATGGAGGCGATATAATCCTCGACACTGGCATCACTTGGCTGAGTTTTATTCTTTTTTGTCATAATGCTCTCCCATGTGCATGAAAAGCCATGTCATCCAGAGAATATCCTGTCACTCAATTGGGAGCCCGTTAAGTTTAAGGAATGAGAGTTTGTCCCAATAACCGCGTTGGAATTCGATCTGCTCGTCTCGGATATGGAAAAAACCGCAGCCTCGCAGCCCCGAGGGGTCCCGCCATTCGAGAATGGCCACATTGTCATCCTCGAAGATGTTCTCCACAATACATGTCATGTCTGCAGCAGCAAATTCACGTTCGAACATTTGTCGAATGGCTGTCCGGCCTTTTACAGGCTCTTGGGTAACCTGATGATTAATGGCATTTTCATGGTAAAAGCTGGCAAGCTTTTCCGCATCGCCTTTGTTAAACGCTTCTGCCCAAGCTTGGACTAACTCGCGTGGTCGCACAATTTTACTCCCATTTTCTCATTGCTGTTATACCAACCTAAGCTAGAGTAATTTTAAACAACAATAGCATCAAACCCTGTAACTCGGGCACTCCCTGTGGGCGAATATGGAGAGCCTCGCGCTATCACCAAAAACTTTTATTCACCCCCTCACCCCGACCCTCTCCCCCGCAATGGTTCATTCCCTCTCCCCTTGTGGGAGAGGGTTAGGGTGAGGGGTACATCAAACAAGACTTGTATATGCGCTTACTACACGCTAAGGTTTTGAC
>JASFRS010000160.1:0-5492 GCA_050114795.1 Sphingomonadales bacterium
AGACGCCCGGTGAGTTGGTAACAGAAGACACAAAAATCACCGCCATCGGGCAAAAGCTTGAAACACCTGAAGGCGCGGACGTCATTGACTGTAAAGGCAAAGCTTTAGCCCCAGGCATTATCGACATGCAGGCCTTTGCCTTGGACGGTGCTGCGGCGGCGGCCGGGGGTATTACCACCGTCGCCCTCATGCCCAACCTTGACCCGGCGGTCGATAATGCGGCCATGGTGGATTATGTCTTACGCCTTGGCCGGGATGACCCGGATGTTCGCGTGCGCCCAATCGGCGCTGCGACCAAGGCTTTAGCGGGACAGGAAATTGCTGAAATCGGCCTTATGCAGGAAGCAGGTGCCGTTGCATTTGCCAGCGGACGTGAAGCCTTGGCTGACAGCGCAGTCATGCTTCGACTGCTCAGCTATGGCACAAGATTTGATGCGCTCATCATTCAACATGGCGAAGACCCTGGATTGACAGCCGATGCCTGCATGACTGAAGGCGAACTGGCCACGCGTCTGGGCCTAAGTGCGGCCCCGCGTTATGCGGAAGCCATGATGATTGAACGCGATATGCGCCTCGTTGAAGGTGCTGGTGGGCGTTATCATGTGGCGCAACTGACAACGCGTGAAAGCATTGACGTGGTGGCCCGTGCCAAGAAAAAAGGCATTAAAGTCAGCGCGGGCGTTACCCCTGCTCACTTCCTGCTCAATGAGATGGCGATAGGCGATTATCGGACCTTTGCAAAAATGTCCCCTCCCCTGCGGGAGGAAATGGACCGCCGCGCCGTGTTACAAGCCCTGGCAGATGGCGTCATTGATGTTATCACTTCCGGCCATGACCCGCGCAATGAGGATGTGAAGCGCCTTCCCTTTGCGCAAGCCGCCGTCGGCATGGTGGGCTTTGAAACCTTATTGCCTTGCGCGCTGAAGCTTTACCATGAAGACATGATGTCTTTACCTGCGGTGATTGCCAAACTAACCAGCGCCCCGGCGAAGCTATTAAGTCTGGAAACAGGACGACTGGAAGTCGGTGCACCTGCGGATTTAATGCTCTTTGACCCCGATGCCCCGTGGACAGTTGATGCTGATAAATTAAGAAGCGCTGCTAAAAATACGCCCTTCGATGGCTTACCGGTTCAAGGCAAAATATTGCGCACAATTTGCGATGGTTATGACAGTTTTGTCGCCCAATAATGAGATGAAGCCCAATAACGAGATGAAACAATGACGGACCCCCTTTTATTTATATCAATTTTATTAGGCGGTTATGTCCTTGGCTCTATTCCATTTGGACTGGTTTTAACCAAATTGGCAGGCTTGGGTGATGTGCGGAATATCGGTTCGGGCAATATCGGCGCGACCAATGTTTTGCGCACAGGTCACAAAGGACTGGCAGCTGCGACATTGTTGTTGGATGCCTTAAAAGGGGCCGCACCTGTCTTGATTGCCGGGCATTGCGTAACAGACGCCCCAGTCACATGGTCAAATGCTGCCGCACTTGCTGGCGTTGGTGCATTCCTGGGCCATATTTTCCCTATATGGCTTAAGTTTAAAGGCGGCAAAGGTGTTGCGACTGCTATCGGTGTATTGGCCGCCTTAAACTGGCTTGCAGCCCTCATCGCTGCGGCTATTTGGTTGGCAACAGCCGTGGTCTTCCGAATCTCCTCGCTGGCCGCGCTGGTCGCCTGTGCCGTCGTTCCGGCGCTGGTCTGGTTCCTGGGAAGCAAGGATGTTTTCATCCCACTGCTTTTCATGGTCGCGCTGATAATCTGGGCGCACCGCGCAAATATTTCCCGGTTGCTACAGGGCACCGAACCCAAAATAGGTGCAAAATGACATCGGCTGATTTGAGCCACCTCAGCCTGAGCAAAATGACGCCAGACAATGTTGACGACCTCTTACCCCTAGTCCGCGGCTATCATGAATTTGAGCAAATTGAATTGGCTGATGACTTGCGGCGTGCGTCCATCGCACGGCTTCTAAGCAATCCACAATTCGGGACCATATGGGGCATATTCGAGCAGGAACAATTGCTTGGCTACATCGCTATTTGCCCCAGCTATTCTATCGAATGCGGTGGTCAGGACGCATTTGTCGATGAATTTTTTATCACTGAGCATGCTCGGGGACGCGGCATTGGTTATTGGGCGCTCTCACAGGTCAAAACACTTACCGCCGAAGAAGGGCTGTACGCTTTGCATTTGATTGTTGGTGAGAATAATGCGCGGGCAGCGAATCTCTACCAGAAGTTAGGGTTTGAAGAGCGACCTGGATTTAAATTCCACTCGCTATTACTACAACGCTAGGAACTTGCACTCTTTTTAAGAGAAAATCATTTTGTCATTGACGCGTTAAAGAAGAACAGGCAATGCTGTTCTCGTGCAGATACAAAACCAGAACATAACAGCAAGTGAGAAACTTGCGCGCCTACGCCTCGCACGGACCAAAAATGTGGGGCCGGTGACTTATCGACAGCTCATCCACCGTTTCGGCAGCGCCATAGAGGCGCTCGAAAAAATCCCGGAACTCGCCCGCCGCGGTGGTGCCAAATTAACCCCATATCCCAAAGCCACAGCGGAACGAGAAATTGCAGCAATTGCGCAGTTGGGGGCTGATTGGGTTGTCTTAGGCGACATGCATTATCCCAAACTCTTGGGAGCGATGGAGGATGCGCCACCTGTATTTATTTTCAAGGGTGCAGCGCATTTGATGGAAAAACCCTGCGTCGGCATGGTTGGCGCGCGCAATGCCTCTGCCGTGGGCAGAAAAATGGCAGGACTTATTGCGAGGGAAATTGGCGAAGCGGGCTATATGGTTGTATCAGGCCTAGCCCGTGGAATTGACACCGCCGCCCATCAAGCCAGTTTGAAGACCGGCACAATCGCCGCAATCGCGGGGGGAATTAATGTTGTCTACCCGCGGGAAAATGCAGAGCTTCAAGAAATCATTGGCTCCCAGGGGTTGCTCGTTACCGAAATGCCTCCTGGCACAAAACCCCAGGCACGCCACTTCCCAAGACGCAATCGTTTGATTGCAGGATTAAGCCTTGGCGTGATTGTTGTTGAGGCCGCTGCGCGCTCGGGCTCGCTCATTACTGCGCGCATTGCAGGCGAACAAGGGCGGGAGGTCATGGCCGTTCCCGGATCGCCTATGGATCCTCGTGCACAAGGGGCAAACAGCTTGATTCGCAACGGCGCAACACTTGTTGAAAATGCACAAGACGTTATTGATGCGCTTTCCGGCCTTCGCCGCCTGGATTTAGGCGAAATGGACATTCCAAGTTTTCAAGGTGTTGCCATGACGCAGCAGGAACCAAGTGAAGCCGACAGAGATAAAGTTCGCGAAGCCCTTGGTTTTGCCCCGGTTTCCGTCGATGAAATCATTCGCAGCTGCACACTGGAAGCAGCGGTGGTCGCGACCATATTATTAGAGTTGGAATTGGCCGGAAAAGTCGAACGCCACGCAGGAAATCGCGTTTCTTTAACCGCTTAAAGAGTAAAAGCGGTTGATACTGTGCCCCTTCGCCCTGTATTAGGCCAAACAGGAAATTATTTATTTTAAAGCTGAGGATTGTTCCGCGCACATGGATGTAGTCATCGTCGAATCCCCCGCGAAAGCCAAGACCATCAACAAATATCTGGGTTCCGGATATAAGGTGATGGCCAGCTATGGCCATGTTCGCGACCTCCCCGCCAAAGATGGTTCTGTCCGACCGGATGAGGACTTTTCTATGGACTGGGAAGTGGATTCCGCAGCTAAAAAACGCTTGAGCGAAATTGCCGCTGCCGTCAAAGGCGCAGATCATCTTTATCTAGCCACTGACCCCGACCGTGAGGGAGAAGCCATTTCCTGGCATGTCTTAGAAGTTTTAAAACGTCGCCGCGGGGCATTAAACGGTGTTGATGTCAAGCGCGTCGTTTTCAATGAAATCACGAAGAGCGCCATTTTAAAGGCCATGGAAGCCCCACGCGACCTGGATCAGCAACTTGTCGATGCCTATTTGGCACGTCGCGCACTCGATTATCTAGTGGGCTTTACCCTATCGCCGGTTCTATGGCGTAAATTGCCAGGTGCCCGTTCCGCAGGACGTGTGCAATCTGTAGCACTTCGCCTAGTCGTTGACCGGGAAATGGAAATCGAAGCTTTTAAGCCGGTTGAATATTGGTCCATCGATGTTGCTGCGAAAACACCTGAAGATGAAGACTTCTCTGCGCGACTGACGGTTCTGGATGGGAAAAAGCTCACCAAACACGGCCTGAATGATGAAACTTCAGCCATGGCCGCCAAGGCAGCGATTGAAGCGGAAAGCTTCAAAGTTGCCACGGTGGAAGCCAAGCCGACAAAACGCCATCCTTATCCGCCCTTCACAACTTCAACACTGCAACAAGAGGCGGCGCGGAAACTCGGTTTCTCCGCATCGCGTACAATGCAGGTTGCGCAAAAATTATATGAAGGCGTGTCTTTGGGCGGCGAGACTACCGGCCTCATTACATATATGCGAACCGATGGTGTTCAAATGGCCGGTGAGGCCATTGCGGCTGCGCGTGATGTCATTGCAGACCAATTTGGCGACTCTTATCTGCCAAAGGTCCCACGGGCTTATAAAACCAAAGCAAAGAATGCACAGGAAGCGCATGAGGCTATTCGCCCCACACGCCTTTCCCGCACACCAGAGGCGGTAGCCGGTGTTCTGAATGACGATCAAAAACGCCTCTATGATTTGATTTGGAAACGCGCCATCGCATCACAAATGGAAAGTGCTGCGGTTGAGCGCACAACCGTGGACTTAAATTCCTCAAATGGTCGTATCGTTTTACGCGCTAACGGCTCTGTCATAACCTTCCCGGGCTTCTTGAAACTTTATCAGGAAAGCATTGATGATCCGAAAAAGGATGATGATGACAAAAGCCTTCCAGCCATGCGTGAGGGTGATACGCCGCAAATAGAAAAAGTCGCGGCTAATCAACATTTTACTGAGCCCCCACCTCGCTTTTCCGAAGCCTCTCTAGTCAAAAAGCTGGAAGAGCTGGGCATTGGACGGCCGTCTACCTATGCGTCTATTCTGACAGTTCTGAGAGAACGCAACTACGTCCGTACGGAGAAAAACCGCTTCATTCCTGAAGACAAAGGACGGCTTGTCACGGCCTTCCTGGAAACCTTCTTTGAACGCTATGTGGAATATGGCTTCACAGCGGCTTTGGAAGAACAGTTGGACGAAGTCTCCGATGGGAAAGCGGACTGGAAAAAGGTCCTGGAAGAATTCTGGAGCCAATTTAAACCCAAGACCGATGAAGCCCTTGGCCTGCGCATGGCCGAAGTCATTGGTGCATTGAATGACTATCTAGGCAGCTATTTATTCAAGGCTCGTGAAGATGGCTCGGACCCGCGCAAGTGCCCGACCTGCGGCGATGGCGAATTGTCCTTAAAGCCTGGAAAATACGGGGCGTTCATCGGCTGCTCCAATTACCCCGAATGCCGTTACACCCGTCCTTTCTC
>JASFRS010000161.1:0-5474 GCA_050114795.1 Sphingomonadales bacterium
ATGATTGTCGAAGCGCCCCAGGACATGTTAGAGAACCCGCCCGTCGACATTTATGAACATGACGATGAAGGTGACGAATTTTTCGACGTTTCGGAGCAGTAAGATGAAGAATTTCAGCGAGATGCTGAAAAAGGCCCAGACCATGCAGGCCAAAATGCAGGAAATGCAGGACGACCTGGAAAATCTGGTCGCTGAAGGCCAATCCGGTGCTGGCATGGTGCAAATCACGGTGAATGGCAAAGGCTATGTTAAAGGCTTAAAAATAGACCCCAGCTTGATGAAAGCGGATGAGGTGGAGATTTTGGAAGACTTGATTACTGCCGCCTATGCCGATGCACGCGCCAAGGCTGATGAAAAAGCGCAGGAAAAAATGGCAGAACTCACCCAGGGTATGAATTTGCCCGCGGGTATGAAGCTGCCCTTTTAAAGGACCTTGGCCCCATGGCCTCCAGCGATATAGAGCTGCTTATTCAGCATTTATCCAAATTACCCGGGCTTGGCCCCCGCTCGGCCCGCCGTGCTGTCTTACATTTATTGAAGAAGCGCGAAGGCGTGATGCTGCCACTTATCCGGTCCATGCAAGCAGTCGCTGATAATATCAAAAGCTGTTCCATCTGCGGCAACGCAGATACCCATGACCCCTGTCATATCTGTTCCGATCCAAGGCGCGATGAAAGCTTGATTTGCGTGGTGGAAGAGGTGGCGGATCTCTGGGCACTTGACCGCGCCCATGCTTTTGGCGGGAAATATCACGTATTGGGTGGCGTGCTCTCAGCCATTGATGGAATCACGCCGGATGACCTGAATATTCACAGTCTTGAAAAACGTATCGAGGCGGGCGGAATCAAAGAAATTGTTCTCGCCCTATCCGCGACTGTAGACGGCCAGACGACAGCTCATGTGCTGCGTGACCGCTTAAGTTCCTATGATATAACCATTTCCAGCCTGGCCCACGGCGTGCCTGTGGGTGGCGAGTTGGATTATCTGGATGACGGAACGCTCTTGCAAGCTATGCGGGAACGGCGACCTGTCTCTTGATTTTTTTGTGTTATATTCCTACCTGTGACTTGAGAATATTGCCTTGGAGTTTAAAAACGTGGCCATTTTGCCCATCATCGAAGCACCGGATCCCCGGTTGAAAGTCAAATCCACCCCGGTTGACAAGGTGGATGATGAACTGCGCGCTTTGATGGATGACATGTTGGAGACCATGTATGCGGCACCCGGTATTGGCTTGGCGGCTATCCAGGTTGGTGTGCCTAAACGGATCCTCGTCATTGACCTGCAGGAAGATGAGGAACGCGTCCCACGTTATTTCGTCAATCCAGTCATTGAGCAAGCCAGCGACGATTTGAATGTCTATAATGAAGGCTGTCTCTCGGTCCCTGAGCAATATGCCGAAATTGAACGCCCTAAAAAATGCCGTGTGCGCTATTTGGACTATGACGGCAATGAACAAGTGGAAGACATGAACGGCCTGCTTGCCACCTGCTTCCAGCATGAGATGGACCATTTAGAGGGCATCCTCTTCATCGACCATCTCTCCAGCCTCAAACGGCAAATGATTTTGCGCAAATTAGCAAAGGCCAAAAAGGCCAGCGCTTGACGCTTTAGTCAAAGATGCTTAAGCGACGGGACATGGAACATAAATCTCGCCGCATAGCCTTTATGGGCACACCGCCTTTTGCGGCTCAAGCTCTGCAAGCGCTTCATGACGCCGGTCATGATATCGTCTGTGTCTATTCTCAACCGCCCAGGCCTGCCGGGCGTGGGAAAGCGCCGCGCAAAACTGCGGTACATGAATTAGCGGAAAAACTAAGCATTGAGGTCCGCACACCTGCCAGTCTAAAAGGCGAAGAGGAGCAACAGGCTTTTCGGGATTTAAACCTGGATGTAGCTGTGGTTGCTGCCTATGGGCTTATTTTGCCCCAGGCCATATTGGATACGCCTGAATTTGGGTGTTTAAATATTCACGCGTCTCTGCTGCCTCGCTGGCGTGGGGCAGCACCCATTGAGCGGGCGATTTTAGCAGGTGATGAAAAGACAGGCATTTGCATCATGCAGATGGAAGCGGGTTTGGATACGGGTCCTGTGTTGCTCCAGGCAGAAACGCCCATCACTGCGCAAGATACGGGGCAAAGCCTTCATGACCGTTTAGCTGAAATGGGCGCTGCTCTCATTGTCGACGCCTTAGCGAGACTGGAAGACCTTGAACCCAAAGTGCAAGACGACAGCTTGGCCACTTATGCGTCCAAGATAGACAAAGGCGAAGCGCGGCTGGACTTTAGCAAGAATGCGCAGGAATTGGACCGGGTTATTCGTGCGTTCAACCCGCGCCCAGGAGCCTTTTTTGAATTGAACGGCGAACGTATCAAAATACTCCAAGCTGAAGTTTTGAACGAGAGTGGCGAAGCTGGTACGCTTCTCGACGATGCGTTTACAATCGGCTGTGGTGAAGGTGCGATTCGTCCCCTATTGCTCCAACGTGCGGGCAAAAAAGCGATGCGGCTTGAGGAAGTTCTACGCGGCTTTTCCGTCCCTAAAAACACGGTGCTGGGATGACACGCTATAAGCTGACCATCGAATATGACGGACGACCTTTTGTCGGCTTTCAACGCCAGGACAATGGCCCCAGCGTGCAAGCGGTTTTAGAACGCGCCATCAAAGCCTATAGCGGGGAAGACGCCACCGTCTATTGCGCCGGACGTACAGATGCAGGTGTGCATGCGCGCGGTCAGGTGGTTCATGTGGATTTGGAACGCGGCGATGATGCTTTTGTGGTGATGAACGCCACCAACGCCCATATGCGCGGCTTAGGCGTGGCCGTTTTGGACGCGCAAGAAGTCAGTGAAGATTTTCATGCCCGTTTTTCAGCCATCGGGCGGCGGTATCTTTACCGCATTATCAACCGTCGGGCGCCATTGACTTTTGACAGGGGTCTTGCGTGGCGCGTGCCCGTCGAGCTGGATGCTGTCATCATGCATGAAGCGGCACAATTGCTTAAAGGTCAGCATGACTTCACCACCTTCCGCCATGTTCATTGCCAGGCGCAGTCGCCTATCAAGACTTTGGATGAATTGCGGATTGAACGGCTGGGTGAGGACATTCATGTTCATGTGTCCGCACGCTCTTTCCTCCACCATCAAGTTCGATCTATGGTCGGTTGTCTGAAACTGGTGGGCGAAGGGAAATGGAGTGCGAGGGATTTGAAAGATGCACTCGATGCCAAAGACCGGGCCGCATTGGGATTAAACGCCCCTAGTGATGGGCTTTATTTCATGGAAGCGCTTTATCAGGCACCACCATCTTGAACATGGTCATTGCGGACTAATGCCCTTATCCGGTCCCTAAGCCACTGATGACCTGCATCATTGTTGTGACGATTGCCCCATATCATGAAAAACTGCTGATCATTCATGGTTTTCGATAATTCCAGCAGCTTCAATCCGTATTGATGTTGAACGGCATTTGCATAAACGCGCGGCACCATGCCAATCAAGTCAGTCTGGCCGACAATCCGGGCGATTGCGCCCACACTGGACACACGTGCTGCATGACGCCTTATAGGTGCTTCCAAAATGTTTATTTTTTCCATATTCGCCAACCGCCCAGGTCGCAAATTAAGCCCTATATGTTTTTCATTTTTCAAGTCGTCATTGGTAAGTTTACGTCTTTTGCCTAGGCGCGGATGTGACAAACGGGCAATAGCGACAAGATCAACGGGGCATAAGGGCTCAACACACAGCTCAGTCATTTTTGGCGGCTTTAGGAAAACAGCCAGTTCAAATCTGTCCGTCAACAGACCTTGTTCAATATTTTGGCTCATCGGCAAAGCGTAATCAAAGCTCACTTGGCTGTCGCTTGGCAGATCATTGATAAGCGCTGGGAGAATAAACGGCTCCAGTGGTTCCGCAACGATAATTCGAAACTCCCGCTTTGAGCGAGCAGGATTAAAATAGTCATCGTCACAAAGGCCTGCATAGATTAGCTGTAAAGCTTGGCGGGTAGGCCCAATCAATCGCATGGCTTTTGGTGTCGGCGATACCCCACGGCCTGAACGCATGAAAAGCCGATCATCCACCATAGACCTTAACCGCCCCAGCGCATTCGATATGGTCGGCTGACTCACGCCCATATTCCGCGCGGCCTCAGACACATTCCCCGCTGAATAAATCGCATCAAAAACGACAAGAAGATTAAGATCAATATCCCGTAAATCGCGCATAACCAAATCCCACTGAAGCATGCCAACTATCATTCATAATTGTAATAACAACTATTTCCAATATTTGTATTGTCAATTTTCAAGCATTCATTAACCATAACAAAGGCTTAGAGGGGTAACGTCGCAAATTTCACCAGGGCCTTCTTAAACCAATATATGCGGTGATAAAGGGGATATTCATGTATTTACAATTACAAGGCATTGAAAAGACTGGATTTTCCACATCTGACAAATCCCCAATTCACCACGCGTGCACCTGGTTCCAAAGATTTATTTTCACAATATTCATAGCTATTTGGTTGATATTCGAGTCGGCAAGCGCTCAAGCTCAAACGCCTGAAATTCGGGTGGACGGCAGTGTAAACGGGAATTTTTTCATTCCTATTGCCAATGGCGACACAACACCCAGTTTATTTGACGGCACAGATATTGGCAGGCAAAGCGTCGGCGTTCCCAGTACAGGGCGTATATTTTCTATTAACAATACAGGCTCAGCGCCGCTGACTGTTTCCAATATTTCCGTCTCCGGCGCCAATGGGGGATCCTTTCCATATTTCATTGAAACCTCGCTCACCGACATCCCACCGGGAGAACATGGGATCGTACGCATTGGCTTTGAACCCAACTTTATAGGTAGTCATGAAGCAACAATAACGTTCAATAGCAATGATGCCGATGACTCGGCTTATACATTCTCTATTAGAGGTGACAGCATAGCCGCCAATACACCGGATATTCTCGTTAGCGGCAAGGACGTTGAAATTATTAACGGGGATGGAACGCCTTCTACCACGGATGCGACGGACCTTGGCACAATACATATAGGGGGCACTCAAAGCAGCCGGTTTTTAATCCGTAATATCGGCACATCCTCTTTGAGTTTAAGCTCCGTGGTTCTAGGCGGCCCAAATGCAAACCAATTCACAATTACCCAACAACCGCCAAGCATCATCGGCTCTACTGCGAATTATATCCAACTTCCAGGGTCTCCAGGTTCAGATCTCGTGATTGAATATCAGCCAACTGTAGCAGGCACGCATATCGCTACGGTTGAAATCACCAGCAACGACCCTGACGAAACCCCTTTCACCTATTTCATTCAAGGGGTAGCAACCGCCAGCCTCCCACAACCTGAAATTGCAGTCTTGGGCAATTTGTTTACCGCATCTCCTCAAGAAATTTCCGCAGGGGATATGACCGCTTCCACCTTTGACGGGACCGTTTTCGGTGATGTCATCATAGGTGCGCC
>JASFRS010000162.1:0-5466 GCA_050114795.1 Sphingomonadales bacterium
CATTAAAACGTGTGCCATAGCTAAGCAGCCGAAGCATGACTGCGCTGTCAGCCAAGGCTTCACGTCCGCTGGCAAATGCAACGGCACCTGCAGCCTGCATCAGGCCGATTTCAGCAATTTCCCGGCCCGCTAAAGCTTTTGTCGCGGCACCGATTGGGCGTACGCGAACATCCGGATCATCCCGGCCAAGGCGTAAGACATAATCCACCATGGCCGCATTATCGACCGCCGGGTCAAGGTTGGGCATGAGGGCGACGGTGGTAATACCCCCGGCCGCCGCAGCAGCACCATCCAAGGCAAAGGCCTGCATGTCGATAATGCCTGGGGCTAAAGCTTTGCCTTTACAGTCAATAACTTCCGCGCCTTCAGGCGTTTCAAGCTTTTGTCCGATGGCGGTGATTTTTGTGTCTTCTGTTACCAACTCACCGGGCGTCTCTGTAAGCGCGACAGGGTCAATCAACTGGGCGTTTTTAAAATGAAGCGGGCGTCTCATCTATTCCCTCCTTCCCGGATGGGGCGGGTGAGAATATCAAGGCAGGCCATGCGAACGGCTACACCCATTTCAACCTGCTCTTGAATGGCAGAGCGATTGATGTCATCCGCTAAACGCGTGTCGATTTCTACGCCCCGGTTCATCGGTCCAGGATGCATGATGAGGACATCGTCTTTGGCCTTTTTGAGCTTGTCTTCATTGAGGCCGTAAAAATGGAAATATTCTTTTACGCTGGGCAGATAAGCGCCCTGCATGCGCTCCAATTGAAGGCGCAGCATCATCACCACATCAACGCCTTCAAGCCCGCTTTCCATGTCGGTAAAGACTTCTACGCCCAGGCGGTCCATATCCGGCGCTAATAATGTGGGGGGTGCAACAACACGGACCCGTGCGCCCATGGTGTTGAGCAGGAGGATATTGGAGCGCGCGACGCGGCTGTGCAATATGTCCCCGCATATGGCAATCGTCAGCCCGGCGATATCCTTTTTGCGGCGCCTGATGGTGAGAGCGTCCAATAGCGCTTGGGTCGGATGTTCATGGCGACCGTCGCCGGCGTTGATAACGGCACAATCCATTTTCTCAGACAGCAATTTAACCGCGCCTGAATCTCCGTGGCGCACAACAAGCACATCGGGGTGCATGGCGTTCATGGTCAAAGCCGTATCCAGCAGCGTTTCGCCCTTTTTAATGGACGATGCGCTGATTGGCAGGCTGACGGTGTCAGCGCCCAGCCGCTTTCCCGCAACTTCAAAAGACATCAAGGTGCGGGTGGAGTTTTCATAAAACAGGTTAATCTGAGTGAGACCTTTGAGAAGCGTTTTCCGCTTCACGCCCACATAGCTCTGCGCCACGTCAAGCAGCTCTGTAATTTGAGCAGGGCTTAAGCCTTCAATGCCTAAAAGATGTTTATGTGGAAACGACATAGGCGTCTCTATACTCCCCCCAAATCCACCCTGCAAGTCATGCGTGGCGCAGCCGGTCTAAAGCGCCTTGTAGAATATAGCTTGCGGCCATTTTATCCACTAATTCCTGTCGCCGCGCACGGGATCGGTCTGCATCTATTAATGTGCGCGTCACTGCAGCGGTCGATAGTCGTTCATCCCAATAAACGAGTGGTAGCGCTAAATGCGTGTCAAGATTACGAGCAAAGGCCCGTGTAGCCTGGGCCCGTGTGCCTTGTGTGCCGTCCATATTCATGGGTAAGCCAATGACCAGGCCCTGGATTTCATGTTTTTCAATCAGCGCGGAAATCAACGGCAGGTCTTTGGAAAATTTGCCTTTTTTCAAAGTTTCCAGCGGCGTGGCGATTTGCCGGCCTGTGTCAGATAAGGCCAGTCCTATAGTTTTCGTGCCCAGGTCAAAACCCAGAAGCCGTCCTGCTTTTGGTAAAGCAGCACTAAAGGTCACCATATCCTGATAAAGCGTCATTGACTTAAAAAGGCCTGGGCGCGTGCACGGGCGTTATTTGCAAGGCTCATGTAAAACAGCGGAATGTCATAAACATGATAATTCTTGCCGGGCAACATGAACCGATTAAACGGCGCACCTGGGTCTCTGCTTAAATATAAAATGCCATCATCGCCGCAAGATGCGCCGACAAATTCGGGTTCAATAGGGCCTAAAGCGCCATTTTCATCGGGATAAGCAACTGCGCCAGGATTGTCTTGAGCGGGTTTGTTCTGCGTGTCAATGGCCCAGCTTAATGGATTGGTGCACAGCATTGTTGAGTCTGCTCTGCTTGCGCCTAAGACGCTGGGGAGTGATTGAAACGCTTCCAGTATGGCGGTGACGTCGCCGTCTTTAGAAAAGCTTTGCCAGGATATCACGCATCCGGTTTCAAGCGCAGTGCTGCATGCCTCTAAACCAAGTGCCTTTACATCCATCTCTATCGAGACCGGCCAGCCTATGAGATAGGCCGCAACCATCTGGTCCTTAAGTGCGGAGTTCGCCACATAATCTCTTAATAGCCCAAGCGCGTGGACTGCGCCCTGGGAATGACCCGCTAGAATAAAGGGGCGTGAACTATCGCGTTTTGCAAGAAAGGCTTCAAAGGCGCTTTTCACATCACCATAAGCCGTGAAAAAGGCTTTTACTGCGCTTTCGCTGGGTTCCAAAAAAGCCCCAAAAGTCGCTTGGCGATAGCGTGGCGCATAAATATGACCTGCGGCGTTAAAGGCGCTGGCCTGGCCCTTTAATATCGAATTATCGACCCGTCCGGCGGCCTCTGCATCGTCGATGGGGCCGTTCCAATTATCGCTGCTTAAATAGGTCGTGGGGTGAAGGAAAAACACATCCACATCCAGGGGCGGTGCGCCATCCACATTTGCAGGCTGCATTTTTGCGCCATTGTCTGTTGAGGGAAGGGCGGCCCAGGCGCTGTCGCTGTTATAGTCCGGGGCAGCGGGAACGGTTTCAGCGTTATAGGCTTCATCCGGAATGAAAGCGGCTTTAATCAAGTCATCCGCATATTGCAGCCAAAGGACATAGCCGGTCACAAATAATAAGGTAACGACTGCAACAAAGATGAGAAATTTACGCGCCATGATATCCCTTAATCCCTAATTCACTGATTTGCGCCCAAGGTACGCACACATCAAAATATCGTCCACATAATCTTGAGGGCCGCGACGAATGGCATCTTTCTTTCGCCCCTCTTCAACGAAGCCCAGGACTTTGTAAAGCTTGATAGCCTTGTCATTGTCGCCGTGCACATGGAGCTCTACGCGTTCTATATAAGGATGCCCTTTAGCCCATTCCAAACAGCATAGGAGCATTGCGTGCCCTAGGCCCAGCCCGCGAAATCCATGGGCGACACTCACCCCTAAAAGAGTTGAGTGTTTCAGTCTGCCCCGGCGGTCAGTTAGGGTTTCCAGTGACGCAATGATATCGCCATCGTGAAGGGCAACAATGGCCAGTTCATTTTCAGATGTGACAATGCGTTTAATTAACCTGCGTTCGGCCCCGGTGCTGATCTGCGCTTCCTCAGGTCGGGTGTTCAGATGCCGGGACGTTTGCAACATTTCACATTTGAATCGTGAAAGCGCGCGAGCATCGCATCGATTGGCGGACCGGATTTTTACGTGCCGCCCATCCTTTAAGGTGAGATTTTTATCACTTATACGTGCCATATAGGCTTTATCTCCTCCCTAAGACTTGCACGTCAATGGTGAGTTATATATGGGGTGTGTGTTTAAGCCTGGAGATGTATCCGGGTCCTTTAAGAATTTATAGGGTGATATTATGTCGGTCGATGCCGCAACCGTCCGCAAGATAGCGCATTTGGCGCGTATTCGTCTTGATGAGGCGCAGGTCGAACCTTTGAAAGCTGAATTGAACAATATCCTCGCCTGGGTAGAACAACTGGGCGAAGTGAATACTGATAATGTGAAGCCTATGACCAGTGTGGTTGAACATGCGCTGCACCGTCGTGAAGACGTGGTCAGTGATGGTGGTTATCCAGATAAAGTGTTGGCGAATGCGCCCCGTGCGGAATTCGGCTTTTTCGCGGTGCCGAAGGTGATTGAATAATGACAGATTTAACGGATTTAACCATCGCGGAAGCCCGTGATGCCTTGCGTAAAAAAGAACTCACCGCGGTTGAACTAACACAGGCGCATATTGAAGCCGTAGAAGCAGCGCGTGCCTTAAACGCCTTTATTGTGGAAACGCCTGAGCGCGCTTTGGAAGAAGCTAAAGCGGCGGATGAAGCCTTATATAAAGGTGACGCGCCTATCATGGCTGGTATTCCTATCGCTATGAAAGACCTGTTCTGTACAGAAGGTGTCCAGACAACGGCGTCCAGCCATATTTTGGAAGGCTTTGTCCCTCCTTATGAGTCAACTGTTTCCGGCAATTTAAAAGCCAATGGCGCAGTGATGCTAGGCAAAGCCAATCTGGATGAGTTCGCTATGGGCTCTTCCAATGAGACCAGCTATTTCGGCCCGGTGAAAAACCCCTGGCGCGCAAAAGGCTCTGATGCAGATTTAGTGCCTGGCGGGTCATCAGGCGGGTCTGTGGCATCTGTTGCAGCACATATTGCTATGGGCGCGACGGGTACGGATACGGGTGGCTCCATCCGTCAACCAGCCAGCTTTACTGGCACGGTGGGCATGAAGCCGACTTATGGCCGCTGCTCTCGCTGGGGCACGGTGGCTTTTGCCTCTTCTTTGGATCAGGCCGGCCCATTAACGCGGACCGTGCGCGATGCTGCTATCATGCTGGAAGCCATGGCGGGCTATGACCCTAAAGACTCTACATCGGTCAATGTACCGGTGCCCAATTATGAAGCGGCTTTAAGCGGTGACATTCGCGGTATGAAAGTGGGTATTCCCAAAGAATACCGCATGGATGGCATGCCAGAAGAAATCGAAGCCCTATGGCAACAAGGCATTGCCTGGCTGAAAGATGCAGGTGCTGAGATTGTTGATATCTCTTTACCGCATACAAAATATGCTTTGCCGACTTATTATATCGTTGCTCCGGCTGAGGCATCATCGAACCTCGCGCGTTATGACGGTGTGCGCTACGGTCTGCGGGAAATGCCTGAAGGTGGCTCACTTAACGACATGTATGAAGCCACACGTGCGGCGGGTTTTGGGGCGGAAGTCAAACGCCGTATCATGATTGGTACTTATGTGCTTTCAGCGGGTTATTATGATGCTTATTACCTGAAAGCTCAAAAACTGCGCACATTGATTGCTGATGATTTTGCCAAAGCTTACAACCAGGTTGATGTGATTTTAACGCCGACAACGCCGTCAGCAGCCTTTGCAATGGGCGCTAAATCAGCGGACCCCATTGCAATGTATTTGAATGACATCTTTACCGTGCCAGCAAGCTTGGCCGGCCTGCCGGGGATTTCGGTTCCGGCTGGTCTGGATGCACAGGGCTTGCCATTGGGCTTGCAGATTTTAGGCAAGACCTTTGATGAGGAAACTGTGCTGAGAGCAGCGGATGTGTTGGAGAAAGCAGCG
>JASFRS010000163.1:0-5408 GCA_050114795.1 Sphingomonadales bacterium
TCTTTCTTTTGAAGTGTGTCCTGACCTTTTTCCGCGGACAATACCACCATCCAACGCTCCCCCGTCCAGGCTTCCAAACAGGTCATCATGCGGCTGGCTAAATCACGCGGGGCTTTATCGCTTAAGCGCAGCTCCACCTTCTTCGGTTCAAAAGATACCAGATGGCAGTGGTCATTCAATGCATGCCAGATGATGCCTTCCTTACGCTTTTCAAATAGCGAGACCATTTGTTCAAAGCTTTGGATATTCAGCTTTTCAGACATACGTTGCTGAGAACGTGGGTGTTGAACAATTTCCGCACTGGGGCCTGACGGTGCCCCTGTGGGGGCTTTTTGTGGTGCAGCACCTTGTGTGGGTGCTGATTTCAGCTTCTTCACCAAATCCGCTGGGTTTGGCAGATTGGACGCATGCATCAGGCGAATGAGCACCATTTCAGCCGCAGACAATGTGTTGGGTGCGCGGCGGACTTCATCCAGGCCTTTAAGCAAAATCTGCCAGGTGCGGGTTAAATGGGCGACGCCCAGCTTTTCCGCTAAAGCCTTCCCACGTGTTTTCTCCGCTTCAGAAACCAGGCTGGACAAGGCGGACTTTTCCGCCAGCTTCAATCGCGTCACCCAATGGGTGAAAGACAAGAGGTCTTCTAAAACCACAATAGGGTCCGCGCCCGCTTCATATTGGGTGCTTAGCTGGTCAAGTGCCTTTGGTACATCGCCTTCCATCAAGGCCTCAAACAGATCAATCACTTGATTGCGGTCAGCAAGACCCAACATGGTGCGCACTTGCGTGGTTTCGACTTTGCCACCCCCATGGGCAATAGCCTGGTCGAGCAAGCTCAAACCGTCACGCACGGAGCCTTCCGCTGCCTTGGCAATCATAGCGAGCGCTTCTTCATCCGCATCGCAATTTTCTTCTTTTAGAATATTGGAGAAATGTTCTGCCAAAAGCGCTGCATCCACTCGGCGTAAATCAAAACGTTGACAGCGCGATAGTACAGTCACCGGGACTTTGCGGATTTCCGTCGTCGCGAAAATGAATTTCACGTGGGCAGGTGGCTCTTCCAGAGTTTTCAAAAGCGCGTTAAAGGCGCTTTTGGATAGCATGTGTACTTCATCGATGATGTACACTTTGAACCGTGCAGAGGCCGCCGCATAAGGTGCATTGTCGATGATGGTGCGAATATCATCAACACCGGTATGAGACGCCGCATCCATCTCAATCACATCGGGATGACTTGACGCAGCAATAGAGACGCAGAATTCACATTCACCGCAGGGGTCAACCGTTGGTCCGCCTTGACCGTCCCTGCCTACGCAATTGAGCGCCCGGGCAATCAAACGTGCTGTCGTGGTTTTCCCCACACCGCGCACGCCTGTCAAAATAAAGGCATGAGCGAGGCGCCCTGTATCAATGGCGTTCTTTAACGTCTGCACCATGGCGTCCTGGCCAATAAGTGCCGAGAAAGTCTGCGGTCGGTATTTGCGCGCTAAAACGCGGTAGCCGTCCTTTGATGTCTTGTCTTTTGCTGTCATGCCTCTGGTCTACACCGAAGCGCGTTTTTCTGGAAGAGGGGAAGTGTGAGAAGTGGGAGGTGAGAACGACCCAAGCGAAACTCGTTGCGGCTGCTCCCTTCCGGGCCTGACCGGGTTCGCGAGGTGCTTGTCCGCCTCAGCCTCCCGCGGCGGAATATTGTGTATTTGTGCGTTAAGTGCAAGGGTGCATCGATAATAATTTGAGTCATATGCCCAACTAAGGACAAGAAAAGTGTCTTTCCCCACCCATTTTTCCGGGAATCCCCTGGATAGAGCTGACCAATTACGTGCTGATAGCGAGTGGATAAATGCTCAACTCACCTCCACTTCGAGTCGTTTTCTACTTTTCACACCAGACTTAAAGGCGCTGATGAATGTGAGCGATGGGGTGAAGCCGCATTATCTGGATTCGGCTGCCGTTGCCACAATGATAGCCCAAGGCCGCGCTTATGTGTTCTTAGGTCTGGATGAAGGCTGTGCGCATTTTGCACTGCATGGCGAAGAAGCGGATATCTCCCAATTTTTGGGTGATGAGGTGAAGACCATTGATGCGCGTTCTATCGCTTATCAAGGAGATGGGCCGCATTTAGGGATTGTGGCACAGGGCAGGTCTTTATTGGCCTGGCATGATCGGCGGACATTCTGTTCGAATTGTGGAGCTAAAAATCGCGCTATTCGCGGTGGGCATGCGCGGGTCTGCACCGATAAGAGCTGTGCAACGGAACATTTTCCACGCACGGACCCGGTGGTTATCATGCTGGTGATTGACGGGGATGATTGCCTGCTTGGGCGTGGCGCCCATTTTCCCACCAGGATGTTTTCAGCTCTTGCAGGCTTTGTCGAGCCTGGGGAAAATATTGAAGAGGCGGTACGCCGGGAAGTCTTTGAAGAAACTGGGGTCCATGTTGGTGAAGTGCATTATACGGCCAGTCAGCCCTGGCCTTTCCCGTCATCTCTGATGATTGGCTGTATCGCCGAAGCCACCAGCCGGGAAATCATCATTGATGAAACGGAATTGGCGGATGCCCGGTGGTTTAAGCGCGCAGAACTGGAAGCAGCCATGAACGGGGATGACTCGCTTCTCATGCTCCCGCCTCCATTGGCCATCGCCCATGGGCTTTTGCAGCATTGGCTTAGCCAGTAATAACCCCAGTGTGTCGGTCGCGCTTGATGGGATAACTACCCAAAATGCGGACCCATTTGGAATGAAAGCGTAATTCTTCCAAAGCCCGCACCACATGCGGTTCGTCCGGATGGCCTTCGATGTCTAAGTAAAATTCCGCAGCCACAAACTGCCCGTCGCGAAAATAGCTTTCCAATTTTGTCATATTGACACCATTGGTCGCAAAACTACCAAGGGCTTTATAAAGCGCGGCTGGCACGTTTTTGGCGGCGAAGAATAAAGAAGTCATAACCTGCCCATCACCAAGTGGTGGTTTAACTCCTTCTTTGGATAAAATAATGAAGCGAGTCGTGTTGTGGGACGCATCTTCAATATCTTCATCCAAAATTTTGAGGCCATATATTTCAGCAGCCAGGCTGGACGCGACAGCGGCACAACGCGGGTCTTTCATTTCCGCCACTTTGCGTGCGGCATCAGCGGTGTCTTGGTGCGCATGGGGCGTAATGGACTTATTACGTAGATAAACGCGAGTTTGGCCAAGAGCTTGAGGATGGCTAATCGCTTCTTTAATATCGCGAATATCAGCCTCAGGCATCCCAAGAAGGCAATGCCTGACCCGATGGAAATGCTCCCCAATAATATGGAGGTCAGATTCAGGCAGCAGAAAGTGAATGTCAGCCACACGACCATGCTGGCTGTTTTCAATGGGAATCATCCCTAAATCGATGTCACCACGCTCAACAGCATCAAACACGTCTTCAAAGGAAATATGTGGACGCGTCTCCCACTCCGGAAAGACTTCCTGGCACGCGAGATGCGAATAAGCACCGGGGGCACCTTGGAATCCTATGATACCTTTAGGTTTTGCATGGGTGTGGGACATGTTCATACCGCTCTCAAATTGGGAGTTGGGCGACTAAAGCGCATGGTAGTACCCCTGTCAATTCCGATAAAGCTGAAGATTGCGACTTTATGGCTCTTGCATGGTCGGCCTTGGGTGATTAATGTGCGGCAAAATTTTAAGGTTCCTGTAAGTCAAGAGGCAGCGCTCGTGAACTCCTTTGAGTGGAATAAAATATTCGGCGGCATCTTAGCCGCAGCCCTTCTGGTCATGGTTATTCGTATCGTGACCGAAGATGTCATTTTCGCCCATCATGATCTGGAAGAAGACGCCTTCCCCATTGAAGTGGTGGAAGACACAACAGCCGCTCCGGTCGTGGAAGAAGAACAAGGTCCAAGCCTGGCTGAATTGTTGGCTAATGCAACCGCGGAACAAGGTGAAAAACTTTTCCGTCAATGTGGAGCATGCCATACTGCCGCTGAAGGTGGCGGCCATCGTATTGGCCCCAACCTTCATGGTGTTGTTGGCGCGCAAGTCGCTAGCAAGGCTGGCTTCAACTATTCATCGGCTCTGTCTGGTATTGGCGGAACTTGGACTTATGAAAAACTGAATACGTTCCTGACCAACCCAAGGGCATTTGCACCAGGTACTAAAATGTCTTTCGCTGGGTTTAGAAAAGAAACCGACCGGGCGAAAGTCATTCAATTCCTGCGCTCCATGTCTCCTGACGCACCGGCTCTGCCTAAGGTGGAAGCTGCTGCTGAAGAAATGATGGAAGACGCAAAAGAAGAAACCGGTGGCATGATGATGGCTCCACCGACTGAGCAATAAGCTTTAAAGCCCTATAAAATCAAACGTTTCTGCGCCGTGACCGGATTTTGATGGTCGCGGCGTATGCGTTTTATAACCTCTTCAAGCGGGTCAATTGTCACTGCCATATGATAGGCATTGGCGTGGAGAAGGTGGGTTTCATCCACCATAATGCCGACATGGCCCGGGAAGAAGATAATATCTCCGACGCGCAGGTCACCCTCAATAGGTTCGCCCAAAACCTTTGCCTGCATATCTGAATCTCTTGGGCAGGGCAGCCCGGCGCGCATAAGCGCCATTTGCACAAGGCCCGAACAATCAATGCCTCTTAAAGTCCGTCCACCCCATAAATAAGGTGCGCCTAAGTAAGATTTCGCGATGGTTAGAATATCGCCGGGCTCTTGTGTTAAATGAGCTTCATAAATCCATTGGTTGTATTTTATCTCCACAAAGCCTTTGTCCCGCGGGGCATCAAAAGCGATGTTGAACGTTGTGCCACCATAGACTTCCATGATGGGTCGAGTCTTCAAATTGGATGACGGATAAATATGGCTTATGGCTGTGGACAGGCGGTGTGTTGACGTTCTTTGATCATCACTATAATCCAATGCGTGCGCGTCAACATAACCTACATAATCATCGTGAACACATTGGACCCAGGCATAGTCATCACCGCGTTCAAAGACATGAACGGCCTCATTAAACAAAAGTTCTGAGACCTGAGTCGCGCCCTCTTGTGGCCTATCCAAAATGGCGGTTCGTCCCAGCAAAGCATGGGCAAGGCTAAAATCGACATAGCGGTCAGCTTCCACCAGATCCTTTAATTGGTGGTCTGCCAAATCAGGTCGAATGGCGTGCGTGCGCGGGTCTAAACCATTCTCGCGAGACTTTGCTTTGGGGCTGTAAAACTCAGCTTGTTTCTTCATCTTTTTTCACCTGAAAGCGTTGTTCCAGATAAGCAAAGACGGAGCGTAACGCCATGGCCTCTCCCCCTTTTGGACGGTGCGGACGATTAGTCGCATTCCATCCGAACACGTCGAAGTGAACCCAGGATTTAGCCTGTTCTACAAAATGTTCAAGATAAAGTGCGGCGGTAATTGCCCCA
>JASFRS010000164.1:0-5384 GCA_050114795.1 Sphingomonadales bacterium
AAGTCCGTCATCTACAAAGAACCGAGGTGCTTGAGGCTGAGGAATATTTCTCACCAGGGCAAAAAGGCTCATCAGCCATGCCACATAAACGCAACCCAGTACTAACTGAAAATCTGACAGGCCTGGCGCGCATGGTTCGTGCCTATGCCATGCCTGCGATGGAAAATGTCGCATTGTGGCATGAGCGGGATATCTCCCATTCTTCTGTCGAGCGAATGATTGGACCAGATGCGACTATCACCCTGGACTTCGCCCTCGCCCGCCTGACGCAGGTGATGGACAAGCTTGTGGTGTATCCCGAGCGCATGCAGGCCAATCTTGATAAAATGGGTGGCCTTATCCATTCGCAACGCGTGCTTTTAGCCCTAACGCAAGCGGGTATTTCCCGCGAGGATGCTTATCGTCTTGTTCAGCGTAATGCGATGAAAGTCTGGGAATCAGATGGAAGGCTCAGCCTTTTGGAGCTTTTGAAGCAGGATGAAGATGTGCGCACCGCTTTGGACGAGAGCGCTTTGGAAAGCCTGTTCGATCTTGGCTACCACTTCAAACATGTCGATGTTATTTTCAACCGCGTGTTCAAGTAAAAAAATGGCGGCGAAGTCATCTTCGCCGCCTCAAAGTATTCCCTAAAGACCCGCTCAGGCAAAAAGGACCATCAGGGATGGTTTTGGGGAAATATTCAAAAAACATTACCACTCAACCATGGATAGAGATGCAATCTTTGTGCCGAATTTTCAATTCAATGATTCCAATATGTTAAAGGAATAGCATTCGTCCGGATTTGAGATTCGTATCAGCACGATACAACCACGGTGTTTCAATTCAAGCCGGGACTTGCCTAGGCGTCTTCACGAAAATACTCAATATAATGCCCATCTTTTGTGAAGAGGCCGAGCTTTAAAAAAGTCAGATTATCATCCACCCAGATACGATGCGTGACATCACCTGTTTCATCATAGGTGATCTCATAATAATCAGTTTCGATGGTGCGACCATCCAACTCCAACTCCACTTTATCATGGGGATGAATAGTCGAAGGCTTTAAAAACCCCGATAAGGTATCAAGAAGCAGAACTGGACGCTCCTCCCCCACAAAAAGCGCTTGGGGAAATGTAAAACTTGTAGGCGTTAGCTCAGGCGGCGCAACCTCTTGCTTTCCATTGACAACCAGATTGAACCCATCTTCGTCATTTAAAGGGTTGACGCGCACATCAAACTGTCCGCTTTTGCGGTCCGTAAAGGCATGTAAATTCAAGAGTTTCCCGTCACTTGTCCATAATTCACTCGCCTGATGGTCCATCTTAAAGGCAGTAATGAACGCGAATTTCACGCGAATGGAGAATGATATATCCACATGATAACGGCCTTGTTCATCCTGGGTGCGAACCACTCGATGATGACCAATGGTCTTGCCTTTACGCTCAATCCGGTAGGTTATTGAACCTTCCTCAGACAAAGCAGCTGCAGAACTAATAACGGGCGCAGCCACGCTATTTCCAATAAGCAACAGCAGTGCAGCCGTTATTATGCGCAACACCATGAACCTCCAGGCCGCGGCTTTCAGAACCGCCTATTTACATTCAAGCCGCTTTTGCGACCCCGCACCCAATTTGCTTTGAAGCTTCAAGGATTATTGTCTGCAAATCAAGATGTCTATTCTAAGACTGTCGATTTTTGATTAACCCATCCCGCAATGGGGCTCCTCACTCACCTCATGGAAACCACTTAACATTCTGCTCAATCGATCGTGAGCAGCCAAGCGACATTCGTGAGTATATATTTGTGAGAATTACGGTATAAGCCACTGTTGGGCGGAAATATTTGATTGGCTGCTTGGACTGAATTGGACAATGAACGAACTGAAAACGGCATAAAGACCAGGATCGTTCCAAATCAAGCCTAGGGTGAGAGTTAAGTGCACATCGATAATTATATTCAACTAAAATATGGGCATGTCATGCAGGTCGGCCCGGACGTAACCCGGGTCTTGGCGGCCAACCCCAAACCGCTGACATTTCGCGGGACCAATAGCTATATCATCGGGCGGGAAACTGTATCGATTCTCGATCCCGGCCCCGACATGGCAGAACATATAGACGCCGTTATGGAGGCCGTTAACGGTCGTAAAGTCGCTTTTATTTTCGTCACACATAGTCATGTTGACCATAGCGGTGCTGCGGAGATATTAAGCACGCTGACAGGCGCTGAGGTTTTGGGCTATGGCGCACTACCAGCCATCAAACCAAATGACTGCGTCGAAAATGATTATCACCTTGATTTTCAACCTCATCGCTGCCTTAGCGATGGCGAAGAAGTCCATTTTGGCGGTATGACGATCGAAGCCATTCACACGCCTGGCCACTTTCCAAACCATTTATGTTATGCCTTAAAAGGTACCGACATTTTATTTAGTGGCGATCATGTTCTAGGTTGGGCATCAACTGTTGTCGCACCGCCTATTGGCAAGATGTGCGCCTATATTGAATCGCTTGAGAAGTTGAATGCGCGTGATGAGAAGGTTTTCTTGCCAGGTCACGGCCCCATCATTTCAAAACCGAAAGAAGTCCTGCGTAAATTAATCGATCATCGTTATGAGCGGGAAAATCAGGTTTTGGCCTGCTTATCCGCCGGAATGACGGAAATCGAAGATATTGTACACAAGCTCTATACGGAAATTGATGAAGGACTTTTTGTTCCAGCGTGCAAATCCGTTGAAGCACATATATTACATTTAAAGAAACGTGGACTTTTGTCGAACCGATCCCATGAAACTGCCGCTCGTATCGCAAATGCCTAAGTGGCTCCGTTGGATCGCTAGCGCAGCTCTGCTAGCGTTCCTTGCCGCCTGTTCTAATAAGATCAGCGATGAGGATCTGGCACGGCAGAACTTTGTACGCGGTTATGTTCAAGCACCTAGCGGGCACAGCATAAGCTATATTCAAGGTGGCACCCCATCTGGTCGACGCATCATATTTGTCCATGGCACCCCCGGATCTGCTGATGGCTGGCTGGATACCATGAAACAGGCTCCCGCCGGTTTTGAAGTCATTGCGATTGACCGCCCGGGTTTTGGCGAAACGACGCCACATGATGCTGTAACATCGTTAATGACACAAGCATCAGCCATCGAACCGTTTTTAGATACACCCAATGGCATTAAGCCTATAGTTGTCGGACACTCACTTGGTGGCCCTGTTGTTGCAGCAGCAGCGGTCCTTTACGAGGATCGTATCGCAGGCCTAGTCATCGCTGCCGGGGCATTGGACCCAGGGTTGGAAAAAACCCATCCATTACAATATGTTGGTGCTGCTCCTCCCATTCGTTGGCTGTTGCCACGGGCCATTCGCAATGCAAATACTGAGTTGATGGCCCTTAAAGATGAGCTAGAGCTTTTAGAAACGAAATTAGACCAACTGCATATTCCCATTGAAATTGTCCATGGCACGAAAGATGACTTAGTTCCTTATGATAATGTGGCATTCATGGAAGGCCATTTTCAAAACGTGCGTAATCTGAGCGTTGATACATTGGATGGGGTCAATCATTTCCTGCCTTGGAATTCAATGGACCATCTATGGCTGGCCATACAAAGGCTGGACAAAAAGCGCAGTGTCTCGTCAGATAAGCCATGACTGAATTCGCCCAAATCACTGCAGGACTTGCAGAACAGTCTGCTGGTTCGCCATGGTTATTGTTCCTGCTCATCATTGGCACAACCTTCATATTGGAAGATGCAGCAACCATTGGTGCCGCGCTTTTTGCTGCAGACGGCACAGTTTCCCCACAACTTGCAGTCGCTGCGCTGTTCGCGGGAATAGCATTAGGTGATTTGGGGCTATACTGGCTAGGGCGTTATGCTGCCACGCATAAATGGGCCAGGAAATGGGTCGACGGCAAACGGGGGCAGGACATCGCTCATTGGGCGCAACGCCGCACTTGGTCTATGGTTTTCGCCTCTCGATTTGTGCCTGGACTACGACTTCCAACATATGTGGGCGCAGGGTTTTTGAAGGCACCCTTTCTTCAATTCACCATAGCCGTTCTAGCGGCAACAGCTATTTGGACAAGCCTTTTATTTGGCATTGTCTATTATCTGGGTGAAACTGTATTGAACGAATTAGGTCCATGGAAATGGGCCGTGGGCGCTGTTTTGATCCTGACCATTTTCTTGGTCGAACGGCGTATTGCGAAAAGCAGGAAAACAAATTCATGACCATTGCCAATCCGACATTGGGCATTCCACATGCAGGCCTTCCCCCACTTGATTTAGACGGTCCTGCTTTTTCCCGCTTTGAGCTTATGAACCCGCTTTTATTTTACGCGCCTGTATTGGGTTATGCGTTAACGCTAATGCTTAGACATCGTTCCATCACTTTGCCGACCATCGCGAACCCTAAGATTTTCGCAGGCGGGGTTGTCGGCGAACATAAGAGCCAAGTCATGGACTTAGCCGGGTCTGAAGCACAGAAATGGATCGCACCCTATGTCGCATTTCCTGTTTGTGGGGCAAGTGACGAGCGCCTTCAGCAAGCGCACAACCAATTAAAATCCAAAGGCATTGATTTCCCCTTTGTTGCAAAGCCAGACAGCGGCTTACGCGGCGCTGGTGTGCAAATGATAAAGGATGAAGCTGCGCTGCAATCCTATCTGGATAAATTCCCAGAAAATCATTCGCTCGTTCTGCAAGCGCTTGTGCCTTTCGAAGCTGAGGCTGGTATATTTTATGTACGCAAACCCGGTGCCCAAAAAGGCGAGATATTTTCCATTACCTTGAAATATGCACCTTATATTTTTGGGGACGGCAAAAGCACGCTCAAAGAACTGATTTTGGCTGATGAGCGCGCCGCAGAAATTTCAGATATTTACCTGGAACGCCATAAGGCAGAATTGCAGCGCGTGCTGTCGCCCGGTGAAGCCTTTAAACTCGTATTTGCCGGTAACCATTGTAAAGGCGCTATATTCCGCAACGGCACGCATCTTGTAACGGATGCCATGCTGGACAGGTTCGATGCCATATCCCGCGATGTTGACGAGTTTTATTTTGGCCGTTTTGACATTCGCTTTCATTCAGTAGAGACACTGCAACGGGGCGAAGATTTTCAAATCGTAGAGATCAACGGTACAGGCAGTGAAGCCACCCATATCTGGGACCGATCCATGACCTTGAAAGAAGCCTATCGCACCTTATTCAAACAATGGCGCATAGCCTACGAGATCGGGGCAGAAAACCGCAAACGTGGCTTTAAAACGACGGGATTGTTTGAGATTTTTCGCGCCTGGAAAGCGGAATTGGACCGCGGTGCGAATTACCCAACAACAATGTAATTCGCACCGCTGATTTTTTAGTCAGCTAATTCAATAGCCATAGCTGTGGCTTCACCACC
>JASFRS010000165.1:0-5370 GCA_050114795.1 Sphingomonadales bacterium
CCATTCGCCAGGCGGTTCACCTGCGGATCACCATGGGTGTGAACAACAACAATCTTGTCATTGCCAAGCGCGTTCAAGGCATCAGCCATAGCCTGGGCGTCAGCCGCATTGTTTTGAACATCATAGGTGTTATGGGAAACGAAATTCCGGGTCGCGCGGTCCATAACATTGACGGTGTAGGACTGCCCTTCCCCGGCAAGCTGCGTCCCAATATCATCATAAAGCCCGCCGGATGTCGGATGGTTGACTGAGGACGTGCCTCTTGCCACCACCCGGAAACTCAAGGGCCGCCCGGTGACCTGGTTGTCCCAGTTAATCGTGCTTTGGGTTGCAAGCGCGCCTAAATCCGCAATATCACCCGCTTCAACAGCACCGGCGATATCGCCATCGCTTAAGGGTTTATAATTGGGTCGATACCCCAGAACACGGCGATAAGTCGGGGATAGGACGCTGGTCCGGCTAAGGCTCTCGACTGAGCCTTTCACATCCAAAGCCACCGCACCGAAATCCATCTGGTCCACGCGGATTTCGCCTTGGGCATTGGGCATCCACCAGGACCCCACACCGCCGAACAAGCGGTCCAATTCCTGGGCAATTGAGCGCTCATCATCAATATAGGATGATGCAAAAGCTGGCTGCAGTGCGTTGAAATTGTCCAATGTATTCGGGGCAAAGGTCACATTAGATATTGAACTGACCAGATTTTCCGCAATGTCACCAATACGCATGGACCCGGATGCCGTTAAATCCGCTGTTAAGGCAAAACGCGGCGCACGCCAGACTTTGACAAGACTTAAGCTTGAACAAAAGCCCACTTTGCCTTCTGGTATTGGCGTCACCGCCAGGGTTGCATAGTCCGGATAGTCCTGATCCACAGCAAAGGGCACACCACCATCTTTGACTTGAAGAATGGTCGATGGCCCGTCGATCAGCAGATAAATCAAATTGGCGGGATCGATAAGAATGCCCGGCACATTCTCACAAAAACCCCAGGCTTTTGGCTTTAGCCGCCCTTTTAGGTCTTCACCACCTTCAATGCCGCCCGTGCCAGCAAAGCGCTCAGAGAGAATGGGCTTGCCCAATTCTTTGGACGGGTCTGCCAAAGTGATGGAAATGGCTTCTTCATTGGTTTGAGAGCTAGCCGCACGGCCATGCCATAAAAGATTAAAGTCCCCATCCGCATCACCTTCAAAACCTTGATAAATTTTGATGTCCGCCCCATCCCAGACCAGGTCAGCCGCGCGCTCCAAATCGCCCATATTCAGGGAGAAAACGAAATTCCCGGTGGTTGAGGTGACAGGCGCTTCAAAAGACCGTCCGTTAAAGCCCAGCCGGGCGCCCATTAATGGAAGCTGGGTTAAGGCCGGATACCATTGTTCTCCAAAATGGTCCGCCCGGTTGTCGCCTGAGGCTAGGCGGATGATTGGCGCATCTGTCCCATCCGGGAGAAATGCTGTTGCTTCAATTAAAAGGACCAAGGCACGGGACATGAATGTCTCTCCGATAAAGGGGAACTGGGATAATGATTAGCGCTGTGCAAGACTGAAATTGATGCTGCCGCCACCGCCACCGCCATATGCAACACCCTGTTGAAGCGCTGCTAATATCCGCGCATTACTCAACGCAATATCATCAAGGCTGGCATTGGCTTCACTGAGCTGTTGTTCAGGCAGTGTCCCAGCTTGCTCACGCGCTTCTTGAAGCTGGGCATTCACATCAGCCTCAGCCTGGGCAATCAGTTGCTCAACTTCAGTGCGGGAAAGCCCCAGGTCTTGGCCATATTGCCCGGCAGAGCCATAGAGCTGTTCGCTGATGGCCAGAATTTCCCGGGTGATGGCTGCAAATTCTTCAGCCGCACCTTCTTCGCCATTGCGCACCCGCTGGGCTGCTTCTTCCTGCTCAACACGCAAATGGTCCAGCCGTTCCTGAGGCGTACCGCCTGCAAGGTCGCCATAGGTGAGGTCTTTGAGAAGGTCCTTCAAAGAGCCGACAGCACGGGACAGCTCAGCTTCCAGGATTTCAGCGCGTTCCTTCGCGTTATATTCTTCAATCTGAGCAAGCCCAAAACCGAACTTCCGCGCCATATCCAAGCGTTCTTTCGCTTGACGCTCAAATTCCAGGAAGACATTGCGCATCACCGGCTTAAGGCCCTCGAGATAGCGCTCAAATTCCTGAACATCCAAGGCTTTCTTCAAAGCGGCATTGATATCTGAAGTGGATGTTAAAGCCCGCTGCACATGCTCGGAAATCCCAGCCACAGCTCCTTTTCCAAGGGCGCGGCGCAAGGCTGCAAAGACGGCTTCTTCCGCGCTTTTAAAGCGCTGCACACCGGACCCTTTGGTGCGTCCCCGCCCTGTTGGGTCAAAGACGAAATCTTTCTTGCGCGTCCCGATGGACCCAAGGTTGAGCCCACCCCGGATGCTACCCCCCAGGGCATCAGCGATATTCTTCAATTCATCAAAAACGCCGTTACCCAGCTCTCGCGCCTGCTCAATCCGACCTTTGCCTTTGCCATATTCCCTTGTGAAGAACAGGTCGCCGCCTGAATCCGTATTAAGTGTGACGGTCCCGCGTTTTTTCTTTCCAAAAAGTCCACCAAAGATTTTACCCAATGTGCTGCCAATGAGACCGCCGACGACATTGCCTACAACTGGTACAAAGCTGCCGATGGTGGAGCCTAAAGCCCCGCCTATTTGCGCGCCTGTTTGACCCTTGGAGCCGAACACGCCGAGCAAAGACCCGATACCAGCGCCACTAAAAGCGCCTGAAAAGGCACCGGATAAGCTTGAGCCCAGATTGCCGATCGCGCCTGAGAGCTTCCCGCCAAGGCCACCAAGCAACCCGCCTTCGCCAAAAAGTGAGGTTAAACCGCCTTCACCAAAGAGGCTGCCCAACCCCCCTTCAGAACCAAAAAGTTTTTGAATTCCGCCGCCTAATTTTCCCACCACATTCTGCAACCCGCTAAATTGGCCGGTGAAGCCGGAAAGCCCTTTGCTTAAACCGCCAAGTAAGCCGTCCTCAGAAAACAGGCCTTTGAAGTTTTTGGTGAGATTACCAAAGATATTGCCCAATGCGCCATCGCGTTTAAACAGCCCATTAAAGCTATCGGTCAGACCCCCAAAAATACCTTTAAAATTGTCGCCAAAGCCTTTGAACAGACCTTTAAATCCATCAAACACACCGGAAAAACTGCCGCCTATATCGCCAAATATTCCTTTTACGCCATCGACGAGACCCCCAAAGATGCCGCTGCCACCGCTGAACAAGCCCTTGAAGGCGTCTTTGACACCACCGAAAAGGCTGCCTTCACCGCCACCGAAGATGGAGCCAAAGGCCTTCTTGACACCGTCAACCAAGCCCCCTTCGCCAGACCCAAAAATCCCGCTAAAGGCATCCCTCACCTGACCAAAAGCATCTCGGAAGGTGCCTGGGATAGAGGTGAAGATGTCTTGGAGACTACCGAAAGCTTCCTGGAACTTTCCTGGGATGGACGTCACAGTCTCCCTGATGCTGCCGAAGACTTCTTGGAATCGCTCAGGAATGCTGGTGAACACCTCTTTGATTTGGTCGAAAGCAGTTTTGAATTTCTCAGGCACAGCGGTAACTGCGTCTTTCACCTGATTGAAAATGCCGGTAATGTTCCCGGTAACACCTTCAATCGCCCCTTTGATATCTTCAGGGATTTTTTGGAAGATATCCTTAAGCTGCTGAATCAAATCACCAAATGGCAGCTCTACACCGCCCAGAGAAACCCCGTCAGGCACACCAGCCGTCTCACCGGGGAGGATACCGCTTGCAAGGGTCTCAATCGCACCAGAGAAGCTCTCAGCCGCCATCAGCGCATTGGCCGCAGCCATCTCATTCGCCTGGGCGGCCTGGGAATTGGTTTCAGCAGCGGATTGACCCGCTTCGCCAGCCTTTAAATTCTCATTGGCAGCATCCAGTTGCGTGTCCGCGGCTTCGCACTCGGCAGCAAATGTTTCCTCGAATTTTTTACGACCTTCCTCAAATAGCTCGAGGCCAGAACTTCCCGGTGCAGGGCTATCTAACTGAGCGGCGTCCTGAAGTGCCTTATCGCGCTCCGCTAAGACTTTTGCTTTAGATGCCTCAAGATCATCGAGCAATGCATTGACTTGTTCTGTAACAGCTTCTTCAGTGAACCCTTCTTCGCCGGCCTCTTGCCGCAGCTCGTAGATGGTTCGCTCGAATTCCCTGTTAAGTTCTTGGATTTTTCGAGCGGCGTTTTTGATTGGATCCCTCGAAACTTCAAGCTCTTCAACGAGCGCATTGAAGTCAAAGGCATTCACAGCCTGATCAAGCGCACCTGCATTGGTTTCAGCTTCAAATGCTGCAGCATCCCGGCCTAAATTTCCTGCGGCCAAAAATATACTATCTTTTGGGCCGCCAATATATTTGGGAATGCTGTTTACGATTTCATTGGATTCTTTGGCGCTTTTCGCAATTTCTTTGAGATTCTCTGACTGTTGATCAAATTCATCTCTCTGGCTCTTCAGCTTTTCCTTATCCGTTTTAGGAAAATCGACCTTAAAGCCGTTAATTTCATTGAACGTATTCAGGACTTTGGTCATTTCTTCATTGAATAAATGACCTTCGTCCCTCAGTTGCTGGAACTTGCCATATAGAAACCCAATGCCATCTCCTGCCAGAAACAAACCTTGAGCGTAAGGACCGCCGATGAAACGCGCTGCTTTTCCTATAATCCCTCCGACTTTGGAAAAAGATTTTGCAATTTCAGGGCCATGTTTTTTTAAAGTCTCATAGGCTCCATCTCCATCGGCGAGATCACTGAGCGCTTTCAACCCCGATTTTCCGAGATTCTCATACTCGATTTTGCTATTTTTGATGAACGTACCGACATTATTCGCCTGCGTCGAAACACTGGTAAGAGCTGTATTGACCTCAGACAATTGACCGAGGAATTTCTTGTTTTCAACGTCAAATTTAACTGTGACTGTTACGTCATCCGCCATAGCTATCGTCTCTTTCTGTCCCGCCAGGCCTTGAGGGCTTCGGCCTCCATGGTCCGCAGGTCGATGAACAATGTCCGATCCACTTCTAAACCCAGCATCTCTGCCGTGGGCCGGACGGCTGTGTAATCCAGGCCGGAAGGGCCGTTAAAGCCCTCCCGCCACTGGGTCGAAAGTGCGAAAAACAAAGTGACTGGGTTATGTTCATCGGGCGCGATTTCGATCTGCTCCCGGGCGGCTGAGATGGCCCAGCGCGCCTCCAATTCCTCAATTTGTTTTTCGCTCGCGCCAAAGCGTTTTAGGTCTTTGAGCGCTTCGCTTTTGTTCTGCGCGCCGCCCGTGCCGGTTGCCCAGCGTCGGGCGACTTTCCTAAGTTTTTTTC
>JASFRS010000166.1:0-5355 GCA_050114795.1 Sphingomonadales bacterium
GAGGATGAAAGCGAAGGCATGGTGATGTTTTATTCCTCTGGCACCACCGGCTATCCAAAGGGGATTAAACGCAAGTTAGCAGGCAATCCCTATGGCACGCCCGGCGTGTTGGAGGGTCTCATGCAGATGGCCTATGGGTTTAGCGCAGGCTCTGTCTACCTGTGTCCTGGCCCCTTATACCATGCAGCACCCCTCGCCTATTCCATGGGGACACAACGCCTCGGTGGTACTGTCGTCGTGATGGAAAAATTTGATCCTGAGAAAGTGCTGCAGTTAATAGAGCAATATCACATCACCCATGCGCAGTTTGTGCCGACACATTTCATCCGCATGCTCCACCTTGATGAAGCCACGCGGAACAAATACGACTTATCCTCTCTTCAAGCCGCCATCCATGCGGCTGCTCCTTGCCCCGTTGAGGTTAAGGAGCAGATGATGGAATGGTGGGGACCAAAAATCTTTGAGTATTACGCTGGCTCAGAAGGCAATGGCTTCTGCATCGCAGGCCCGAAGGACTGGCTGGAACATAAAGGAACCGTGGGACGATCAATGTTGGGCCCTGTACATATTGTCGGCCCTGATGGTGAAGAGCTGGATGTTGGCGAAGAAGGCCTAATCTATTTCGAAGGTACAGAACCCTTTGAATATCATAACGCCCCTGAAAAGACGAAGGAAGCATTCCACCCCAAAGGCTGGTCGACTTTGGGCGATATTGGCTATCTAGACGAAGACGGTTTTCTTTATCTCACCGACCGGAAAAGTCACATGATTATCTCAGGTGGGGTTAATATCTACCCGCAGGAAGTGGAAAACGCGCTTGCCTTGCATAAGGCAATTGCGGACGTGGCCGTGATAGGTGTTCCAAATAGTGAATTCGGCGAAGAGGTAAAGGCCGTAATCGAATTAAGAGATGAATATCAACCGTCCGACCAATTGGCTCAGGAAATCATTGCATTCAGCCGCGACCGGGTTGCGCATTATAAATGCCCAAAAACTGTTGATTTCACGGACAGCCTACCACGCTTACCCAATGGTAAATTACTGAAAAGAGATTTGAGAAAACAATATTGGCACAGCCAAAATTAAATCTTGGAAAAGAAAAGACCTGCCCGACCAGTCAGGCAGGTCTTTTCAACTCTTAAGCAACATAACAAATCGGAACAAGCCGATTGTTCATTCCGCTCCGGTTCACAAATCGCCCAGAAGGGGGGGATGGGGCGTATAATTCACCAAAACGGTTACACACATGCGCACAACGCTACTATCCGCAACACGGGTTAAAAAAAGAATTTGTTCATTGGATCCGACCCCAATTACGAATCAAGGCTACACAGATTCTGCATTAACTGCAATTGCAATAAAAAATTAACCAAAGATGTTTGTTATTGAAATTCGGGACTTTTTGATCCCTAAAGAGGGTATGTTTACCTTTTCACCAAAGGATTAAACCTACTCAGAGATAGGGAACTAAATGGTCCCAGATCTTGCCTCTTATGCTGCCAGAACAACTGAATACCAAAACTAACCATACTGGTTATATTAGAGATTGTAATTGGCGCCTTATTACCCCAAAGACGATTCGAAATTTCAATGGTAACTAAAAGGCAGAATAGCGGCCTAGTGATAAACGGAATGTGGTCTTTTTGAATAGCAGAGAAGCTTGAAACACTGATTAAAGCTAAGCAAGGGCCGTGCATTGCTGTACGGCCCTTAACTGTGTTTACGGAAGCCCTGCGCCTTCACTCGCGGCAGGTCTCCCGGTTCCTGAACCCGCAACTCCTCCGGCAACCGCCTGCAGTTCAGAAACGTTTAGCTTCTTCAACTCGTATTCTTTACGTTTTAATTTTCGCATGAATCTCCCTTTTCAATGCGATATTGAAGACAGACGATAAAGATTATCGTCCACTAAACAGCGTAATCGGATTAATCATGTTATTTCAAATAGAACACAGATCTTGACTAGACACTCAAAAATACAAGGGGCGAAAAGTCCTACATAAAAATCCAAAAAGTATTTTAAACCAGTGTGTTATAGATGTTTTTTGTTTTATGAAAGTACAAGAACTCTATTGAAATTCATCAACAATGGCGCTTATAGTTTCTGCCCGCCCTCACCGCATCAATTAGATATTTTGCTCGAATCAGCTAAATTCAAACTCGGAGGCGCAATATTGTTTTACACAGTGCCTCCATCTTGGAGTTGCACTGTGAGCCATGTAACTCCTAACAAAAAGCTCTAAACTAGGTTTTTCAAAAATCGGTGGGGATCAGAATACGAGCAATTGCTAAGCAAGGGCCGTGCATTGCTGTACGGCCCTTAACTGTGTTTACGGAAGTCCTGTGCCTTCACCCGCGGCAGGTTTCCCGGTCCCGTTACCGACATCCCCACCAACAACAGCTTTCAACTCTTCAGCACAAAGCTCTCTCAACTCAAATTCTTTACGATTAGATTTTTGCATGTTTACCCCTCCATTTTTATCATGCACAGTGACGTTTAACGTCACACGAAGAAATTAATGAAATTGCATGTAATTTCAAGTAGATTAATAACAATAATATTTATTAAAAACTGAATAAAATTTTATCTTTATTTACTAAAAACAAAAAATCATAAAAACACAATGACTTAAAGTCACAATTAATAAAAAATGGTATACTTTCGACAACCAAACTATCTTTTCTTTCTACGAAAAATATCGGATCACTTGCAATTTTTTATTCCCATTTTCAAATGATTCGACCTGTTTGAGCCGAATTATAAAGACCGTCTTCCACCAGAACGCCTTCCTCGTTGTCATCAACAAAAAAGCTTCACCTTGAATTAGGCAGCACTCCAGCCTTTAAATCCCTTAATATTTCTCTTCATTTATTCATCAAACAGACGGATGTCAGTGAAATTTAACGCTTTGACTTGGCGTCACCCTGCCATTGCGTTATAGAAACATTACGTTCCAAGGGGTGCCGGACAGGTCCGGCTGAGAGGTAAATAACCAACCCTTTGAACCTGATCCGGGTTATACCGGCGAAGGGACTGGGACATGGGCCAAATTTTAGGCCCTTAATTCCAATTCTTTAGCCAATTCTCGTTCAGGTTCAACACGCTGACATTTGGGAGATTGGTCATGAACAAAGCATTGGATAAGAAAGACTTCTCTGTCACCACCGGTGCCTTACCTGCCAGCCGCAAGGTTTATAAAAGCGGTGAAATTCACAAAGACATTCGCGTTCCCATGCGGGAAATTGACCTGCACCCCACCGCTAATGAGCCGCCTGTTACTGTCTATGACACATCAGGCCTTTACTCAGACCCAGATGCAAGCATCGATATTTACAAAGGTCTTCCCCGCCTGCGTGAGGACTGGATCGTCGCGCGCGGTGATGTGGAAGCTTATGATGGCCGCCCTGCAAAGCCCGAAGACAATGGCAATGTAGAAGAAAAATTCCTAGTTCCGGAATTCCCAGCCAAACACCGCCCTTATCGTGCGAAAGCTGGCAAGACAGTAACGCAAATGGCCTATGCTAAAGCAGGCATCGTCACACCGGAGATGGAATATATCGCCATCCGTGAAAATCTGGGACGCAAGGCTTTAAAGGAAAAAATGGAGCGTGATGGGGAGTCCTTTGGTGCTGAGATCCCTGATTTCATCACGCCTGAATTCGTCCGCGATGAAGTCGCCAAAGGCCGGGCCATCATTCCTGCTAATATCAATCACCCGGAAACCGAGCCTATGATTATTGGCCGGAACTTCCTGGTCAAAATCAATGCGAACATTGGCAATTCTGCGGTCACATCTTCTGTCGCAGAAGAAGTGGACAAGATGGTTTGGGCCACCCGCTGGGGCGCGGACACCATTATGGATTTGTCTACAGGCCGGAACATCCACAATATTCGTGAGTGGATCATTCGCAACTCCCCTACTCCAATTGGAACTGTTCCGATTTATCAGGCTTTGGAAAAAGTCGGTGGGATTGCTGAAGATCTGACCTGGGAAGTCTTCCGCGACACATTGATTGAGCAGGCTGAACAAGGCGTCGATTATTTCACCATTCATGCTGGCGTCCGTTTGGCCTATGTGCCTTTAACCGCAGAGCGTACGACAGGCATTGTCTCACGCGGTGGCTCCATCATGGCGAAATGGTGCCTAGCCCATCATAAAGAAAGCTTCCTCTATGAGCATTTCGAGGAAATCTGCGACATCTGCGCGGCTTATGATGTGAGCTTCTCTTTGGGTGATGGCCTACGCCCGGGCTCTATCGCGGACGCCAATGACCGCGCGCAATTTGCAGAGCTTGAAACCCTTGGCGAACTCACACAAATTGCCTGGAAGAAAGATTGCCAAGTCATGATCGAAGGCCCGGGCCATGTGCCCATGCATAAGATCAAAGAGAATATGGACAAGCAACTGCGCGAATGCGGCGAAGCCCCCTTCTATACGCTTGGCCCGCTCACGACCGATATCGCGCCGGGTTATGACCATATTACATCAGGCATTGGTGCCGCGATGATTGGCTGGTTTGGGACAGCCATGCTTTGCTATGTCACGCCGAAAGAACATTTAGGGCTCCCCAACAGGGACGACGTAAAAGTTGGTGTGGTCACCTATAAGATCGCCGCCCACGCCGCTGATCTGGCTAAAGGCCACCCTGCTGCGCAAATTCGCGATGATGCGCTGTCACGGGCGCGTTTTGAATTCCGTTGGGAAGATCAGTTTAATCTGGCCCTCGATCCTGAAACGGCGCGGGACTTCCATGATCAGACGCTTCCAAAAGAAGCTCATAAAGTCGCTCATTTCTGTTCCATGTGTGGCCCGAAATTCTGCTCCATGCGGATATCTCAGGACATCCGTGATGCTGCCCGCGGTCAAAATGATGCGGATATGAGTACGAAAGAGGCTGAACAAGGCATGGCTGAAAAAGCTAAAGAATTTAAAAAACTTGGAAGTCAGATTTATTTAGACAAGGAATAAGTCGACATCTCATAAGTATATAAAGGCGGGCAGAAATTTTCTTGGCCCGCCTTTATTTTATTCGTCAATGACTTCGACATAATGATCTTCGGACATATCCCCGCATAAGCGCGAGCCATTGTCAGGGTTTTTAATAACCACTCCGTACATTCATAGACTTCCACGTAGTACCAATCTTCAAATGTTTCGTAGCCCTCAGTTGTCGGGTTTTTTGCCCAATCCCCCTTGGCGGTACGGCCATATTCATAGACATGCCAAGGGCTATCTCCGTTAAAGACCACCCCATTGAACAAAACATGGTCGAGAGATATTTGGCCCTTTTATAGAGCCAAGTCGCCAAACCAATAAGAGCTAGACCGACTGTTAGGCAAATAAAAAAGGAAACAAA
>JASFRS010000167.1:0-5354 GCA_050114795.1 Sphingomonadales bacterium
ATCTTCTTATGGAGAGATTCAAACGGCGCTGCCGGCGTCACACCAGCCCAAAGCGCACGCATAAATCCATTTTTACCAAAATGCCCAACACTTGATATCTGTGCATCGAAAGCGTTGAACTGAAGCTGTGATAAGGCGCTGGTGATATCATGCGCAGACCCGCCATCCACATTGCCGATAAACCGCAGTGTGAGATGCATCTGGTCAGCGCTTTGCCAGCGTGCGCCTTTAATCCCGCCTTGGATGGAGAGCAGCCTGGATTTAACATGGTCTGGCAATTCCAACCCCACGAACAGGCGCGGCATGGCACTCTCCCTTGCAACTCTCTAATTTGAAATATGCCCCGATTTGCCCAAACTGCGCAAGATATAGGGTGTTAATCGCTCAACAATGATGTCAACCCCGTGTTCATTGGGATGAATGCCATCTTCTTGGTTTAATTCAGGATTGGCAGCGACGCCATCCAGGAAAAAGGGATAAAGCGCGACATCATGGTCTTTGGCGAGTTCAGGATACATGGTGTTGAATTCCGACTCATAATCAGGGCCAAGATTTGGTGGTGCCAACATTCCCGTTAACAAAATCGGGATGTCTCGCGCTTGAAAAGCTTCTATCATGGCGTCCAGGTTTTTTCGTGTGACTGCGGGGTCAATGCCGCGCAGTCCATCGTTGGCCCCTAGTTCCAAAATAGCCAGGTCCGGCTTTGCTTCCAATGCATCAACCACCCAGGCAAGTCGTGCGCGACCGCCACTTGATGTATCACCGGAAACTCCGGCATTGATAACTTGTGCATTTAGGCCCTGGTCCTTCAGATGGGTTTCTAATTGCGCTGTAAACCCATCTTGTGGTGCAAGGCCATAGCCCGCTGTTAAACTGTCACCAAAGGCAAAAATGCGTATGACCTCGTCTGCTGATGCCGGTGAAAATACGATGAAAAGCGCGAGCCATGAGATGGTGAACATCCGCAACATATTGAAGTGTCTCATAAGCTTTCTATATTTGTCTGATATAAATAAATGTCGCATAATTTAAATATGGATCAATCCTTATCCCGCGCCAGGGCGTAGAAACACCTGAGCCCCCATAGATGACCCAGGAAAAAGACAAAATGATGATTAGCCTTGAGAATGTTCATTTGAAGCTGCCGTCCGAAGCGGGAGAGGTTCATATTCTACGTGGGATCGACTTAGACGTTCCGCAAGGTCAGTCGATTGGGATTGTTGGCCCCTCCGGATCTGGCAAGTCGACCTTAATGGCTGTCATGACAGGTCTGGAGCAGGCGTCATCTGGCAAAGTCCTCGTTGCTGGGCAAGATTTGAGTGGTATGAGTGAGGATCACCTGGCTCTGTTCCGGCGCAAAAATACAGGCATTGTTTTGCAGGCTTTTCACCTCATCCCCACCATGACAGCCTTGGAGAATGTGGCTGTACCATTGGAGCTTGCCGGGCGCAGTGATGCTTTTGAAGTCGCAGAGGAAGAATTAAAAGCCGTTGGCCTTGAGCATCGTTTAACCCATTATCCGTCCCAGCTTTCTGGTGGAGAGCAGCAGCGGGTCGCGCTTGCACGAGCGCTGGCGCCAGGACCTGCATTGCTTTTCGCAGATGAGCCGACGGGAAATCTTGATAGCTCAACCGGCAAGTCCATCATTGAACTCATGTTTGAACTGCATGACAAGCGCGGGACCACCCTGGTTTTAATCACACACGATATGGCTCTGGCTGAACGCTGCGACCGTAGTATTGAAATGCAGGACGGTAAAATCATTGGTGACCGTCAATTGGCGCATGAACAGGCAGCGGCGCAATGAGCATGGCTTTAAGTCTCCGCTTTGCGCTGCGGGAAATGCGCACGGGCATTAAAGGCTTTCGTATTTTTCTGGCCTGTCTATGCCTGGGCGTTGCTGCGATTGCGGCTGTCGGGTCTGTAACGGACGGTGTATTGTCCGCCTTGTCCGCTAAGGGGCAAAGCATTTTAGGCGCGGACGTGGAATTGCGCCTTACGCACCGTGAAGCTAGCGATGAAGAATTCTCTTATTTAAGCGCTGAGGCTGACCGGATTTCCAAGGTTATGCGGTTACGCTCCATGGCTCGTGCTGAGGTAACGGAAAAAAGAACACTGGTTGAGGTCAAAGCCGTGGATGATGCCTATCCACTTTATGGCGATTTGCGGTTGGCGAATGGTTTATCTTTATCATCTGCACTGGCGAATAGTGATGGATCTTGGGGCGTTGCTGTTGACCCCACTTTGGGTACACGTCTTGCGGTTGATGTGGGTGACACGCTCCGGATCGGTCAGATTAATGTTGTCGTGCGCGCCTTTATTGAGACTGAGCCGGATAAATCCAATGAGGGCTTCTTGCTTGGCCCCACGGTGCTTATCTCTCATGCTGCTATGGCAGAGACTGGGTTGGTGCGAGAAGGCAGTTTGATCCGTTATCATTATAAAGTTGCGCTGCCGGAAGAGGCGGACATTACCGCCTGGCGTGAGGATCTGGATGAAGCTTTCCCCGATGGAGGTTGGCTCGTACGTGACCGTAGCAATGGCGCACCCGGCGTGCGGCGTTTTACCGACCGGATGGGTATGTTTCTAAGTCTGGTTGGGTTAACGGCTCTTGGTATTGGCGGTGTCGGTGTCGGTAATGCTGTGCGCGGTTATCTTGATGCCAAAACCAAAACCATTGCGACATTTAAAACGCTGGGCGCGGATGGCGGGCTGATTTTCCGGATTTATCTGGTTCAGATTTGTCTTATGGCTGCGGTTGCAATCCTTCTGGGACTTGGCATTGGTGCATTGGCCCCTATTGCAGTGGTTGAGGCGCTTAAAGGCAGTCTGCCGGTGACGCCGGATGTGGGGATTTATCCTGCGGCTCTGGCTGTTGCAGCGCTTTATGGGTTTCTTATCACTCTTATCTTTGCCATTTGGCCACTGGCGAAAGCGCAGGATATTCCTGCTGCCCGGTTGTTTCGAGCGCTTGTTTCACCTGAAAGTCGCTGGCCACGGAAACGCTATGTCATTTTAATTGCTTTGGCGCTTGTCGTTTTGATCGGCCTTGCGACGGTTTTGGCTGAAGCGCCGATCGTTGCCGCTGGCTTTATCGGTGGGATTATATTTGCCCTGCTGTTCCTGAGGGGAACGGGGTGGCTTGTGAGTTGGGTCGCACGGAAATTGCCTCGGGTCCGCAGGCCTGGTCTGCGGATTGCGCTTGCCAATTTGCATCGCCCTGGTTCGGCAACTTCTACGGTGGTTTTATCTGTCGGTCTGGGATTGACCCTCTTTGCCACCATTGCAGGGATTGAAGCGAATTTGAATCGCGAAGTTAGTGAAACAGTACCGGATCAGGCCCCGGCCTTTTTCTTCGTCGATATTCAGCGCGAAGATGAAGCTGCTTTTCGCGATGTGATTGCATCTATCGAAGGGGTGGGAGCGCTGGAAATGGTGCCGAGCCTGCGTGGCCCCATCACCAAGGTCAATGGTGTGGATGTGCGGGACGTAAATGCCAATCCTAATGTATCCTGGGTGCTGCGTGGTGATCGCGGTCTCACCTATTCCGGCATGCTGCCAGAGGGAAATGAGCTGATAGATGGCAATTGGTGGCCTGAAGATTATCAAGGACCACCACTCATCTCGCTTGGCGATGAAATCGCGGAAGGCTTGGGGCTGAAAGTTGGAGACACATTAACCCTGTCGGTCCTGGGCCGTGAAATTACAGCCGAAATCGCAAACACCCGGTCAATTGACTGGGGCACTTACGGCTTCAATTTTGTGATCATTTTTGCGCCTGGCTTATTGGAAGCCGCTCCTCATACCTATATGGCGACGGTGGAGGCGGATGGGGCTGTGGAAGAGGCAACCTATGTGCGTGTGACGGATGCTTTTCCTGGCGTGACAGCCATTCGTATGAAGGAAGTTTTGATGTCTTTAAACGATTTGTTGGTGCAGATTGGAACGGCTATTCGTATTACTGCGCTGGTCTCTATTTTAACGGGCATATTGGTGTTGGCCGGGGCTATGGCCGCGGGATATAGCGCCAGGGCTTATGATTCAGTTGTGCTAAAGGTATTGGGTGCAACACGGTCGGATATTTTAAAAGCCTATATTGTGGAATACGCAATTTTGGGAGGTATAACGGGGCTTATCGCCTTAGGTCTGGGATCAACCGCAGCGTATTTTGTTGTGGTGAATTTGTTTGAAGGCGACTGGATATGGCCGCCTGTTCCAATGATCTCAGTTTTGGGCTTCGCTATTGTTTTAACGGTGGTTTTCGGTTTGTTAACAACCTGGAGGGTACTGTCTTTACGCCCCTATCGCCTGTTAAGCGGCTTGTGAAAATATCCGCTTTTCCTTGAAAATCGGAATGATGAAGACGATATTAGCCGACAAGTGCTCTAAAAGGGACAAAAGGGACTTTTGATATGAACCAACCTTATCGCAGCCAGCAAAACCAATCGACTTTTGGTCGCGCACCGGCGCGTACTCAGGCGCAAATTGATGCGGGCCTGCGTAAATATATGCTGGGTATCTATAATTATATGGCATCCGGTGTGTTGTTGACAGGCGTTTTGGCATTGCTGACTTACACAACGCCGGCGCTTTATACGCTATTATATCAGGTCTCACCGGAAGGTTATATCGTCGGACAGACAGGCCTTGGCCTAATCGTTATGTTTTCGCCTTTAGCGCTGGTCCTGGTTTTAAGCTTTGGGGTGAACAGACTAAGCTCCGGAGCGGCACAGAGCCTGTTCTGGGTCTATTCCGCTTTGATGGGTCTGTCGCTTTCCAGTATTTTCTTCCTTTATACGGGAACGTCCATCGCTAAGGTCTTCTTTATTTCCGCCTCCATGTTTGGTGCGTTGAGCTTGTTCGGTTATACGACGAAGAAGAACCTCACCGGCCTTGGAACATTCATGTTCATGGGCCTGATCGGGATTATCATTGCTTCTGTCGTGAACATCTTCCTCGCATCCTCAATGATGAGCTTCATCATTTCAATCGTTGGTGTCGTCGTCTTTGCTGGCCTGACCGCGTATGACAATCAGAAACTGCGTCAAATGTATTATGTAACGCCTGAGGGTGAGGCGCAGAAGAAGCTGATGATCATGGGGGCGTTAAACCTCTACCTCGATTTCATCAACCTGTTCCTGATGCTGCTGAGATTGTTCGGTAGTCGGGAGTAGAATTGCAACTTATGAGAATTTAAGAATGAAAAAAGCGCCGTTTCGGCGCTTTTTTGTTCATCTCAGGTTTCCTGGAGACTATTAAAAGCTTATGCGACTTATGGCGGGGATTTTGGCTCCGACATCTCAAGCCACAGCTTCCGCACTGGTGTGCGCTACAGCTTCTAAGTCAGAGCCACA
>JASFRS010000168.1:0-5344 GCA_050114795.1 Sphingomonadales bacterium
CAACACATCCAGATCATGTGGCCGCATTGCGGGTAGAGCTGAAAAAACGTGGTTTAAATGGGTTCGTTATCCCTTTAACCGATGAGCATATGAGCGAATATGTCTCGGACTATGCGAAACGTCTAGCCTGGCTGACCGGCTTCACCGGATCAGCGGGTGCGGCAGTGGTCTTGGAAGACAAAGCCGCAATCTTCATCGATGGACGCTATACCATTCAGGTGCGGGAACAGGTTGACGAAAGCCTCTTTGCTTATGTCGATTTTCCCGACACAACGCCTGCGGCTTGGTTGAAGGCGAATGCCAGTTCCGGTGACCGAATTGGATTTGACCCCTGGCTACATGCTGTGGACTGGGTTGCGTCCACGAAAACAACATTGTCTATCAAGGGGGCAGAACTTGTATCCTGTGATAGCAATCCGGTGGATGCCGTATGGACGGATCAACCTGCTTTGCCTCTACACCCCTTCACCGCGCAGGACGATGTTTATGCGGGGCGCAACATTGGCGACAAACTCTCAGACATTGCTGCGGCCGTTCGTGATGCGGGTGCGGATGTTTGCGTGCTGGCTGCTCTCGACTCCGTTGCCTGGGCATTCAATATTCGTGGGAAGGATATTGAGAATACGCCGGTTGGATTGGCTTTTGCTGTGGTTGATGCAAAGGGCAAGGGTCAACTCTTTACCGACCCGCGCAAAATCACAGCAGAGGTAAGAGAGCATTTGGGCGCAGATGTGGAGATTCGCGACCGCGCGGAATTTTTGCAGGTACTGGCAACCTTCAAAGACAAGGCTGTTCTACTGGACCCGACAAATTGCGTGGTGGCGCTTTTTGAAGCTGTTGAAAAGGCGGGTGGCCGCGTTATCAAAGGTCGTGACCCAGTCGTTTTGCCAAAAGCCTGCAAGAACGCGGTTGAGTTGGAAGGCACGCGCGCGGCTCATCGCCGCGACGGGGCGGCTGTGTCGCAATTCCTTCACTGGTTTTCCAATGAAGCCCCTAAGGGCGGTTTGGATGAGCTGAAAGCAGCTGGTTATCTTGAAGACTGCCGCCGTCGTATTAATCTGTTTCAAGACTTAAGCTTCCGGACAATATCCGCGGCTGGTCCCCATGCAGCCATTCCGCATTACTCGGTCGATGAAGAAAGCAATCTCCCCATTGATCCCAATAGTGTGTTTCTTATTGATTCAGGCGGGCAATATCTGGATGGCACCACGGATATCACCCGTACTATTGCTGTTGGCGAAGTCAGTGATGAAGCGAAGCGATGTTTCACGCTGGTGTTAAAAGGCCATATCGCCTTGGCCACCGCACGTTTTCCTAAAGGCACACCGGGTCGGGCGCTGGATACTTTGGCGCGCTATGCCTTATGGCAGCAGGGGTTGGACTTTGATCATGGAACAGGCCATGGGGTGGGAAGCTATTTATCCGTTCATGAAGGGCCGCAACGTATTGCCAAGGCGAATTCGGATGAACCTCTTCAGGAAGGCATGATTTTATCCAATGAACCTGGCTATTATAAAGCCGGTGATTTTGGCATCCGCATTGAAAATCTCGTCATAGTTCAGCCGCGCCCGCAAGAAGGGGATGAGCGGGAGATGTTCGGCTTTGAAACCATTACCTTCGCGCCCATTGATCAAAATATGATTTTGCCGGATATGCTAGATGCGGATGAAAAAGCCTGGCTCAATGAGTATCATGCCCGGGTGCATGATATATTAGTTCCCCAGGTGGATGGGGCTACTGCTGATTGGATTAACAAAGCAACCGCACCGATTGCTTGACCCATTTCGGGACTGGAATTTGCTTAAAATCCAAAGGAATTCTTAACAAAAGCGCTACCATGGCCGAGTTATGCTCAGGCCATGGTAAATGTTGTAAAAAGAACAACCATAGCTCTGGCTCTGATAGCAGGTTTAAGTTCAAACGCTTATGCACAGCGTATTGAAGCCTTAACACCTTTATCCCTTGATGCCCCCCCTTTGAATATTTTCACGCCGGTCGCAAAACTCTGGGCCGTGCGTGCGGCCGGTGCGGCTCTGGGGGATGGGCAGATGGAGTGTTATGAAACCCAATTAAATGAATCTCTTCGCTCCTTTGTTTCTGGAAAAAGTGCATGTTTAGGTGGAAATGCGCCCCTTGCTGAGCTTGAGAATGTGAGACTATTAGATCGCTTCAATATCTATTACAACCGCGCGGATCTCCTGTATCAGCGCCCCATGCAAAGCCGCGCTGGAATGATCATGACTTTGGACGAGAAGGTCGATATGGGCATAGCTTATCGTTTCACTAGAATATCAAGGGATGACCCAGCGCGTCAAAACCAGCTGATGCCTTTCTATCAGGAGGTCGAGGGCCATGTGGCTTTGGCTAGGCTACGGGTGTTTTTGCCTTAGCCCTCGCGTTTACCACCATGACGTCCGGCACCTTCTGTAAAGGCTGTAGCACCCGTGCGTGTCTCGCCGGAGCTTAAGGCTTCCATTCCGTGATTGAATTCACGTCTTACGGCTTCATCCCAGGGAAGGTCCCATTGTTCAATGGCTGACATGCGGTCCCCTCTCATGCATTTTTGCGGGAAAGCAGCGATTTGTTCGGCTAATTCCAAAGCGGCTGATAAGGCCTCTCCGTCCTCGACCAGACGGTTGACCAAGCCTATCTCCATCGCTTCTGAGGCTTCTACACTTCGCCCGGTTAAAATCATATCCATCGCCCGGCCATGGCCAATAAGACGGGGTAGGCGAATGGTTCCAAGGTCAATCAATGGCACACCAAAGCGTCTGCAATAGACGCCAAAAATGGCACTTTTTGCAGCAACCCGCATATCACACCAAAGCGCGAGTTCAAGTCCGCCAGCAACGGCATAACCCTCCACAGCGGCAATCACTGGTTTGCTTAACTGTAAACGGCTTGGCCCCATGGGTGCTATCCCAGTTTCACGGATGGCGCGACGTTCCCCCTTTGCAACAGCTTTTAAATCGGCGCCGGCGCAGAAATGTCCACCGGATCCGCTTAAGATCATAACAGAGAGGCTGGGGTCTTCATCAAAGGCTAAAGCTGCATCATAAAGTGCTTCTGCAGTTGCATCATCGACGGCATTTCGAACGGCGCTGCGGTTCAAACTGACCACTGCTATTTCACCCTTGCGTTCCACTGAAATCATGCCATCCTCCCGCACTCTTATATTTATTATGTTTGTATTTGCTTCATTCAAAGGTCCGCCGGGTGTTATGTCAATTCGCAGCGTAACAGATAATGAAAAAATTCTTCCAATCGCTGGAGCACTGCTGAAATTGGCAGTGCCAGTAGTCGTGACGCGAACGGGTGTTGTTGCTATCAGCGTTATTGACCTTGCTATGGTTTCCTATGTGTCAACCTTGGAGGTTGGCGAATTGGCATTAGCGCAGCAGGCATTGATGTTTTTCATATATACGGGCCTTGGCCTTGTCATGGGCACCCTTGTATTGGCCAGCCAGGCTTATGGAGCGGGTAAATATAGAGAGGTTGGTGCAATATGGCGGCGCTCACTTTCTTATGCGACGACATTGGGGCTCTTGGGATTTTTGATGTGCCTGCCCAGTGTGGCTTTTTTCACTGCTATAGGTGCTGACCCGGACTTGATTGAAGGGGGCTCACGGGTCTTGATTGCCTATGGTCTGGGCGTGCCCGCACAGATGATTGGCTTTAGCTGCGGTTTTTTTCTCGAAGCAATTAATCGGCCTGTCTGGGTCAGCGTCTCGATGATTGTTGGGAATGTGTTGAATATCATTTTAAATGCATTGCTGATTTTTGGTCTCTGGGGCTTGCCTGAGCTGGGAGCGGAAGGCGCGGCTATTGCGACGACAATTGTACGATTCGTGGTGGCGATATTATTGATCTGGCGGATTTGGACATTGCGCGATCATAAGCAATTCGGGATTCGCGAAAAACTCACCACCAAATGGAGTGAATGGGCTGAACAGCGAAAAATCGGATATGCTGCCGGTGCAAGCCTGGGGGCAGAAGTGGCAGGATTTGCCATTTTAGGCCTGATGGCAGCGCAATTGGGTGCGGCTTCAATGGCCGGTTACGGTCTTCTGTTTCAAATTCAAAGTGTGTTTTTCATGTTGGCGTCCGGACTGGGGACGGCAACAACTGTTCGCGTTGGAATGGCTTATCGCTCTGATGATAAAGGCCCGGCCCTTCGTGTCGCGCAAACGGGGATTGGGTTAATTGTACTGATTATGGCCGCAGTCGCTATATTATATTGGACTGTTCCCGAAGGAATTATTCGCGTTTTCAATGGGACACCAGCCTTGATGGCGTTGGTGTTGCCAATAATATGGATTTCCGGTGTCGCTGTTATTGTAGATGGTGCGCAATTCGTACTTTCCAATGCTTTGCGAGGCTTTGGAGAGACCTGGTGGCCAACAATTATACAATCACTAGCATTTCTTGTTATCATGCTCCCATTGGCCTATTGGGGAGTGGCCGTTTTGAATCTTGGTGTCGCAGCGCTGCTATGGGGTGTTGTCATTGGCTGTGCGGCATCAGTGATCATGCAATATATCCGATTAATTATTGTTGCACGCTCCGCTCCCTAAGGGCTTAGGGCCTGGAGGTGTGTATGTGGAAGTTATCGAGGGTCTCTTATGCCTTGGTGTTAGTGGCTGTGCCTGCGCCTGCCGTTGCCAGTGACGTTTTTGACAACGCGATGGATGTTGTCAATCAAGGTTTGGATATAATCATTCCCGGCGATTTTGACGTCCGTGATGTGCGTGTACGTGTTGGATTGGGTGGGGGTGTTGGCCCTGAATTCGTTGGGGCGAAGAGCTATGATTTCCGGCTCATTCCCGTCCTTGATATTGCTTATAAGGATAAATTCAGGCTTTTCGGCACGCAGGCGACCTTGCAGCTATATTCTTATGATTGGTTTCATATGGGTGCTCTCATCCGTTACCGCGCTGGGCGTGGGGAGGGTGACAGTAAGGCGCTTGAGGGCTTGGGCCGTGTTGGCGGAGGGTTTGAAGCTGGAGGGTATCTTGAGGCACGGTTTAAAAAGACGGTGCTTAGAACGCGCTTTTCCCAAGATATTAGCGGTGAACAAGATGGCCTGACCATTTTTATGACGGCTGACCAAGGGGTATATCGCTCCCCTAATGGAAAATTTGCAGCAGCAGTGGGTGGGCGACTGACCTGGACATCAAAGAAATTCACGCAAGCTTTTTATGGGATTACTGAGGAACGGTCCGCTAATACCGGACTGGCTATATATACGCCTGGTGGTGGATTTAGAGATGTAACCCTTCGCGGTGTGGCGCGTTATGACTTGTCTGAGCATTGGCGGATAAGCGGGATTTTGCAGCTTAGCCGC
>JASFRS010000169.1:0-5320 GCA_050114795.1 Sphingomonadales bacterium
GCTTGACGTAACACCACTGAGCCTTGGTATTGAAACCCTGGGCGGCGTGTTCACGCGTCTGATTGACCGCAATACCACTATCCCGACGAAGAAAAGCCAGGTGTTCTCAACGGCCGAAGACAATCAAGGTGCGGTGACCATCCGCGTCTTCCAAGGTGAGCGTGAAATGGCTGCGGATAATAAAATCCTGGGTCAATTTGACCTGGTTGGTCTGCCTCCTGCACCACGTGGTGTGCCGCAAATTGAAGTGACCTTTGATATTGACGCGAACGGCATTGTGAATGTCTCCGCCAAAGACAAAGGTACTGGCAAAGAACAGCAGATCCGCATCCAGGCCTCTGGCGGTTTGTCCGATGACGACATTGAAAAAATGGTCAAGGACGCCGAAGCCAACGCGGAAGAGGATAAGAAACGTCGCGCTTTGGTCGATGCGAAAAACCAAGGCGAGGGTCTTATCCACTCAACTGAACAACAACTAAGTGAGCATGGCGATAAAATCGGTGGCGAAGAAAAAGCTGCCATTGAAAGCGCTGTGGCTGATTTGAAAACCGCTTTGGAAGGTGATGATGTGGATGCCATCAACGCCAAAACCCAAACCCTGGCACAAGCGGCCATGAAACTGGGTGAAGCGGTTTATAAAGCGGAACAAGCTGCACAAGGTGGCGCAGACGCTGAAGGTGCTGCCGGGGAAACTGGAGCAGAAGACGTTGTCGATGCTGATTTCGAAGAAGTCGACGACGATAAGAAATCCGCTTAAATAATAAGGTAGGAAACGCCGTTTGGGCCAGGCTCGAACGGCGTTTTCATGCCATATAAGGGTCCAGAGTATTATGGCCAAAGCCGATTATTATGAAACCTTGGGTGTTGACCGCGGTGCGGACGACAAAGCGCTAAAATCCGCCTTCCGTAAAAAAGCGATGGAATACCATCCGGACCGCAATGGCGGGGATTCGGAAGCCGAGGTCAGATTCAAAGAAATCAACGAAGCTTATGACGTCTTAAAAGACCCGCAAAAGCGTGCAGCTTATGACCAATATGGCCATGCGGCTTTTGAAAATGGCGGTATGGGCAATGGCGGTTTTGGCGGTGGCGGCTTTGATGCCGGGGCCTTCTCTGACATTTTTGACGATTTATTCGGCGACATGATGGGGGGTCGCGGACGCGGTGGCCGGTCTGGCGCGCGGCGTGGCAATGACGTGCGCTATGATTTGGATGTAACGCTGGAAGAGGCCTTTGAAGGCATCTCTAAAACCATCAGCGTACATTCAGCTGTCGCATGTGATACCTGTCATGGAACGGGCGCTAAAGAAGGCAGCACGCCTGAAACCTGCGGTACATGTCGTGGTGTGGGTAAAGTCCGCTCACAGCAGGGCTTTTTCATGGTTGAGCGTACTTGTCCCGCCTGTCAGGGCGCAGGGCAGGTCATTTCTGATCCGTGTAAGAGTTGCCGTGGCCGCGGTGCGGTCAATAAAGAGCGCAGCCTGAAGGTCAGCATTCCGAAAGGTGTGGAAAGCGGCACGCGCATTCGCTTAGCGGGTGAGGGTGAAGCCGGTAGCCTTGGCGGACCCACGGGCGATTTATATATTTTCATCACTGTCGCACCGCACCGAATTTTCCAGCGTGACCGTGAAAATCTCTATATCCAGGTCCCGCTGCCTATGGCGACAGCGATTTTGGGTGGCTCGATTGAAGTCCCCGTCATTGGCGGTGGACGCGCCAGCGTCAAAATTCCTCAAGGCACGCAGACGGGCAAGCAATTTCGCTTGCGCGGCAAAGGCATGCCGACAATTTCCGGCGGCCCTCATGGCGATATGATTGTGCGTGCCAATGTGGAAACGCCCAGCCGTCTCACCAAACGTCAAAAAGAGCTTATTCGCGAATTCTCTGATATCGAGGCTGCGGAAAAAGGCGCGTCATCGCCGGAATCCACCAGTTTCTTTGATAGGCTGCGTGAATTCTGGGACGAATTAAAATAAGCCGGAATTAACGATTTCCTTACTCTAAAGCCGTAAGACTGTCCCAAATTGGGCGGGCTTATTTGGAGTATGTGAAAGATGGCCCTACCAAGGCTTTCCATTTTCGCCGCATCACTATGCTTCGTCTGGACCACTGCGCAGGCGCAGCCAAGCCCTTATGTTGCCTGGATTAAGTCTCAGGCTGAACAGGCCCATGTTTTTGCCGTGGCTAGCGAACCTGGCATGGCGGATACTACAATTCTGTTAAAAGATCTCGTCCCTGCGCTTGGCACATCAGGCTATGGCGCTTATGGCGTTTCCATGGGGCCATGGATGGCGGCGAATCTGGAGGATATTGCGGAGCGCGGTGGTGATGAGCTTGAGCGTTTTCTGGCCGACCCGCAAAATGCCCGTCAGATGCAGGTTTTAAACGATAAAGAGTCCATTGCTCTCATTCGTTCCATTCAAAAACATTGGGGCCGATGGCCGCGTAATCTCTGGGGCGTTGACCAGGAATTTTTAACATCCGCGCCCTTTTTGCTGGAACGGCTTTCAATGTTTGCACCTGATGAGGCCGCAAAAGCCGTCATATTGAGCTATCGTGATGTGGCGCGAACGCAGAATTATTACCTTGCTACCGCTGAAAACCGGGTTTTTGATCATCTGCATAGCCTGTTCCCAGAAGAGGCCGAAGAACCGCATGCACTTATAAATGAGATGGCATTGTCCAAATATATTTATGGACCGTTCCTGGATGATAACGCGCGGATCAAAAAGGCGCATGAACGGCGCGAGGCCTTGCTGTTTGAAAACTTTCTGCGTTACACGCGCGACAATGCGCCAAAAGCAATACCCAAAGTGTTGGTTGAGTTACCGCCTGCTCATCTCCATGGGGAAAAGACACCCTTGGGTGTCCCAAGTTTTGGCAATAGCCTGCGCAAATATGTGAAGGCAAAGGGGCAGAAATTATTTTCCTTAGCCGTAATATGCGGCCCCAACGGTTATCGCCGCCTTGTTGAAGGGGGCATAAAAGAATGTGGCCCCGGTTTTAGAAAGAAATATGCGGAATTAATGCCGCTGGTTGACGGTCGCGATAAGCCCGTTCTCCTCATGTCTGCAGCTCTTCAAGGTCAAAGCATCGCCGTCCAAAGATTGAAAACGGGTTTTGATGCCGTGCTTATTTTCCCACAAGCGCGTGCATCTACCCCGGCTATCGAGGTGGATGCGGCAATGGTTCCTTAGGATGCAGCCTTTTGAATGAATGCCCAGACTTCCTTGGAAAATGGCTGTTGCGGGCCGTCTTCAGGCCAGGCATCCAAATTTTGGTACATCCGGTTTAAACCGGCTTTTATGCGTTCATCTGCTGGTTCGAAGGCCTTCATTAAGGCTTTCCACTCCTTTAGCACCTCTTGAGCCTCGGGGCCCTTTGGATCACTTCCCAAAAGGGCCTCGATTTTCTTAATAAGTTTTGGCCAGGCTTCTTCTGCAAATCTGATATCTTCCTTTGAAGTTTCAGACTTAAAGGCCGCCCATGCTTCCTGTTCTTCCTTGGAATAAAATTTGTCATAGACTTTTTGCCATTGGTCCTGTGTCATTTTTTCTTCTCCGCAACGAATTAGGTCACACAGCCAGGTAGCATTGATGTCTTCGCCTACATCTTTACTTTTCAACAGCTCTTCAATGAGTTTTAATTGTGTACTGAGCCTTGCCATTTCTTCTTCAATCAACTGTTTTTGTAAGCTTAGGATTTCCACAGCGTTTATTTGTGATGCTTTTAAAAGCTCAGCGATCTTCCGCAGGGGAATGCCCAGCCGTTTCAACAGCAAAACGCGATTGAGTTGGAGCAGAGACTCCTGAGTGAAGATACGATGGCCGTTTTTAAGGCGTCTCGTTTGAATCAAGCCTAAAGCTTCATAATGACGTAAAGTACGAATGCTTACGCCGGATGCTTTGGCAATCTCTCCAATAGTCCCAGCTTTCATCGTTGACCTCCTGTGTTGATATTGCGTGTAAGAGGTGACGTTACGTCAGCCGCAAGAAAAAAATTTACAAGCCATAGACTTTACCCATTTTAGGGATGAGGCTAGTAGAAGAAGGGTAGCCTTCAAAAGGGGTAAAAACTTGAAAATTGGAATCTTAGGCATTGGTGGACGCATGGGGCAGGCTTTGGTTGCTGCCGTGCAGGAAGCCTCTGGTGTTGAGCTAAGTGGGGGAAGCGAGCGCCCCGGTCATGAGTTGGTTGGTAGGGATGTTTCAGGCGCCCCTGTTTTCGACAGTGCGACCGCACTTGCCAAAGTCAGTGATGTCCTGATTGATTTTACAGCGCCCCAAGCCCTTCAAGCGCATTTAAAGGCGAATATTCCGCTTGTTATTGGCACGACAGGTCTGGATGCTGGTCATCATCAAGCGATTGATGCTGCCGCAAAAAATACGCCTGTTCTTCAAGCGGATAATATGAGTTTGGGCGTGAATATGCTCAACCATTTTGTGACCAAAGCCGCGCAGGCTCTGGGCGACGATTGGGATATCGAAATCCTTGAAATGCATCATCGTCATAAGGTGGATGCGCCGTCTGGGACTGCGCTTATGTTAGGGCGGGCTGCCGCAGCTGGTAGAGGTGTGGACCTGGATGAGGTGGCTGATAAGGTCCGCGATGGGATTACTGGTGCGCGCGTGCCGGGGCATATTGGCTTTGCCACCTTGCGCGGTGGTTCAGTACCCGGTGACCATGATGTGATTTTTGCAGGCGAAGATGAACAACTCATCTTAGCGCATAAAGCAGGCAATCGGCGGATATTCGCCCGCGGTGCTGTGAAGGCCGCGCAGTGGGTTGCCCGACAGAAAACGGGGCGTTACGACATGGCGGATATGTTGGGGTTGAAAGGGAATTAATATGGACGCGGTCTTACAGTCATTAATGGCCGGGCTGCCGGTTTTTATCGGTCATTTTGGGTTCACCGTGGCCCTTTTGGCACTGAGTGTCGTGATTTATATGAAGCTCACGCCGCATGATGAGGTTGGCTTGATTAAAGCCGGGAATGAAGCAGCGGCCATTTCCTTTGGCGCAGCAGTTATCGGCTTGGCGCTGCCCTTGGCTTTCACGTTATCCGGCAGTGTGAATATCTGGGATATCGCACTTTGGGGCGGCATCATTCTTCTTATTCAGCTTGCAGCTTATAAAGGGGCTGATTTGGTTTTCAGTGGGCTGTCCGAGCGGATTGAAAATAATGAAATGGCGGCAGCTATTGCATTAGGCGCCACGAAACTTGCCGTTGCCAGCTTGAACGCGGCGGCCATTGCGCTTGGATAAGATTTATGGCGCGTCGGAGGTCATCCGGGAATGGCTGGGTCTATATCCTTGTCAC
>JASFRS010000170.1:0-5276 GCA_050114795.1 Sphingomonadales bacterium
CAGAAATAACCCATTAAAAAACTGCCACGTATCTAATACGTGGCAGTTTCATCTCTAGTTGTCAGTGTCTCGACTTAACGAGGACGCTGAGTTGGGAACCTCATGCCACCAGAGACCTGTTCCGTCTCTTTGGCTGAAAGTTCACGCACCTCGGCGATTTTACGTTCGGTCTTTTCCATTGGTGCTTCCCTGTAGTTAAACGCCTGTCGGAAATCCGACAAAGCAATGAGAACGCACAATTAGGACACGAGTCAATTCATGGTTAATCAAAGGTTAACTATTATCTCAAATTAACAAACAATTTTAACTTAAATGTCGCGATTGTTTCTCTGTTGAGCATTTGCATATAAAATACACGTAATAGTAGATAAATTTAGCTTATTTACGCGAGTGAGGTGTTGGTTGAGTGATTCGAAAGGTTAACGGCAAATCTTTGAAATATTTGAGTTTAAGCCGCCGCGCTACCGTTTTTCTTTTCACTTACCCTGGACAAGGGAATGGGTGCATCTGCGATGCAGCGTTCAGGCAGTCTGATGCTCACACGTGTGCCATGACCCACTTTGGTCCAAATATCCATGGTGCCACCGTGTTGCTCGACAATGGATTTTGCGATGGGGAGTCCTAAGCCAACCCCTTGATGGGAGCGATCCCAACCTTCGCTCGCCTGTACAAATGGTTCCATGATGGAATCCAATTTGTCTGGCTCAATACCAATGCCGTTGTCGGAAACTGAAATGAAGAATTCACCTGTGCTGGTCCGCCGTGCTGTGACTTCGATATGCGCGTTTTCGTCCGTAAATTTGATCGCGTTGGAGATGAGGTTGATGAGAACCTGGGTCATCCTTCTTGTGTCCACGCACAAGTCTGGGAGGCGTGTATCGATATTATAGACGATGCGTTTATGCTGTTCCTCGGCCATCGGGTCGACGATCATTGCTGCATTTTCGATAATGGTTTGGAAATTACAGGTGTTGCGCACTACTGTGACGCCACCGGTCTCAATCTGCGCTACATTCAGGATATCACTGATAATATCAAGAAGGTGTTGGCCTGAACGATTAATCAACCCCGCATATTCTGACGCCTGAGATTGTGGTTCTTCTCTTTTGCCAACTGCCATGAGCAGGTCAGAGAAGCCAATGATGGCATTTAGTGGTGTCCGCAGCTCGTGGCTCATATTTGCCAGGAAGCGCGATTTTGCAGCATTTGCAGCCTCTGCCTTGCGCTTTGCGATATCAAGTGCCTTGGCAACTTGTTTCTGATAGATGAACGCAATGCCAACGCCAATGAGCAGAAGCCCCAAAAGCACCAGGATGACAGTCTGTGCGCGGATGCGTTGTTTCGCCAATTCTTGCTCCCTGTCTAGGAGGGCGCGTTCAGCATGTGCACGGGCGAGTTCAGCATCCAAGTCCGCTCTAAGCGACTTCACCTCTTTTGAGGATTCTTCCCGGACAGAGGCGATATAAGCCTCAACAAAAGTGTCAGATAATTTGATTGCATCATCAAGCCGACCTTCGGCCCGCGCGATTTCTGCTTGAGCATGAAGGAATTCGGGGCGCCAACTTTCATAATAATTTACACCATCGCCTTCGAAGAAGGTTTTGGCGATGGTCATCATTTGCTTGGCCTCTTCCATTTCGCCAAGGCGTACAAGGTTTCCTGTTTGAATGATGTAAAAGGCACCTTCGGTCTGTACGAAGTCCGGGAATTTTTCGATGGCTTCGCGGACATAAGCGGCAGATGCGGCATAGTCTTCAAGTCTATGCGTTACAAGCGCCAAGCCAAAGAGGACGGAGAACCTCTGGTCAGTTTTGCCCGCTTGAATAAGGAGGCTATCCAAAGCTTCATGAAATTGAAGGGAGAGCTTGAATTCACTTCTCAGCCGCAGCAAATATCCAAGGTTTTCAATGATAAAGTCGCCGCCAACAGGTAATGCGCTTGATTGACCAATTTGCAGGAGTTGCACTGAGGATTCCAAAAGGGCCTGGAAATCACCACTATCCGCATGAATATAAATCATGGCCTGCAATAGGGAAATTTGCGGGATTGGTGCTTCTGTTTTGCCTTCAGGAATGGCGTTAAAGCCGGCTTTGAGCATATTAATCGCATATTGCCTACGCCCCTGGCTCCAGGCGACGAGGCTTAGGATTTGCCGGATTTGAGCCTGGGCCATCCATTCGTCTTGGCCATTCGTAGCTTGCAACTCATGTTCCAGACGGGTGATTGGGTCTTCTAACTCACCATCCAAATAGTTGTTATAAATGTTGAATGCGGTTGCTATGGCGAAATAACCGCCATTGGCTTCCTGCTGCGCAAGGTGGGCCAATCGATCTGCGGTCTGCCTGGATGTCGTTGCGTCAAGTGAACCTAGGGCCAGCAATGTATACAGCGCGCGAAGTCTTTCGCTTGAAGTGCCATTATCTGCTTGGCGATTCAGTTTTGCTATAAAATCATCTGTAACCAAATAGGGGGTCTTTTGGATGTCTTGGAGAAGCGTTTGAGCCTGTTCTTTCAAGTCTTCAGGAATTTCTGCGCGTATGCTGGGGCACAGTGCCATCAATAACACTGATGCAATTACTATCAGCCTGGATATCCATCCAATCACAAGATTAACCCCTGATAGGTCTTACCGGGGCTAGGCTTTATAATGGCAGTTAGATACTCATACGCCATGCCAACGGTAATCCCCCCTTAACCGTTTTATAATGCCTTCAATTTATCAATAATTTCTTAAGTGTTACCTTAAGGTCAAATTTTATTAAATTTCTGTGCCTCCCTCATGATGAGTCAGTCAAGCAACGCTTAGGCTATCCTTTTGTTCATCCATGCGATTGCCATCATTGTTTTTCTCAAGCAGTTCAGGGCCTTGGAAACGTAAGACGCGATCCGCGCTTTTAACTGTGTCCGGCCTGTGTGCAACGATAATGCGTGTGATGCCCAAATTCGCTACGGCACTGTTCACTTCTTTTTCGGTTTCCAGATCAAGATGTGCGGTGCCTTCATCCAGGAATAACATGCGTGGTTTGCGATAAAGCGCACGCGCAAGCATCACGCGTTGTTTCTGTCCACCAGAAAGTGTTGTGCCCATATCGCCAACCAAAGTTTCAAAGCCCATTGGCATGCCGTTGATTTCTTCCAAAATCGCCGCGTCTTCAGCGCAAAGTGCGACATGTTCCAAATTCGGGTGTGGGTCAAAAAAGGCGATGTTGTCGACCAATGTTCCGCCAAATAATCGGTCTTCCTGCATCACTGCTGATACTTGCTCCCGCAGGTTTTTTAAGCCGAATTCCTGGATAGGGCGCCCATCAATGAGCACTTCGCCGCTTTGCGGTCTTAACAGCCCCAGCATGATTTTGACCAAAGTGGTTTTCCCGCAGCCTGATGGCCCAGTGATGGCGACAGACTCTCCTGATTTGATGTGCAGGTTCAAATCTTTCAAAACATAGGGTTCTGAATCCGCATAACGGAAGTTGATGCCCCTCAATTCAATTTCACCGACGAGTTTATCTCCGGTGAGCAAGCGATCTTCATCAGGCTCGGGGTCGCTCATGGCGATATCGGATATGCGTTCAAGGTGGAGGTCGATCAATCGGAATTCCAAAAGCTGCTCAATTAAAGCCAGTGCTTTTTCCGTGAACAGGGTTTTATATGCCATGAAAGCAAAAATCATCCCGATGGTGAATTGCCCCGCCAGAACCATGCGTGCGGCCAAGTAAATTACTAAAATGTTTTCAAGACCGAACAATAATTTATTGGCCAGTTCAAAATTTACCTTGGTTTTGCCAAAGCGCACTTCTGCATTAATCACATCCGCCAAAAGATTTTGCCAGATCTGCTGCCTTTGAGCTTCCCCTGCAAATAATTTAATCGACATGATGCCGCGCACGGTTTCAATGAAATTGGTGTGTTCTTTTGCGCGGGCTAAAATGGCATCCTCATTCTGGCGACGGAATACGCGGTAAAGAGCCAAGCGCAGTACCACATTCAATATAAAAGCCAACGCTGTCACAGTCGCTAACATGGGCGAATAGATATACATCAGAACCAATGTCGTCAGCGCCATAGACCCATCAATCAAACCGGCAATCAGACCCTCGGTGAGTAGTCTCTTAATGGGTTCCGTTGACGCGAAGCGTGAATCCACATCGCCTATATGCCTCTTGTCGAAAAACTCCTGCGGCAGATGGATCATGTGGCGGAAAAGATTGATCATCATCTGGTAACTCATCATCCCGCCGATGAAGAGCACGAGGCGACCGCGCAATGCGTTGGCTGCCACATAAATCAATGTGAACAGCCCGAATCCAACCGCCAATACAACAAGAAGGTCGGTATCAAATTTGGTCAAGACCTGGTCGATGACAAGCTGCACATAGAAGGGGCTGATGAGAACGAAAAGCTGAAGAATGATGGACAGCGCCAATAGCTGTAACGCCGCGCGTTTCAGCCCAATCAGTCTTGACCATAATTGGGAAAGTTTAAGTTTCTGCCGAACATCCGCTTTTTGAAAGCCCTCAGCCGGCTGCATTTCAACGGCGATACCTGTGTAGTGTTTGGATACTGTATTCCAATCCAGAGCCTGTTCGCCGCGCGCGGGGTCATGAATGACAATGCCTTTGCGATTAACGGACCTTAGCACCACAAAATGGTTCATATTCCAATGTAGGACGGCCGGAAGCTGGATCTGGTCGAGGGCTTCCATATCCACTTTTAGCGGGCGCGAGGCCAGCTTCATAGTATCTGCCATATCCAGGAGCGTTTGAAGATTAACGCCTTTCAAGGAAATGGGAAAACGCCTACGCAAAGTGGTCATGTCAGAGCGATAACCATAATATCCGGCAACCATCGCTAGGCAGGCAAGGCTGCATTCGGCGGCCTCCGTCTGACGGACCAAAGGCAGGCGGGCACTTCCGCTGAAATTCAATTGGGATAGCGCTGCGAGACTATTGTTCATCCACCACTCCCCACGGCGCGCAAGGGTTCAAGGAGCCGTGCCATTAGATTTTGCCGCTCTAATACGATACGGGCCTGTAAAGTCATGCCAGGCTGTAAGGGAAATAGGTCGCCAAAGGCGTCAACATCCTGACGGTTTAAAGTCACTTTGACGCGATAGGCCGGTTCTTGAAGCGCGAAGGGCGCAGAAGATTCCTCCGGGGCTATGATCGTTTTTGTGACCATTTTAACCGTGCCCATATAGGTGCCAAAGCGCTGATAAGGGAAGGCGTCGTAAAGCAATCGTACTTCCTGCCCTTCTTTCACAAAGCCGATTGCTCGGC
>JASFRS010000171.1:0-5232 GCA_050114795.1 Sphingomonadales bacterium
GAAATACCCACCTGCCCTGCATGTTCAAAGCGTGTGCCCACATCAGCATAAATACCGACAGACGCCGTTTCCAACGCTGGCATGTTCAAGCTGACAACGCGAATCCCGTTGTCCAAAGTGGTGACTTGCGCGGCCATTAGGCAAGATGCTCTAGAATATAACTGCGAACCGCGTCAACATCATTGGGCAGTCGCTCAAAACGCTCTTCTTTGGAGAAAATATCTTGGGCATGCACGGGTAATTCTGGGTGCACGCCCGTTGCCGCTTTTACGGCATCCGGGAATTTCGCCGCATGTGCCGTGGCTAGAGTCACAATCGGTGTATCAACGTCTTTAGCGCAAGCCTGTGCCGCCGCCAACGCAACAGCCGTATGCGGGTCGATAATCATATTGGCATGTTTCTGCGCCCAGGCCATGGTGGCTGATGTCTCAGCTTGCGAAATGGCTTTGGAGGTAAAGATATTTGCCGCCTCCTTACGCCAGTCGTCTGGAATATCCATAGCACCTGTCTTGGAGAACTGCGCCATCATTACATTCAGTTTCTCACTGTCCTTGCCGGACAGGTCAAACAGCAGCCGTTCAAAATTCGAAGAAATCTGAATATCCATGGACGGTGTGATTGTGGGCACGACACCTTTTGCAGAATAGTCACCTTGGGACAACGCCCTATGTAAAATGTCATTTTCATTGGTGGCGACGATAAGGCGTTCAACCGGCAGACCCATCTTCATCGCCACATAGCCTGCAAAAACGTCGCCGAAATTTCCTGTGGGAACAGAAAAGCTTACACGCCGATGCGGCGCGCCAAGACTGACAGCCGTCGTGAAATAATAAACCACCTGCGCCATGACCCGCGCCCAGTTGATGGAGTTCACAGCGGACAGATTTGTCTTGGCCGCCAAGATCTCATCACGCAGCAGCGTTTTCACCATTGTCTGGCAATCATCAAAACTGCCGTCGACAGCAATGTTAAAGACATTGTCCGCATCAACAGTCGTCATTTGACGGCGTTGCACATCTGAAACCCGGTCATGGGGGTGCAGCATGAAAATGGCCGATTTATCCTGCCCGGCAACCGCATGAATGGCAGCGGAGCCAGTATCACCAGACGTCGCACCAACGATTGTCAGCCCCTCATCCTGTTTTTGCAGCAGATAATCAAAGAGCTGCCCTAGAAACTGCAGCGCCACGTCTTTAAATGCGAGTGTGGGGCCGTGAAACAGTTCCAGAATGAAGTGTTTTTCATCAACCTGAACCAGAGGCACCACCGCGTCATGGTGAAAGCTACCATAAGCCTTACGTGCTAAAGCTTCCACATCAGCTTGAGGAATAGCACCACCAATGAAGGGCGCCATGACTTTTGCAGCAACCTCTGCATAGGGACGTCCGGCAAAACTCTCAATCTGTTCCGCGGACAATTGCGGCCAGGTTTCAGGGACATAAAGGCCGCCGTCTGAAGCAAGGCCTGCCAAAGTAACCTGTGCAAAATCAAGTATCGGAGCCTGACCCCGGGTGCTGATGTAACGCAAAGTGATGCCCTTTAACTCAAGCTTTAAATCGGCGATATACCATGACCAGATACACGCCAATCAATGTTAAGCCAAGCCCATACCAGGTTAATGCATATTGCAAATGATTATTGGGCAGGTCGACTTTTGTTACGCCACCCTTTGGCCATCCGCCGGGATTTTCTGTGTCGTCAGCAGCAATATAATAAGGTTCAACGTTCAACCCTAGGGTTTGTCCCAACTCTTCAGGCCAGAAGAGATAAAAGATATTTTTCTCAGCATCGCCCAGATAACTGCTACCCCAGCGCGGAGGTGTTTGCCGAAAACGCAGGACGCCTTGAATAGTTTGCAAGCCGTCAATTTGGCCTTCCGCACGCTGTTGCGGGTCCTTTAAAGCTTCCGGAACCCAACCTCGGTTTATAAAGATGATACGACCGTCCAAGGTCTCAAAAGGCGTAAAAATATGATAGCCCGCGCCCCCGCTTGGCCCGCCACGGTAGATATGGCGCTCAGCCTGATGAAGGAAGTGACCTTCTAATATAACACGGTGAAATTCATCACCTTGCTTTGGGGTGGCCCCCAAAGGTTTGGGCGGTGCATTCAACCCAGCTTCAATTTCAGAGATGAGGCCTTGCTTCCAATGCAGTCTTTGAACCTGCCAGGTCCCAAGTGCAATTAGAATCGCAAGGGCTATCAGTGTGAAGCCCGTAAGAAGCGCGAAGCGGCGCTTACTCACGATACATCATCGCCCGAATCAAGGCGTCCTTCCACGGCATCATGACGATGCTGGAGTGCAACCAAAAGACCTTTGGCCGGTGGTAAAAGAAGGAGTGTGAGACCTAAAGTAAGGAGCGTTATAAATACCATAAACACCCAAATCGACATATCGGTCAGACTGCGCATCCATAATGCAAAGGGTGTGACGAGCGCGCCCACAAGGAACATTACAAAAAAAGCTGGACCATCGCCCTGATCAAAAGGCTCCAGATCAAAGCTGCAATTTGGGCAACTGTGATGCAGCTTGAGATAGCTACGATAGATGGAGCTTTTGTGGCAGTTGGGGCAAAGGCTTTGGGCACCGTATTTCAGGACGGTGCCCAAAGCCTCTTGTTTTTTGTCTTCAATGCTCAAGAACCAGACCCCAAATCAACGGCCAAGTACATAGATGAAGATAAATAGGAACAGCCATACGACATCGACGAAATGCCAGTACCAAGCGGCTGCTTCAAAGCCAAAATGCTGCTTCGGCGTAAAATCACCGCGGTAGGAGCGGATCAAGCAGACGGTCAAGAAAATCGTCCCGACAAGAACATGGAAGCCGTGGAAGCCTGTCGCCATGAAGAAAGTGGAGGAATAAATATTCCCACCAGCTTCATGAGAGAAAGCAAATGCGGCATGCGAGTATTCATAAGCCTGCACGCAAGAGAAAAACGCGCCCAGGATAACCGTCAACCACAGGCCCTGTTTCAAGCCTTTGCGGTCGCCTTCAATCAAAGCATGATGCGCCCACGTCACGGTAGTGCCGGACGTTAGCAAAATCAAAGTGTTCAAGAGCGGCAGATGGAAAGGGTCAAAGGTTTCAATACCTTCAGGCGGCCAAACGCTGCCCACAGCTTCCGTCGGGAATAAGGACGCATTAAAATACGCCCAGAACCAAGCCACGAAGAACATAACTTCGGAAGCAATGAATAAGATCATGCCGTAGCGTAGGCCAATGCCCACAACCGTTGAATGGTCACCCTGATTAGCTTCTCGCACAACATCTGACCACCAGCCATACATGGTAAACAACACACCGGCGATGCCCATGTATAAGAACCATATGACTTTAAATACCGGTTCTGCATCCAAGCTGGGGGCCGTTGTAAAGGAAACCCCTGTGCCGGTTTCATACCAGCCGTAGCCATGCATTGATAAAACGGCGCTAACCGCCGTTATAAAGGCCGCCAACGCACCTACGAAAGGCCAGCGGCTGGGTTCGACCAAATGATATTCATGATCCCGAACAGAAACGTCAGCCATTGCCGTTACTTCCTCTCAAATCATTCGCACCAAAGCCTCACTGCTTTGGCTATTCGTTGTTATTCACCCAAGTCCGACGCTGCTACATCGTCAGCGCCGTTCTCAAGCATGAAAAAAGTATAATTGAGCGTAATTTCGCTCACATCATCCAGGCTCTTGTCGTCCAGCATGTCGGGATCGACAAAAAAGACGACAGGCATATCGGCCCGCTCACCCGGTTGAAGCGTCTGTTCTGTGAAGCAAAAACACTCAATCTTATTGAAATAGGGTCCGACCTGAAACGGCGTCACATTAAATGTCGCCTGACCGGTTACGGGATAATCAGCGAGGTTTTCCGCTTCATAAAAAATCAGCTTCTGTTCGCCAATTTTTACTGAAACGACCTGTTGTTTAGGTTTAAATTTCCAAGGAATATCGCGGTTTGTCGTCGCAGAGAAACGGACACGAATTTCCCGATCCGTGACCCCTACATTATCAGCAACAGCCACTTGTGTCGTGCCACCAAAACCGGTGACCTGACAAAACCATGTATAGAAAGGCACAGCGACATAGGCCATGCCAATCATCACCACAACAACGCAAGCGGCGATGGTCGCGACACGTAAATTTTTGTCTTGCCAAATCTTCATGAGATATTGGCCCCTAATTTGACAACCGTCACAACAAAGAACAACACAACCAGCGCGCCCAGTGTCACGGCGAGTGCAATATTGCGTTTCCGCCGTTGAGCTTCAAATTCTTGTTCATCCATCACACGCCTCCACTGCCAAGCATCACATCCACCAACAATGCAGAAAACAAAGCAAAGAGGTAGAGGATAGAATACCCAAATAGAGCTTTGGCATAGCGCGGCTCATCCTTCAGTCCGGCCCTAACCGCCGAAATTAGGAATAAACTGCCAAGGCCCAAAGATGCCCAACCGTAAATCGAGCCAGTCAATGAAAGAACCCATGGCAAAATGGATACTGCCAGCAGCAAAATACTGTAGAGTACGATCTGCACCCGCGTTGCCTTACGACCTGCCACGACAGGAAGCATAGGAATACCAGCCTTTTCATACTCGCCATCAGTCACCAAAGACAACGCCCAGAAATGAGGAGGCGTCCAGGTGAATATGATCGCAAACAACAATAACGGCAGAACGTCAACACTTCCAGTCGCCGCCGTCCAACCAATAACCGGAGGAAAAGCCCCGGCAGCCCCGCCAATAACAATATTCTGCGCCGTCCGACGCTTTAATCCCATGGTATAAACCACGGCATAGAAGAAGATTGAAAAGGCAAGAATTCCGGCTGCCAGCCAGTTCAGCATCAAGCCCATTAACGTCACGGATCCAACGGAGAGAACAAGAGCAAAACCCAATGCATCTCCAGGTGCGACTTTACCCGAAGGGATAGGCCGCGACTGGGTCCGTTTCATTACAGCATCAATATCAGCATCATACCACATATTGATGGCACCAGCCGCACCTGCACCGATGGTCAGGCACAGCATGGTCACGAATGCCATGACGGGATGCATGTCACCAGGTGCAGCAACTAAGCCAACTAGCCCTGTAAATACCACAAGGGTCATAACACGCGGCTTCAACAAAGCCACATAATCGCGCCAATCAGCCCCGGCCGTGGCCGGAGCTGAAATATTAGCTACATCTATGGTCGATGAATGACGCATCTTTACCCTTAAGCTTTGGACTTACTTAA
>JASFRS010000172.1:0-5209 GCA_050114795.1 Sphingomonadales bacterium
GGCGCTACGTCCAACGGCTTCGATGCGTCTAAGTCTGTTCTTTATAACCTCTGGGTCACTGGTGTGGATATCCGGCCAATGCTGGACGTTTCGGATCTGGAAGATAAAGATGCAGAGGTCCAGTCGCTGTTGAACACGACTATAATTGACGACCTGTCGCGCAAGGCCATTGACCTTGTTCCAAAGGGGCAGATGCCTGCATTTATATCTCCCAATGTTGAAGTCATTTTGAGCCTGGCGAATATGCGTGGAGTACCTTATGGCCTGTCAACTTTGGGCGGCGGTAGTGCCTTGGGCCATCAAATGTCGCTACATGCGGATGCCGTCTATTTTTCTTTAAAGCCGGAGGGCCGCGGGAGATTTCTTAATCCTCTTAGTCTGGGTCTGGACGATCCGGCCTGGGTGAGTTTGAGTGATGCAGCGCGGGCGACTTCAGCCTTCCCGGTTGGGCTAAAAGCGCGTGTGTTAGAGCGTCCTGCTGCAGATTATAATTTAAGGCAATGGCCAGTGCCGCAGGCATCTCCGCCGCCTTGTGTTGAAGGTCAGGAAATTCCACCGAGCTGGTCATTAGGTAACCATGAGGCTTATCAAGCTCTCTATGTGGATGGCGGGCTTATGAATAATGAACCGCTGGAATTGGCGCGGGTCTCTATGGCCGGTATTGGTGGCCGCAATCCTCGCCACCCCAGTAAAGCATTTAGGGCGACGTTGTTAATTGACCCCTTTCCGGATGCGGTCCAATTGGTTTCTGATTATCAGCCAAAACCAGGCGTGATTGATGTAATCCTATCGATGTTCAACGCCTTAAAAATGCAGGCTCGGTTTAAGCCCGATGAACTCAGTCTGGCTTTAGATAATCAGAGCTTCAGTCGATTTTTGCTTTCTCCCAAACGGAGAGAAGTGGATGGGAGCATAACCACACCGGCTCTCCAGTCGGCGATTTTAGGGGCTTTCGGTGGCTTTTTGAGCCAGGTATTCCGAGAGCATGACTATAAGCTTGGGCGCCGAAATTGTGAGTGGTTTCTAAAGCAGCATTTCTATCTTGCTGCGGATAATCTCATCTTTAAAGGGTGGAACCCCGGTGCGCCTTATCTGGCCAACAGGCCATTTGGTGAAGGCTCAACGATAGCATCTTTGCCGATTTTACCCATTGAGAATATGGGTGCTGAGGAATGCCCCTTGCCGCCTCGAATGAGTGGGCAAGGCGCTGTGGATATGAATCTTTTGCGCCCTTTGATTAGGAGTCGCGTGAAACGTGTTGTCAAACACCTGCTTCGCAATGATTTCAGCCTAGGTGGCATTGCTCGGTTTTTTGCGAAAAAGGCATTGGTAGGTACGATCTTGAAGAGGGCCGATGCAATCCTCGAAGATGAGCTTAAAAAGTTGGACTAACGAGGCGACTACCTGGTCAACATCCCTTTTCTCGTGTTCAGCAGGACGGAACAATTGGAAGCTTGAAAGATGGTCGTTACATAAAAGAAATACCAAGCTATAAATGCGGCGCCAAGAAAAAGGGGCGCTCAAATGTCCAGCTTATGGATTTATTCGCTTTTGGCAGGTTGGATATCTGGTTTTTCGTATTTGGCGGTTACCTTTTTTAAGACCATATAACATAATAAGGTTGAGAGCGGAAAAGACCAGACGGCTGGGTGAAATAGAATGAAAAACAACTCCCAGACCGGATCGATTGCCTCGGCTGAAAGATAGTTACTTAACCAGTTTTGAGCCGTCGCACTTTGCCAAAAAAGAATTTCAATATAGAGCGAACTGAGAAGAAGCATGATCGAAGTCGCCCTAGTCCATATTATTGATATGGGTGGAATCAGAAAATATATCGCTATCGCCCCAAAAGAGCGTAGGAGGGATGTGCCTTTAGGCCATGTGATGTCTTCAATTGTTTCGAACTGTCCTGAATTTAAAAGCCTTTCGTAGCATTCCATAGTTAGGAAAAAACTCGCTCTCCCACTAAGCAGTGGAAAAGCGAGAAGAAGCCAGTTTGCAAGAAGCAGGAGAGCCAATAGAGCAAGAATATAAGATGGTAGTCTTTTCACAGAGAATTTTCCGCCGGTCATTTCTAAATTTTAAGGACTGTTGCGGGGACCGGAACTTCCCATTCATCGATGAGGTCATATGGCCGGGCGCCTATTAATTCTACTCCGATATCAAAAGGGTCAGCGAACGCGTCTCTGACTGAGAATTGCATATTTAAAGAAATTTGCACCTCCCGGTTAACGCAGTTGACGACGCAGAATGCTGTACCTTTTCTGAAAAAGGTGCTGTTCGCTACGGCAAACAGTTTTTTCCATGGTAATTGACCAACATTCGTTATTGTATTTCTTTCAAAGGGAATATTTAGCCGAACAGCAGTGCTGCTTGATTGTTTCGGCAAATGTCTTGTGCTTTCCTGATGGCTCTTTCATAGAGTAATCCCCGAAATTGATTGACTGCGTGGCGTACTGAGGGGTGTTTCCTGAAGTCGTTTTCAACGCCAAAACTCCGCAAGGCCATTCGGAAATTAATAGGGTTAAAAGTGAGCCTAACAGCCGATAAAAAACCCGCTGCCCCCGCTCTTGTGCGCAGGTCATAAGCTACATTTCTTAGCTCAACGATTGCGCCGTCTATGATGCGCACCGTTTCTCTGCCTATTCTCGCTATCCTTGCCCGGACGGCCCCGCCAGGGCGTCGCTTCCCCTATTGGATGTTCTTGGAGGGCGATTGAAGAGGAGTTTTTGCTCTATGCCCTGAAATTGCCGTTTCTGGGAGAGGCTTTGAAAGTTGGCGGTGTTTATACATTGGCTGATAAGTGGTTGGCGCTGAATATATTGTTTTGGCACACATAATCTCCAACATCCATATTTGGAAATTAACTATACCAAAACAGGAAATATTGCAATCTATATTTGTATTTGCATATAATTGTGACGTCATCATGGTGGTAGTGGTGTGTCGTCGCCCTTAGTCGTGTATCCACTCGGGCTCGTTTTGTGTGCCCAAAAAAGATTCTTTTCGCCCATCCAAAAAACCAGTTGCATCAAAGTGATTTCACCACTAAAACCCCGCAACGTCTTGTAGAGGCGTATAGGAGTGTAGCTCAGCTGGTAGAGCATCGGTCTCCAAAACCGAGGGTCGTGGGTTCGAGTCCCTCCGCTCCTGCCAAAATGGGCAGAATTTGGGCCTTGCTGTGCTTGGAAAGAAAACCTTGAGCGCAGTGTGGCATTTCGCGTTTGAGTCGCCGCGTAGGTGATTCGCGCATGTGAACTGGGAAAGAGCTGAACGCATATGGCCAAGCCAAGTCCAAGTGAATTCGTCCGTCAAGTCCGCCAAGAGGTGTCAAAAGTCACCTGGCCGACGCGACGTGAGACAATAATCACCACATTCATGGTATTCATTATGGCCACGCTTATGAGTTTGTTTTTCCTTGTTGTGGACACAGGGCTTCAGGCCGCTGTGCGTTTTCTTTTAGGTCTTGGTGGGTAAGGCGGTTATGGCCAGTCGTTGGTATATTGTTCATGCCTATTCAGGCTTTGAAGATAAAGTAGCGCATTCGATTGCGGAACAGGCCAAAATGCAGGGTCTGGAAGCGGAAATCGAAGACGTTGTTGTGCCTAAGGAAGAAGTGGTGGAAATGAAGCGTGGGCAGCGCAAGACAGTCCAGCGCAATTTCTTCCCCGGTTATGTGCTAGCAAAAATGAACATGACCGAGCAGGCTTATCATCTGATTAAAAATACTCCGAAAGTCTCAGGCTTTCTGGGGCCTCAGGGCAAGCCGCAGCCGATTTCTGAAGCAGAAGCGGCGCGTATCCTGAATCAGGTGCAGGAAGGTGTGGAACGTCCGCGCCCAGAAATTAGTTTTGAAATCGGCGAAGAAGTTCGTGTTATCGATGGTCCTTTCACTTCCTTCAATGGTCTGGTGGAAGAGGTTGATGAGGATCGGGCTCGTTTAAAAGTGTCCGTATCCATCTTCGGTCGGGCAACGCCGGTGGAGTTGGAATATAATCAGGTTGAAAAACTCTGATTATTTTGGCGCGTCTGAGTGACGCGCTTTGAACTGTGTGGGAGGTCTGGCCAGGACCGCACCGCATGCTCTCTAAAACAGTTAAGTGAGAGATTGACATGGCGAAGAAAAAAATTGACGGCTATATCAAGCTGCAAGTGCCGGCAGGCGCTGCAAATCCGTCCCCGCCCATTGGCCCGGCTTTGGGTCAACGCGGCGTAAATATTATGGAATTCTGTAAGGCGTTTAACGCGGCTTCTGGTGATTTCGAAAAGAATATGCCGATTCCGGTGATTATTACGGTCTATGGTGACCGTAGTTTCTCCTTTGAAATGAAGACACCTCCGGCAAGCTTCTTGATTAAGAAGGCTGCTAAATTGAAGAAGGGCTCTTCAACGGCTGGCCAGGACACTGCGGGTAGCATTACGCGTGATCAGGCCAAAGAAATCGCTGAAATGAAAATGAAAGATTTGAACGCTGCTGATATTGATGCTGCGATCAAAATCATCGAAGGCTCCGCTCGCTCTATGGGCGTGAGCGTGGAGGGTTAATCATGGCGAAGCTTGGTAAACGTTTGAAAGCGGCTCATGAAGGCCTCGATCGTGATGCTTTTTATGCTTTGGATGAAGCTGTAAAGTTAGTCAAAACAAATGCTACTGCGAAATTTGACGAAACCGTTGAAATTGCAGTGAAGCTGAATGTTGACCCTCGTCATGCGGACCAAATGGTTCGTGGTGTTGTGTCTTTGCCTAAAGGTACAGGCAAGACTTTGCGGGTTGCTGTTTTTGCTAAAGATAAAGCTGCCGACGCTGCAAAAGAAGCCGGTGCCGATATCGTTGGTGCAGAAGACCTGATGGAAAAAGTGCAAAAGGGCGAAATGGATTTCGACCGCTGCATTGCCACCCCGGATATGATGGGGGTTGTTGGTCGCCTTGGTAAAATCCTTGGCCCCAAAGGTCTGATGCCGAACCCGAAATTGGGCACGGTGACGCCGAATGTCGCAGAAGCCGTTCAGGCTGCTAAAGGCGGGCAAATTGAATTCCGCGTTGAGAAAGCAGGGATCATCCACGCTGGCGTGGGTAAAGCCTCTTTCTCCGAAGCTGATTTGGCTGAGAATGTGAAGGCATTGGTGGATGCGTTGGCGAAAGCCAAGCCGTCCGGTGCCAAAGGCAAATATTTTGAACGCATCGCTTTGTCCTCTTCAATGGGGCCTGG
>JASFRS010000173.1:0-5202 GCA_050114795.1 Sphingomonadales bacterium
GAAAACCGGTTCTCCCGTGGAACCCGAAGATATTTTAGCTGGGCGTTATAAAGACCTCACCAAAGACATCATGGTGACAACTGCGACAGATGGAAATCATGGCCGCTCTGTCGCCTGGGGCGCGCGGCTTTTAGGCTGTCCCTGTCGCATTTATATTCATAAGCAAGTCAGCCAGGGACGCAAAAAGGCCATGGAGGCTTTGGGCGCTGAAGTCATTCAGATTGACGGCACCTATGATGACTCCGTCAATTTTGCCACCCAAGAGGCAGAAGAATTCGGCTGGAACATCATTTCCGATACATCCTATGAAGGCTATATGGAAATCCCCCGCTATATTCTCGCGGGCTATACGGTGATGGTCGAAGAGATTTTTTCCCAGCTCGATGGAAATGATCTGCCTACACATATCTTCTTACAAGGTGGTGTCGGTGGCCTGGCGAGTGCCATAGCTGCTTATGCTTGGGAAAAATTCGGCGCGAACTGCCCTCGGATTGTCGTGGTGGAACCAAGCAAAGCACCCTGCCTCATGGCCAGTGCAATCTCCGGGCAGCCCACAACAGTCACAATCACCGAAGAAACAATGATGGCCGGTCTTTCCTGCGGCAAAGCCTCTCTTTTATCCTGGGCGATCTTGGAACAGGCCACAGATGATTTTGTCACGATTCCAGACACCCATGTTGCTGAGATGATGCGCACGCTTAGCAAAGGCGTGGATGGCGATCCCAAAATTGTAGCCGGTGAATCAGCCGTTGCGGGCCTTGCCGCATTAGACATGGCCCGCGCGAAGCCCGAAACCTTTGCAGCCCTCGACTTAGATGCGGACAGTCACGTCTTAATTATCGGCACAGAAGGCGCGACTGACCCTGAGATTTACAACCGGATTATATCCGAATAGAGACTATCCCATCTGTTGCGCTTCAATCTCTCAGTCAGCCAAAGAAAAGGCTTTCATAGCATGAAAACCTTCAGTTTTAAGCTACACAATCGAGATGTGTTAGTTTGATACCCCATCATCTCAAATCCACATGTGATTATATTTTAGCGAGAACAGGGCGGCATAGCTAATAGAAAACATTGGCGCACCCGAGAGGATTCGAACCTCTGGCCTCTGCCTTCGGAGGGCAGCGCTCTATCCAGCTGAGCTACGGGTGCATATGTGTCAGCGGCGCGGACCATAGCGAAATGATAGCCCAAGCGCAAATGTAAAGATGAAGTCGCGGGCGCTAAAGCTACGGGCCAGGTTATCATAGTAATCCGCTTAAGGTTTCAGAAATCATTTTATCACCAAATAATTGCACCTCAATACTGCGAGGCCCTAAACCAAAAGGGGTTATGTGAATGCCGCCTCAGTCTTGCAACCAAAGCAATTTGGCACATTTAATCCGATTATTGTTATGCTTACTGATCACGTTCATATTGCAATTCTCACAGCGCGCTGCAGCAGATTCATTTTGCGATTATGATGAGGGGCTTATTGGCACAAAGGCAATAGGTTTCGTTAATCCGTTTAAGCTTTTGAAAAAAGAATGGGACTTTGAAAAGGGCCAATGTGCCGTTTGGACATTTGCAGACCCAAAGATGAGTGACCCCTCCCAAGCAACGCTTAGACAATGCGCTGAATTCACCCCTTTGCCCTCAAAATATATCGATGTGGCACCAGATACCGATCTTGCAACGGCAAATCAGCAATTGGTTAGGAATGACTATTTCAGTCTACTTGTCTTTGGAATATTGGGTAATGCATTGAAAGTGGAATTACGCGACGGTTCATCCACCTGGGTTCGCGTGACTGACAATTGGGATGCAAAAGAAGACCTATATATTTTAGGTGATAACCCTCAAATCAGCGGCCGCCAGCCCACAGAGACAAAATATTACACTCAACCAAGGCTGAGCACAGAGGCCTCACCCCCTTCATATCATGGGCAGGTTCAAGCGGATTTCTTCGCCCATCCATATTTCAAGGAATCTCGCACAAAAGGTTATTTTGATCCCGATAATATAGAAGCCTATGCGCAAGGCACCTTGGCTTTTGGTTTTATTTATAACGTCCTTGCCATTATCCGCGATGATAAAGGTACAGAATGGTTTGAGGTGGAGGAACACCTAGAACAGGGTCTAGAAGACTGGTCAGATGCGCTTAGCCTCCCACCCGATTTCCAATATCCTATTCAAAGTGACGTCATTCGAAAAATCTATATTCCCTTCCGCGGCCAGGAAGGCATCATTCAAACAGTCTTTCTACCTGGCCCTTATTGCGATTGACGGCCCGCTGCCTCCTCATTCACGACGTGGCCATCCTGATAATTAAGAGGGAGTAGGCCAGTCAGAATACTTAAATCGGAATAGGGTCTTCCATGCATTAAGAGTTAACCGGTCACATTAAGACATATGATTATTAACTCGGAATACAGTTCCGACAAAACCCTGCCGTATCCAGCCGATAGAAATCAAATCAACGACTACTAAAATTGACTCTCCAACCTGCCGCTCGGTTGGGCACTAGCCACATATCTACTTAAATGAATGTCGCACAGCATCAGACTGGCGGCGCATTCCTGGCCAGCCCATTCGAACAGGGCTGATTGCGCGGAATAGGGCACGAGCTCTGAGGCGACCATCTTAGCCGCTGCCGCATCACCGGATTGATAGGCCTTAATTGCTGCAAGCAGATGACGTTCATCCTCGCTATGTGATTGATGCGCGGGACACAGCGTTTTTAAAGGCCTGTTTGACATTTGCGCCACTAGACCAAGCCAAATGTCCAGACGCAGCCCCGCCTCTTCCCCCTTTAAATTTTGAAAGGCCTGCCAGTAAATCTGCGGCACCTCTCCGCTCATCCTGTAACCTCTGCACCATTGGCGTATCAACCAAAGCGTTAGTCGCGTTGAAAAGTGTTCTCGTTTAAATTCAAAACCCATCGCTCTCTTCCCATTGGTAACAGAAAAGATTTAATGCAATTAAGAATTATTATCAATTCATATTTTCAAACACAGCACCTTAGGACGGGGAGTTTCTAAATCTCAGGTGTTAAAATCGTATCGGATGTATCAGGTACTAAGTCCGGGTAATCCAGTGTATAATGCAAACCCCGGCTTTCATGCCGGGCTTGAGCTGAGCGCACGATGAGGTCTGCGACGGTGACAAGATTACGAAGCTCCAGCAAATCCCGGGTCACACGGAAATTGCCATAATAGTCTTCTGCTTCCTTAGCCAAGAGATCCACACGGTTTTTGGCCCGCTGCAAGCGCTTGGTCGTGCGTACAATACCCACATAATCCCACATGAAACGGCGCATTTCATGCCAATTATGCGTCACGACAATTTCTTCATCACTGTCCGTCACCCGGCTTTCATCCCATAAAGGCGCGGGCAACGGGTCAGCGAGTTCATTGCTTTGTTTTAAGATATCCCCCGCCGCGCTGTCCGCCATCACCAGACATTCAAGCAAAGAATTTGACGCCATGCGATTGGCGCCATGCAACCCCGTATGTGCGCATTCCCCTGCCGCATAAAGTCCAGGTAAATCCGTTCGCGCATTCAAGTCCGTCATGACCCCGCCACAAGTGTAATGGGCGGCCGGAACCACCGGGATGGGTTCTTTGGTAATGTCATAGCCATAATCGCGGCAGCGGCGATAAATGGTTGGAAAATGGCTGATAACGAAATCCGCAGGCTTGTGTGAGATATCCAGCAGCACATGGTCCAGGCCCTGACGCTTCATCTCATGGTCGATAGCGCGGGCAACAACATCACGCGGTGCAAGTTCCGCCATTTCATGAAAACGATCCATAAACCGTTCGCCATTAGGGAGCTTCAGCAAGGCACCCTCGCCACGCATAGCCTCGGTAATCAAAAACGACTTGGCCTTGGGGTGATAGAGGCAGGTGGGATGGAATTGATTAAACTCCATATTAGCCACCCGGCACCCGGCCCGCCAGGCCATGGCAATACCGTCCCCGGTCGCCCCATCGGGGTTGGACGTATAGAGATAGACTTTAGAGGCACCACCCGTCGCTAAAATGACGGATTTTGCCAGGAAGCAATCCACAGCTTGCCGCTTACGGTCCAGAATATAAGCTCCATGGCAGCGCTTCTCCCCACCCACATGGCGCTGGGTGATAAGGTCTACCGCGATACGATTTTCATAAAGCGTGATATTAGGCGCGGCTTTGGCCGCATTCATAAGCGCCACCTGCACTGCATGGCCCGTCGCATCCGCCACATGGATGACCCGGCGGTGGCTATGGCCGCCCTCTTTGGTCAGATGATAGGAAGAGCCATTGCTGCTTTCTCCCTCATATTTCGAAAACTCGACACCCAGTTCAATGAGGCGTTCAACGGCCTCAGGCCCGTGATTGACCATATGTTCAACCGCCGCCCGGTTACATAGCCCCGCGCCCGCCACCAGCGTGTCTTCAATATGGCTTTCAAGCGTATCACCCGCTTGCAACACGGCAGCAATCCCGCCCTGCGCCCAATCAGTAGAGCCTTCGCTTAACGCGCCCTTGGACAACACAGCAACCTTCATATGCGGAGCCAAACGCAATGCCGCGCTCAACCCCGCCGCACCGGAGCCGATGATAAGCACATCCGTATGAATGACCTTTTGCTTGCTCATCACGCGACCTTTTGGCTTGTGAGCTGGAGAAAGATATCTTCCAACGCCGTTTCCCGCGTTGATAAATCTGTAATCGTCAATTTAGCATCGCTCACAGCGTTTAACACGCCGGAGATATTCATGCTCTGACTGTCATATTGAACTGTGAAGCTGTTCGGGCCAGTTAAATGCGCATTCAACCCTTCAATCGAAGCTGGCAGCGCACTTAAATGTTCCGCCACATGGATAACGACTTCTTTTTCGGCAATACGGCCTAAAAGCTTATCCTTCTCTTCACAAGCCACCACTTCCCCATGATTGATGATGGCGATGCGGTCGCATAATTCTTCCGCTTCTTCCAGATAATGGGTCGTGAGCACGATGGTCACACCCGCCGCATTCAATTCCCGAACATAGGACCAAAGTTGCTGCCGCAGCTCAATATCCACGCCCGCCGTTGGCTCATCAAGAATAAGCACCGGGGGATTATGGACCATTGCTTTGGCGACCAGCAGACGACGTTTCATGCCACCGGACAGCGTACGGCTATAGGCATGGGCCTTATCGTCCAACCGCATAGCTTTCAAAAGCTCCATCGACCG
>JASFRS010000174.1:0-5182 GCA_050114795.1 Sphingomonadales bacterium
CCGCAGTATTAAAAAACCCAGGCAAGCCAACAAGGTTTTCAGCATCTATCTGACCATCCGCACGCAACGGCAAAGCCAGACTGCTCACGCCATCGTTAGAGCCTTCTACGTCTTCAGCCTGCAATATGTAACGCGCACCATCAGGGCGTGTGATCTCAATAGTCTGGCAATGCACATTTGCACCTTCAATAGCCAGAATATCCGCCTGTCCATCAGCACTTTGTTCCATCTTCGCTTCAAAATTTGAAGCCTCCAAGGTCCCATTATTTGGGCAGGGTTGGGCGGAAAGAGCCAAGGCCAATATCTGCGAAATCATGTTATTGCTCCAGCTGTTGGGAGTTGGGGTTCATCTGATTTATTTGCATGTTCAACTAAATTATCTGAATCATCAACTGCTGGTTGCGCCTCAAGGGGTATAATTTTTACATGATAATGGTCATCCTCCTTAAGGAGTGAGCCACCATGCGCCTGCACAATTCCATCGACCTCGCTTTTGGAGAGGCCTTCTAAGCCTCTAAAGCTGATATCCACGGCGTTGCTATCCAAATGCCTTGAGATGAAGACGCCCTGTGCGACCTGCTCTTCAATTTTCTCGCTCATATTCCCGATGATTTCGCGGTCGGACAGTTTTTTATCCAGGCCATCGGTATAGATATTTTCCAGTTCGCGGGCGGCTGATTGATTTCGATATATTTGAGTGATGGGCCGGGGATTTTCGTCATTTTTTCGATTGTTGAACATGGCCCGAGCCTGCTCCTCCGGCGAACGGACGGCGGAGGTGATAATTATTTTCTGCCCAGTTTGCTCATATACATCTCGACCAATGGCTTGAAGTTGCTCCTCCAGTATCGGCGGGAATACCACGGAGGCGTTTTTCAGCTCATAATATTTCATCCCCCCATCTGCCATTTGATTTTCGCGGGCAGAGGAAAGGTCTGGATCAAGTTTTTCAGCGCCTGGAACGCTGAGGTCCGGCGCTTGAAATGTCAGCTTCGCGAATTGGGTTGGCAATTGGATATCTCCTTTGCATAAGGCCCATTCTCACGGCAACACAGCAAAGTGAAAAAGACCATCACTCCGCCCCTGCACCGAAAGCGAATGCAACGCAATCGAGTGGCTGGGCAAAGTTGAATGTTATGTTGCTTTTCCTCAGGACTTTCCGGTTTTTTTAATTATTTCCCGGTTTTACCCGCTCCATTCACGTGTTCACATATAAAGTTGTCTCAACCATTTATGGCATTTACAAGTGTATAGGCATTGTTTAGGGCTGTTAATTGCTAGGAATACACTCAAACATCACAGCCTTGAGCCTCAGCTTTGTTCGACACGCCTAACGAGGACGTATTTCAAGGGGAGATGCCAATGAAACAGATCAAGAGCTTGCAAATGAAACCATTATATTTTCTCGCAATATTTATCCCATTGGCATGGTCACAACCAAGTCTCGCATTTGAAGAAACGATACAGACTGCTGATGGACGGATTATTCTGTTAAAGGATGATGGGACCTATGAAGTTCAATATCCTGTGCAACAGGCTTGGCAAGATTTTCTGCAAGAAAGACCACCCTTATTTAGGAAGGCGCATAGAGATTTTTCTGACACAATCGACTACATGCCAAAATTTAGAAATATTTCTGGGAAAGAAATCGTTGGCATAGAGTTCGCCACTGAGTTCCAAAGTGCTTTTGGCAAAACGATCATGAAGCTAAGCGGAACTGCTGAAGAGAGGGTGTATCATGGCCAATCCACCCAAGCTGAGATATTCTATACATTCAAGAATAATGAATTCATAGATGGTGAGAGTTACGACAAGCTTTTACCTTTGGTTGTCCAAAATACCGGGAAGCAAGTTCTAATTGTAAAAGCAATTGCGTTTGCGGATGGGGACGTAATACAGTTTCCAGAAGGGCCACGACCTGCGCCCACGCCTTTGTCGGAGTTCTCGCCAGGCCCGCAACAACCACCAGCAGCAACGGTCATTCATAAAGATCGCCATTCAAAGAACCGCCACTTCCCACCAAGGTCACAATCCAAGGCCATTAAGTTAACTGAGCGAAGCAAGATTAAGACAAGCGATCTACTCCCAATCATTCGAAATGGGACCAGAGATCAGATGAAACAGCTTAGGAAGAAATATACGGGAGGCGAAATCCGCTGGATCGGCTGGGTCAAGAGTACCAAAAAACAATCGCATGATCGACATGAGATTTGGGTTGACCTGGATCGCCCAGGTGACGGCTTTTCTGTTTATGACGCCGTATTAAAAGTTGATGGCGATGCCGGAGCCAGCGTGAAGGATGGTGATTACGTCTACTTCACAGGGACCATTGAATCAATTAATCGGGTATTCCGCAGCGCAATCATTGATATCGTTAACGTGCAGATTGTCCCCATGGCAGCGCTGAAACACTGATACTGAACTATCCGCAGGAATGGCGCGATGCTCTTTAGCGCGGGGTCCATCCGAAGATGAACCCCCATGCCTGGACATGCAGCACCGCCTCCCGGACCACATAGCACGGGTAACGGTATCATTTATGGCTGATACCAGCCACTGTTGGCAGGGGTTACGAAGCCCCACACGCCCAAAGGCATGCAGGAGTATTTATAAAGGGAATCAGGGGGATGGGAAGTGGGGTTTGATTTACTGACAAAACTGAAGGCCTCCGACTAAACGCCAAGGATGCAGCACCACAAAGCTCAGCGCAGAATAGCTAACACTATAGAACCTCGCACTCATGGTCGCAAAAGCTCAATTGCAATTAAAAACACATTTGATAATTGCATAAAAACACAATACTAAACTTTTACTGGTATTGCGTATCAACTTTTGACAAAAAAGGGAAAATTAATGGCAGACAAAAAAGCAAAGGCTATGGCCTCTCGCACGAGCCGCCCAATGAATAAAGAAGAAATCAATAAAGTCTTCGGCGGAGTAGAGCAAGCTCCTGAAGGATGCATTTACGTCGGTGATCACTACCTCTGCGACGACTAAAAGCACGACAAATTTGATGGATGGGTACATTTTAGATATGTATCTGTCCGCCAACCCGCATGTATTTAATGAATCTCAAGCCCAGCCAATATTATGCAGGAAGAGGTGGGGCTAGGCGTGGCAGATATTATAAATAAATCTCTCTGGCTTGCTCTGGCAGTTACGTTAGGATTCTCCTATACAACCTAGGAGAGCAAATGATTTGTAATTACACGTCTTTTGTGATAGGCATTAAATCAGAAAGAAGCGCCGCGGAATTTGACATTCACGGCGCTTTATTTTTTGGATAAAGGGTAGATATGTGAGACAGGCTTTAGCATTCCGCAATCAAGTCAATTCCCTCGCAGGTCGCATTCACAAGCTGAACCGCAGGCTGGCTATTTACGAAAGAAAATTCTGCCCCAGCTGCCAAAGCTGGACACCCACCAATTTAACTGGCTGGGAGCTGAAATCCATCCGCCAGAGACGAGAACAAAGATACCAAGAGCTCCGTCGCCTTTGGGTGCAGGCCAAAGAACAAGGCATGACCCATAAAATCTGGAAAACAGTAGGCGGCCCATCCGTCCGCGCAAGTCATATGCCTGCCAACAATCAAAAAATTAGAATTGATGAAAAATTTAAAATTGGCAGTGAAGAACTATTCTTACCTTCCGACCCCTCAGCCTCACTTGCAGAGACAGCTAATTGCCGATGTGAAGTGACTTATACTAAAGACAATATTGCCAATGTTCCACGCCCGGTCCCTAAACCAACCCCACCGGATGCCCCACGCTTCAGGAGAAAAGACGCAACCGTTATCCTGAATGCCTTTGTCAAAGGCAAGCTAACAGCATTAGCACAAGCATTTTACGGAAAAACCGGGAAGGAGCTTGTAATCACTGACGGTTTCCGCACACCCGAGATTCAGGCTCGTCGAATGTATAGGCGTGCGGCTGCCAATAATTTAACAGGAATTTATAGCCAGTTTAATGCCGCTAGAGAAATTCAAAATGCCTATAACAAGACTGCCGCAGCAGGCTTTAACAGACGACAAATAGAAGCTGAAATGGCAAAGGTTATTGCAAAGCAAATCTCCACAGGAGTTTATATCTCTGACCACCTGCGAAATAATGCTGCAGATGTTAGATCAACGGGCATGACCTCAGCAGAGAAAAGAATTTTTCGAGAAGTCGCACAAAGATATGCGGCAAAAGTTTTATTCGAACACCCAGGGCAAGGTAATGAGCATTGGCATCTGGAGTTTTAAAATGATCATTAAACAAAAAAAATTATTAAGCCACTTGTGGTTAGCCTTTTATATCACTCTGCTGAGCCTGCCATTTGCAACAACCCAACCGGCAGCACAAGACTATGAACTATCTTATAATTACCCGCGTCTTGAAGTTGTCTTGCGCCGGGGCCGTTCAGGAGAAATGTCCTTAGACATTATCGCACCCACACAGCATTCCTATGAATTCGGCATAGAAAAGCCTGATGGGACATTCTTGTTTCTCTTTATGAAGCCCGCAGACTTGATGCCAAATACGCTTTCTGACTTTGGAAAAAAAGGCAAAACGACCCTCAACGCACATTCCCTAACCGGGGTCGAATATCAGGATGGCCAGCCCATTACTAAACCGATATTCGATCAACCAGGCCTGTATTGCTTACATTTTTCTTCAAACTTCGAAACGCATCCAGAAGATACATATAATGAGATATTCGATATCCAATGGCCATCACCTGCACGCCAACAAAAGGGGGTGAACCATGGAAAATGCCAGGATGATTTCTTTCGCGATCACTGACCCCCGACAGGGCGAGAAGGACAAATCTTATGGCGAAACTCGCGCCCAGGTTTCGAGAGGCGTATTTATTTCCGACCACCTAAGGAATAACGCAGCCGATGTCCGCTCAAAAGATATGACTGCAGAAGAGCGAACAATATTCAGAGAGATCGCAAGCCGATTTGCTGCAAAAGTCAATTTCGAGTCTAGACGAGGACGACGCGCAGAACACTGGCACTTAGAGTTTTAGAAATGATAAACAAAAGACACTTACAATTTATTTGCGCTATTTTTGTTTTGTTGCTTGCAGCGCCTCAAAATACCCGCGCCCAAGAAGCACAAAATTTCTTTCCAGAACTGGCAGTCACTCTCGACGGCGACAAGCAAGGGCAGGCAGACTTAACGATAACGGCACCGCA
>JASFRS010000175.1:0-5163 GCA_050114795.1 Sphingomonadales bacterium
GTTCTCCAATCTCTTGGCTGGCTTGCGCTCACATTATATGCGGCCAGTATTTTTCATATGCTGGTCGTGCCGACCCTGCTTGTGGGATTGGTTGCTCGCTTGAACATATTCCAGTTTTACCGCGGTATTTTTGATGCTCAACTGGTTGCATTTTCTACATCCACCAGCGCCGGCACCTTGCCGGTTACCATGAGTTGCCTGCAGGAAAATATCGGGGTGTCACGGTCAGTCGCCAGTTTTGTTCTGCCTATGGGGGCCACCGTGAATATGGATGGTACCGCTATCTATCTTGGTATTGTGGCGGTCTTTGCCACGCAGATGTTCGGTATGGATTTAACCATGGCGCAATATGGGACCGTCATTTTAACCTGCACGCTTATTTCAATTGGCACCGCAGCCGTCCCATCTGCCTCACTGGCCCTGATGCCTATGGTGTTAACGCCAATTGGCATGCCTGTGGAGATTGTTGGTTTGGTTGCAACGGTGGACCGCCCAATGGATATGATGAGGACGCTAACCAATGTGACCGGAGATGCGGCCGTTGCGACCACCGTCGCCAAGTCGGAAGGTGAGCTTGATAGTGAAATCTTCGCCCACCGTCCGGTTGCTTAAATTTTGATGATAAGGCGGTGTTAAGCCGCCTTAATCACTTCATCTCCGTCCTGCCACGCGCAGGGGCATAGTTCGTCGGTTTGCAGGGCTTGCAATACCCGCAGGACTTCTTGCGGGTTGCGACCGACGGACATGTCATTAACAGATGCAAAGCGGATGACATTGTCCGGGTCGATGATGAAGGTTGCGCGCTGGGCAACGCCTTCCTGTGCGTCTAATACGCCTAAAGCCGTTGTCAACTCTTTCTTATTATCGGCAAGCCATGGGAAGCGGACTGCGCCTAAATCTTCTCTTGAGCGACGCCAGGCCAGATGGACAAAATCCGTGTCAGTGGATACCCCCAGAATAATGGCGTTTTGCTTGGCAAAGTCTTCAACCAATTCATCAAAAGCTAGAATTTCAGTAGGGCAGATGAAGGTAAAATCCTTCGGCCAGAAGAACAATACCTTCCATTGCCCGTCAAAGCTGTTTTGATTGATCCGCATGAAGCCATCTTCAGGTAAATCTGTGCCTTCCTGAATGGCGACGTCAAAATCTGGTAGTTTGTCCCCAACAGTTAACATTACAATCTCTCCTCTCACGCTTCATTGATGCTTTCAATATAAAGGCCCTTTACAAATCGACCCAATGAATTAAATTAATCTCACATATTGGGGAAATCGATTATGGATGCTATTGCGCCCACCTTGCGCCAATTGCGTTATCTCACAGCACTTTATGAGACCGGTCATTTTGGCCGTGCTGCTCAAGCCTGCCATGTGACGCAATCCACATTGTCCAGTGGTATTCGGGAATTGGAAACCCTGTTGGATACCAGTTTAGTTGAGCGGTCCAAGCGTATGGTGCGTTTCACCCCTTTAGGTGAGCGGGTGGCGCATAAGGCTTATGAAGTCTTGCGTCAGGCGGATGAATTGGTGGACTTGGTCAGTGCCTCAGGCAGCCCGCTCTCATCGTCATTGCGCATGGGGGTTATTCCAACTATTGCGCCTTTTTATCTGCCGAAAGTTCTCCCAGCACTTCGGGCGTCTTATCCCAATCTCAAACTCTATTTAAAAGAGGATATGAGCCATATCGTATGTGATGCTCTCTCACGTGGGCAATTGGATGTCGTGCTGCTTGCCCTGCCCTTTGCCTGTGGGGAAGTGGAGGAAGAGCATCTTTTTAATGACCCCTTTTATGCGGCCTACAGGCCCGAAGAAAAAGAGGGGCTTGAGTTTAACAAAAAAGCGGTTGAGCCAAGTTCCCTGGCCAAAAAACGGCTCCTCCTTTTGGAAGAGGGGCATTGTTTGAAAGACCATGCGCTCGCCGCCTGTGGGCATCCGCAATTACGCTCTGACGGGTCATTGCTTGGCACTTCACTGCATACATTGGTGCAGATGGTGGACAATCGTTTAGGTGTAACGCTGCTGCCAAAAATCGCCATTGATGGTGGAATCCTAGATGGGACAAGGCTTGAAATCAGTCCTCTGGCGGGCTCAACCCCGTATCGTGAAATAGGTTTGGTCTGGCGCAAAAACTCTCCGCGCCGTGATGAATTTCTGTTGCTTGCGGAATTTCTCAAAAAGCAGAAATGAAGCCAAGCCCTCTTGTGCTTGGCGTGCACTTCTTTACACTCCTTTGCTTATATCTGGGATACAGGAGTACGAATTGATGAAAGCTGTGGTGTGTCAAGAGCTTGGACCAGCAGATAAATTAGTTGTGGGTGAATTACCAAGCCCTAAATGCCCAAAAGGTCATGTCCGTATTAAAGTGGCTGCTTGCGGTGTGAATTTCCCGGACGCACTGATTATTGAAGGTAAATATCAATTCAAAGCTGAACCACCTTTTGCGCCCGGTGGCGAAGTCTCCGGTACCATTGCCGAATTGGGCGAAGGTGTATCCAATTTTAAAATCGGCGACCGTGTTTTAGCCCTATGCGGTCACGGCGGTTTTGCTGAGGAAGTCGTTGTGCCTGCAATGGCAGCAGCGCCCATTCCTGATGCTATGTCCTTTGAAGAAGCCGCCGGTTTCATCATGACTTATGGCACGTCGCACCACGCCTTGAAGCAGCGCGCGCAGCTTAAAGAAGGTGAAACTCTGGTCGTCATGGGCGCAGCCGGTGGCGTGGGCATTACCGCTGTCGAGCTAGGTAAATTAATGGGTGCCAAAGTCATTGCTGCCGCATCCAGCGATGAAAAGCTTGAATTCGCCAAATCCTATGGTGCGGATGAGCTGGTGAATTATTCAAATACGCCCATCAAAGATGCTATCAAAGGCCTTACCGGTGGTCAGGGTGCGGATGTTATTTATGATCCCGTCGGCGGTGATTTATGCGAACAGGCCTTCCGCGCAATTGGCTGGAATGGCCGTTATCTGGTGATTGGATTTGTGGCGGGGATTCCCAAATTCCCGACTAACCTTGCCTTGTTGAAAGGCGCGAGCCTGGTTGGCGTTTTCTGGGGCGCTTTCACTATGCGTGAGCCCAAAGTACATCAGGAAAATGTGAAAGAGCTTTTGACCTGGTATGCGACAGGCAAGCTGAAACCAGCAATTTCCAAAGTCTATGAAATGGAAGATGCATCGGAAGCCATCAAAGCACTGTCTGAACGCCGTGCGCAGGGGAAATTGGTCGTCAAAATCAGTTGATGATTTTTTCTAAAATGGGATTCAGCAGCGGCCAACCACTTGTCGTTAAACAAAGCCGCTGTTGATTCCTGGACAGGAATCCCAAGTCTATCATTTGCTCGAGGCCTGAAGTGTCGATGACCTCTGCGGGGAGCGTGCGAAGGTCAACACCTTCTTTCAGCCTTAGGCCCATCATCAGCATTTCTTTGGCGCGCTCATTATCATCAATGGGCGTGAGGGGTTTTAGGCCGTGACCTTGATCCTCTATGGTCTGCATGTATTTTTCGGGCAGGCGCTGTGCTTCACTTGCCACCCAGCCGTCTGATAATTGAAGTCGCCCGTGGGCGCCCGGCCCGATGCCTGCATAGCTTTGCCCGCGCCAGTAAATGAGATTATGACGGCTTTCACAGCCCGGTCGTGCATGGTTTGAAATTTCGTAGGCGGGGAGGCCGGCATCGGCCATTCGCTCTTGAGTGAAGTCGAAAAGCGCCGCGCTTAAATCTTCATCCGGCATATCCAACTGCCCCAATCGGGCTTTGGTATAAAAGGCTGTGCCGGGTTCAATGGTAAGCTGATAAAGCGACAAATGTTCCGTGCCAAATCCAAGCGCGCGGTCCAATTCCTGCGCCCAGTCCTCCAGGCTTTGGTTCGGGCGGGTGTAAATAAGATCAAAGCTGACACGCGCGAATTCATTTTGTGCCGTATCCAATGCTTTCAGGGCCTCGTCCGCATTATGCAGGCGACCTAAAAAGCGAAGGGCTTCATCATTAAAGGATTGAATGCCAAGGGAGACCCTGTTGACGCCAGCGGTTGCTAAAGCCTTGAAATTTGCGGCTTCCACCGAAGATGGATTGGCTTCTAAAGTGATTTCCACAGCACCTTGTGTGGGGAATAGGGCATGAGCGCGGTCAATAAGAGCTTCGACCGTTTGCGGATCCATCAAGCTTGGCGTTCCGCCACCGAAAAATATGGAGCTTAGGCCTCGTGGACCGGCAAGTTCTGCCGCATGTTCCAAGTCTTGAAGAAGCGCATTACGCCAAGCTGCTTGGTCGATGCTGTCGCGCACGTGGCTGTTAAAGTCGCAATAAGGGCATTTGGCCGCGCAGAAGGGCCAATGAATATAAAGGCCAAAGGCGTCAGTCGTTTTGCTCAAAACAAGCCTCAACCAATTGCTTAAATGCACGGGCCCGGTGAGACATGGCGTGTTTCTTCTTAGGGTCCATTTCAGCAAAGCTTATATCATGGCCTTCAGGCACGAATATAGGGTCGTAACCAAAGCCCTTGTCTCCACGCGGTGGCCAGACGAGATGGCCATCCACCCGACCTTCAAAACATTCCACATGTCCATCCCCCCAGGCCAGAGCCAGGGCACAGATGAAATAGGCTTTACGGTCTTCTAAGGCGACATCGCGCTTGTCCAGTTCATCCCAGGTTTTTTGCATGGCGACGGCGAAGTCTTTATCCGGCCCGGCCCAGCGCGCGGAATAAATCCCAGGCGCGCCATCAAGGGCTGGCACGCAGAGGCCTGAGTCATCGGCCAAAGCTGCAATGCCCGTATGTTTTGCGCCCGACAAAGCTTTGATTTTCGCGTTAGCGATGAATGTCTCGCCATCTTCAACGGGTTCAGGCGCACCTGCGGATGCGGCGTCGCTGACGTCTACGGAAAAAGGCTCAAGCAACTCGGCAATCTCGCGAATTTTCCCAGGATTGTGACTGGCAACAAGCAACTTTGATTCCGTGAACTGCCTCATTGTTGCTGGTCCGCTTCAAATTGAGCCGCGCGTTTTTGAAGTTCTGCTCCGTCCACATCTTCGATATGTGTGGCAATCCACCAGATATTGCCAAAGGGGTCCATCACGCCCCCGTGGCGGTCGCCATAGAACATGTCTTCACATGGCATGATGGAGTCAGCCCCGGCAGCCATAGCCTGGTCATAAACCGCATCAC
>JASFRS010000176.1:0-5109 GCA_050114795.1 Sphingomonadales bacterium
GCAGTTGCTAAATTAATTTGTAAGCGCGAGAAGACCGGGACGGCTCATATCCTTGTCGGTCCTGGTAATAATGGTGGTGATGGTTTTGTTATTGCTCGCCTTCTCGAAAAAGAAGGGTGGGCAGTCAAAGTCAAATCTTTAGTCAAATTAAGTGCTTTTAAAGGTGATGCCAAACTTATGGCAGAGGAATGGCGGGGGGAAACACTTGATGCATCTCAGGCCGATTTCACGGGGGTGGATGTTATCATTGACGCACTTTTCGGTGTGGGGCTTACCCGCGCGCTAGAAGGTCGTGCTGAACAACTTGTCAATGCGGCAAACGCTGCGCATGCCTTACGTATCGCCGTGGATATTCCCTCAGGCGTTGAAGGTAATAGTGGCAGAATCCATGGGTCTGCGTTTAAGGCCGATATCTGTGTCAGCTTTGCCGCATTAAAACCGGGCCACTTATTATATCCAGGGCGGACATATTGTGGGGAGACCTTAGTCGCAGATATTGGTATCTCGCCAGCAGTTTCGAAGGAATGGCTGCCAAAAATCTATTGGAATCACCCCTTTCTCTTTCAAGGGCTTTTAAACCCTAAAGAAGATATGGCGCATAAATATAACTACGGCCATGGCTTGGTCGTGGGTGGACATAAATGGGCATCAGGCGCATCTCGTTTATGCGCTGACGCGGCCCTACGTATAGGTGCGGGCCTTATAACTCTTCTGGCGCGGGAGGAGGATTGTGATGTCTATGCCGCGCATCTCACCAGCGTCATGTTGAAACCCTTCACTACTGCCTCAGACATAATCGCTTTTTTTGAAGAGCGGCGCGCAAGTGCTTTATGTATCGGCCCGGGCGCGGGGGTAACGAAAGATACGGCTGAAATTGTCATGCAAGCATTGGGGACAGGAAAACCAATTGTATTGGATGCCGATGCTTTGACTGTTTTTAAAGAGAACCCGGAGAAATTATTTAACAAAATCGACGGCCCTGTGGTGCTGACACCGCATGAAGGTGAATTTAAACGCCTGTTCCCGGACCTTCAAACCGGTTCAAAGGTTGAAAGAGCACAAGCCGCAGCGAAACGCTCACAAGCCGTAATTATTTTAAAAGGCCCGGACACAGTTATTGCAGCACCTGACGGATGTGCTGTTATCAATCGCAACGGCTCTGCAAATTTAGCGACCGCAGGTTCTGGAGATGTGCTGTCAGGCCTTGTCTTAGGCTTATTATGTCGCTCGCTACCTGCGTTTGAAGCTGCTTGTGCAGCGGTCTGGCTGCATGGAGAAATAGGCGCTTTGGCAGGTGAAGGATTGATTGCCGAGGATATGGGTTTTTATGTTTCTGATGCACTTCTTTATCTCTCCACTATTGCTTTGCCCGCAGGCTATGATATAGGGGCGCGTTAAGTTCCTATGGATGGGCAAAAGAAGCCCGTCATTGGTCATGAGCGAATGAAGACAAAATGACTTCATTCAGTGCGGGTGTGGCGGAACTGGTAGACGCGCTGGTTTTAGGTACCAGTGTCTTACGACGTGGGGGTTCGAGTCCCTCCACCCGCACCAAGTTTTTTAAGAGTTGGGCCGCCTGAATGTCGGCTCAAGAAATAAGCAGAACACGGAAAAGAACGGTCCATGCAGATCACCGAAGTTACCAATGAAGGTTTGAAACGCGAATTCGCTATCAAAGTTGAAGCTTCCGAGCTGGAACAGCGGATGAATACGGTTGTTGGGGAGTTGAAGGACCGCATGCGGTTGCCGGGCTTCCGCCCTGGCAAAGTACCACCTAGCCTGATCCGGAAAATGCACGGTGAAGCTATCCGTGCACAAGTGATCCAGGAAGCTGTGAACGAAAATACACAGAAACTTCTGGAAGAGAAAAAGCTCCGTCCGGCTTTTCAACCGGATGTTGAAGTGACCAAAGATGAAGAAGAAGGCGATCTTGAATATAAGATCGCGCTTGAAATTCTTCCAGAAATTAAAGCGCCTGACTTTGCCAAGCTGAAACTGGAGCGTCTCGTAGCAGAAGTTGCGGACGAGCAGGTTGATGAAGCTTTGGAGAAGCTGGCTGAACAGCAAAAAAGCTTCAAAACGGCTGCGAAAACCAAAAAAGCGGCTAATGGTGACGCCGTTGTGATCGATTTTCTTGGTAAAATCGATGGTGAAGCCTTTGAGGGTGGGGCCGGTGAACAATTCCAGTTGGAGCTTGGCTCAGGCATGTTCATCCCTGGCTTTGAAGAAAAGCTGGTTGGTGTGAAGACAGGCGATGAGCTTGAGGTTTCCGTACCTTTCCCTAAAGATTATCACGCTGATGAGTTAGCCGGTAAAGACGCGACCTTTGAAGTTAAGGTTCATGAAGTTAAAACCGTTGTTGAAACAAAAGTAGACGACGATCTGGCTAAAAACCTCGGCCTTGAAGATTTAGCCGCTTTACGGAAACTCATGGTTGAACGCATTGAGCGTGAACATGAAGGCATGTCCCGCACGAATCTGAAACGCCGTTTGCTTGACGCTTTGGCTGAAGATGCTGACTTTGAAGTTCCTGCCACGATGGTTGATGCTGAATATCAACAAATCTGGAACACATTGCTGCAACAAGTTGAAGAGGATGAGCGCAAAGATCTGGAAGGCGATGAGAAAGAACAAGCGGAATACCGCTCTATCGCCGAACGTCGCGTGCGCTTAGGTCTGTTGCTCGCAGAAGTTGGCCAAGACAACAAAATCGAAGTTCAAAATGATGAGCTCAATCGCTTGATCATGGATGAAGCACGCCGCTTCCCGGGTCAAGAACAGCAGGTCTTTGAATTCTATCAAAAGAACCCCAATGCCATGGCACAATTGCGGGCCCCTCTTTATGAAGACAAAGTTGTCGACTTCATCCTTGAACTGGCGACAGTGACGGACAAGAAAGTCTCTCGTTCTGACCTTGAGGCTATTCTGACTGAAGAGGAAGAAGAAGCCGAAAAGCCGGCTAAAAAGGCGAAAAAGCCTGCAGCTAAGAAAAAAGCACCTGCTAAGAAAGCTGAGCCTAAAAAAGCCGCTGCTGAAAAGAAAGCGCCGGCCAAGAAGGCTGCTGCTAAAAAGCCGGCAGCTAAAAAGACTGCAAAAAAGGCTGCTGATAAGGCCTGATTTTTCAATTGAATTGCGCGTGTGCTTGATTGATATCACCACGCGCGCATATATAGTCCTTGAACTTTTTTAAAGGATAGAGAATGGCCGACCTTATCGACACGATTCACAATCAATTGGTTCCCGTTGTTATTGAACAGACTAACCGTGGTGAACGGTCATTTGACATTTTCTCCCGCCTGCTGCGTGAGCGGATTGTCTTTGTTTCAGGGCAGGTGGAAGATGGCATGGCGAGCCTTGTCGTTGCACAGCTTTTGCACTTGGAAGCTGAAAATCCGAAAAAAGACATTGCTATGTACATTAATTCCCCTGGCGGCGTTGTAACGTCAGGCTTGGCAATTTATGACACTATGCAATATATACGTCCCAAAGTGGCAACAGTTTGTATTGGTCAGGCTGCCAGCATGGGGTCGCTGCTTTTAGCGGCAGGAGCGCCTGGAATGCGCTTTTGTACGCCGAATGCCCGGGTTATGATTCACCAACCCTCAGGTGGCTTCCAAGGTCAGGCCAGCGATATTGAAATCCACGCCCGTGAGGTTTTGAAGATTCGCGAACGTTTGAACAATATATATGTCAAACATACAGGCACGGAATTAGCCAAAGTTGAAGCTGCGATGGAGCGAGACAATTTCATGTCTCCTGATGAGGCTAAAGCTTTTGGAATCATTGATGAGGTATATGAGAAACGCCCTGATGACGGCAAATAAGCCGAATATATGGATGTAAGTAAACAGGGCGGTCTTTTCAGGTCGCCCTGTTCCTATAATTGCCATGAAGTTCAATTAATCAAATATTGAGCAGAATGGGTTAAAGTTGCATCAAAGGTCGTTTTGGGTGGTGAATAGGCGTTTTTTTTGCCATTTAAGCCATAAGAGCGTTGTCGGATCGATATTCATGCGATTAGGATAGAGGGCGGCGCGCATAAAGGCCGGTTTACAACCGGTAGCAGGATTGAGGATTGGGAATGACCAAAGCAAGCGGCGGTGACTCAAAGAACACATTATATTGTTCTTTCTGTGGGAAAAGTCAGCATGAAGTCCGTAAGCTAATCGCCGGCCCCACGGTGTTTATTTGCGATGAATGCGTTGAGCTTTGTAACGATATCATTCGTGAAGAAACCAAGGGCTCTTTGGTAAAAGCGCAGGATGGTGTTCCGACACCAGGCGAAATCTGCGATGTTTTAAATGATTATGTGATCGGCCAGGGTAGGGCAAAACGTGTTCTTTCTGTTGCCGTACACAATCATTATAAGCGCTTAAATCATGCTGCCAAAAACAATGACGTTGAATTGGCAAAGTCGAATATTCTCCTGATTGGCCCGACCGGTTGCGGTAAAACGCTTCTGGCGCAAACTTTAGCACGCATTTTGGACGTGCCATTCACAATGGCTGATGCCACCACATTAACCGAAGCCGGTTATGTGGGTGAGGATGTTGAGAATATCATTCTGAAACTCTTGCAGGCTGCTGATTATAATGTAGAACGTGCACAGCGTGGCATTGTCTATATTGATGAGGTCGATAAGGTCAGCCGTAAATCTGATAATCCCTCAATCACACGGGATGTTTCTGGTGAGGGCGTTCAACAGGCCCTGTTGAAAATCATGGAAGGTACGGTTGCCAGCGTCCCGCCACAAGGTGGACGGAAACATCCGCAACAGGAATTCCTGCAGGTGGACACAACTAATATTCTGTTTATCTGCGGTGGTGCTTTCGCCGGACTAGAAAAGATTATTTCACAACGTATGCAAGGCAAGTCTCTGGGCTTTGGTGCAAAAGTAGAAGCGCCGGATGACCGTCGTACGGGTGAGATCTTTGCTCATACGGAACCAGAAGACTTGCTTAAATTCGGCCTTATTCCAGAATTCATTGGGCGCTTGCCGGTTATTGCCACATTGGATGATCTGGACGCGAGCGCGCTTATTGAAATTCTAACCAAGCCGAAAAATGCTTTGGTCAAGCAATATGAACGCCTGTTTGAAATGGAAGACGC
>JASFRS010000177.1:0-5034 GCA_050114795.1 Sphingomonadales bacterium
CACAATATCTGGTTGGGGGTAGGTCCCGTGCCCATTTCATCGGTCCTTTACCGAGGATGGACGGGGACGCCCTGCGTTCAGCCAAGGCTCAAGGTGAGCTGGTACCCGATACCTTGCATAGGGAGGTGGAACCAGAGGTGAGCCTTGTCCATTTTCTGGATTAGATATCTCATGACGGGTGCACATGGGCAGCACCCGTCATGAGCTAGAACTTATATAGCCGCTAAAGCCTGCTCCAGATCAGCGATCAAATCATCAGGGTGCTCGACACCGATGGAGACGCGGATCATGGCATCAGTGACACCTTGTTCCGTCCTTGTCTCAGCGGGTACGCCTGACTGTGTGGTGGAAGCTGGGTGGCTGATTAAAGTTTCCGTCCCGCCCAATGACACTGCCAGTTTCATGATTTTTAACGCGTCCAACATACGGAAGGCTTCTGCTTCCCCGCCTTTTACATAGAAAGAAAAAGTGGACCCTGGTGCCAAACATTGTCGGTCATAAATCGGCTTGCGTGGGTCATCATCGCTGAGGAAACCAAGATAATTTACTCTGTCAATCTTTGGATGAGTGGACAGATATTCAGCGATAAGTTTCGCATTATCATTGGCCCTTTCCACGCGAAGTGACAAAGTTTCCAAGGACCGCAGCAGCATCCAACTGGTGTGCGCATCTAATTGCGTGCCAAGTGAGCCACGAAGACCGCGAACAGCTTTCATCATCTCTTTAGAGCCGGTTGCGCCACCTGCAACCAAATCCGAATGCCCGCCAACATATTTGGTTAATGAACAAACGGTGATATCCGCACCATGTTGCAAGGGATGTGAAAAGACTGGACCAAGAAAAGTATTGTCAATGATGACAGGTGGGCGATAGCCATCCTGTGCGTCGGCCAGACGGTCAGCGACCTCTTTCAAATAGGCAATGTCAACCAGGCCATTTGTTGGGTTGGCCGGTGTTTCTGCCATAATAACGCCGATACGGCCCTTTTTAAGCGCAGCTTCGACGGCTGCATCAATGGCATCATGGTCAACGCCATCATAAAAAGGCTGATGCTGCACACCATAATTCACCAAGGTTTTCTCGATCAGCGTTTCCGTGCCCCCATAAAGCGGGGAGCTGTGCAGAATGACATCGCCAGGACGAATAAAGGCCCATAATGTCGTGGAAATAGCGGCCATGCCGGATGAAAACACCAGGGCCGCGTCTGAGCCTTCCCAAAGTGACAGACGGTCTTCGAGGACCTCTAAATTGGGGTTGTTAAAGCGGGAATAGACGAGGCCCGCTTCTTCACCAGGCCCGGGTTCCCGTCGGCCAGAAGTGAAGTCGAAAAAATTTTTACCGTCTTGTGCGCTTTTGAAAACAAATGTGGAGGTTAGAAAAACCGGTGGCTTCAAAGACCCTTCAGATAAATGCGGGCTGAAGCCATAGCCCATCATTTGTGTTTCGGGGTGGATTTCATGATTCCCTATGGTCCGGGTCTTGTAATTATATTTCTCGCTCATTTCCTAGAGTTCCAGATAGTCAGGTTTTCCTCCGCGTCTGTCCGGAGTAATGGCGCTACCATATCGTCACATTTTGTGCGGCGCCAGTTAGGAATTCTCTCCGCACTTGCATTTAGCGTATGAACCGCCGATAAGCCTGTCATGAGACAGAATTGGGTAACAATTATCGCAATGATGTTTGGTCAGGGCGCTGGCCTGGCCTCGAACATGGTTTCCGTATCTTTTGCGGTTCTGGTCGGGGCTGTGCTTGCCCCTAGCCCGATTTATGCGACCCTGCCACAGGCTTTATTGTTGGTGGCGACAGCCGTAACGACGGGGCCGATTTCGGCTTTAATGGGGCGTTTTGGCCGGCGTGCAGGTTTTTTAACAGGGGCTGCATTGGCTCTTACAGCGGCCTTTTTGGCGGTGACAGCAATTTTGTCCGAATCCTTTATTCTCTTTTGTTTTGCAACATTTCTGCTCGGCAGTTTTAATGCAGCAGCGCAATATTATCGATTTGCTGCGGCTGAAGTTGTGCCGATTGCGCAGGCGCCTAAGGCCATCTCTCTTGTAATGCTTGGCGGCCTAACGGCGGCCTTGACGGTTCCTGCTGTCACAGGCTGGTCTGATCAAAATTTGGGGTGGCCCAATCATGCTGGCGCATTCGCCGCGGTGGGGTTTTATGCCTTAATTGGTTTGACCGCTCCTTTGTTTGCGCGATTTGCGGAACCTTCTAATGATATGCATTTAGAGCAGCCAAAGGCCAGTTTGAAAGAGGTATTTGCCCGCTCTGCATTTCTAGTTGGCATGATAACCACTGCTGGCGCGCAGGCTTTGATGAACCTGCTCATGACGGCGACTCCATTGGCCATGGCGCATGTTGGGCATCAGGCGCATCATTCCACATCCGTTATCCAGGCCCATGTGATTGCAATGTTCCTACCGTCGTTGATCTCTGGGTGGTTGATTACGCGTCTGGGTATTGGGCGTGTTGTAAGTTTAGGCATAGCTGCCATGATCGCTTGTGTCGTAGTGGCGCGCTCAGGCCTGGGTGTGGGTCATTTTACATGGTCTTTGGTTTTCTTAGGCCTGGGCTGGAATTTTCTCTTTGTCTCGGGCACGGCGATTGTAGCCAGCAGTCATGAACCCCATGAACGCGCGCGCTTTCAAGGCGTCAACGAAATTGCTGTTTTCAGCATGGCCGCCATGGCAGCACTTGGATCCGGGTATTTGTTGAATAGCCTGAATTGGTCGGGCCTTGCCGCGTTTAGCATTGTTTTGATTGCGCTGATTGCGCTAGTGAATTTGCACTATCACCTGCGCGCCCGCCGACTTAATGCTCAAGCTTGAAACTGGATATAGCGGTAGTGACTAACTGGTCATTTTCCATGCCACCCAAAGTCCAATAATGATCCATGGCTTTTAAAAGACCGCGATGGTCCATCGTGGCCAGGGGTTTGTCTTTATATTGCAGCCATTCCCCCGTGCGGGCGTCAAAGGCAATGATTTGCGATAAAGCTGGAGCTGGATTTCCGTTATAGCCAATCCCGTCATAATTATAGGGATTGTCTGACCCGCCTGCGAAAATGACCTGACTTAGCTCTTCATCGCTATAGGCTGCCGCACGGTATGTTGGGCGCCCAGGGTGGGCCGCCCATTTGCGCCATTTGATGTGTTCAGGGTGTTCAGGGTCAATAACGCCATGCCACACATCGTTTATAAGGCCGTAAATACGTCGCCCCGTCTCCTCCTCATAGCCAATTACAGCGACGCCATCGGCAATGATGATTTGTCCATGAACGAGGCCGCCTGCATGGCCGAACACTGGCGTGCCCGGGTATGGTGTGGCTTGAAACCATTTGTCTTTTTCTATGTCATAGACCTGAGTTAAATTGACATTGTCGCTGTTATGCCAGCCTGAAACTAAATAGATGAAGCGATTGTCATAGACCAAGGCCACGCTGTCATCGACTGGCTTGGGGATTGGGGCGCGTGCGCTATAGGTTTCAGTCTCAGGGTCAAACATGAGAACATTGGGTGTGGATACTTCGCTATGGTCCGTGCCAACGGTATAACCGCCGAAAATATAAATTTTATCATCCACAGTGACCGCAATGCTGGCCAGTCGACCATGGGTGAAGGGCAGGGGTGGCAAAGTTTTGCAACTACGTAGCTTTATCGCGCAGGCATAGGCATCCGTTTTGATGTCCTCATGGGTTTTACCTTCGCCTAGTCCCATGAAGGAATATAGCGTTGGCCCATCTGGGCCTTCAGCAAAGGCGACGGCGTTATTCGTGGTGGGGGCAGGTAATTCAAAGGGCGTTTCATCACAGGCGCTTAAAATCAAGACGCAGGCTAAAGCTAGTAAACGCATCATCCCCCCTCCAATTCTTCCTTCTTCAGCTCCAGCTCCAGCCAGGCTTCTTCCTTATCTTGCAGGTCTTTGCGCAATTTTTCCAGTGTTTCAGTCACTTGGGCGAAACCATCCGGGTCGCGGCTGTAGAAATCTGCCTCTCCCAGTCGTGTTTCTAATTTAGACATCTCCGCTTCTAGGGCCGCCATTTCTTTGGGGAGGAGTTCCAGCGCGCGGGCGTCTTTATAGGATAATTTGCTTTGCGATTTTTGACGTGAGACCGCTTTTTTAGGCTTGGCGGCTTTAGGTTTTTCACGCGGAGTGGCTTCTTGTTCCCAATCGCTGTAGCCCCCCACATGTTCCGACCAGCCGCCCTTGCCATCAAGTGCGATGATGCTGGTTACTACCCGGTCCAGAAAATCCCGGTCATGGCTGACAAGAATGACGGTGCCGTCAAAGTCTGCGAGGACTTCTTCCAGCAAATCCAATGTGTCCATATCCAAGTCATTGGTTGGCTCATCTAAAACCACAAGATTGACCTGCTTTGCAAAAGCCTTGGCCATCAACAGGCGATTGCGCTCGCCCCCAGAGAGGGACTGGACTGGAGACCGTAATTGCGCTGGGTCGAACAAAAACTCTTTCAGATATCCGGCCACATGTTTCTTTTCGCCGCGAACATCGATGAAGTCACCGCCACCACTTAAAATGTCTGCGACAGTTAAATCGTCCGCAAGGTCGACGCGGCGTTGGTCGATATGGGCGATGTCGAGTTTTGTGCCTAATTTGACTTTGCCTTCATCGGGCGTGATACGGCCCGTTAGCAGGCCGACCAAAGTGGACTTGCCAGATCCATTTGCACCAATAATGCCGATGCGGTCGCCTCTTAAAATGCGGGTCGAGAAGTCGTTGATGATGGTGCGACCGTCATAGGATTTGGAGATATGTTCGACTTCTGCCACCAATTTACCAGAGCTCTCCCCGCGCTCCAGATTTAAAGCCGCCCGACCTGTGGGGGCTTCCTGATTGCGTTTGGCGTTGCGAAGCTGTTCCAATTTGCGCAATCGTCCCTGGTTCCGTTTGCGCCGTGCTGTCACACCACGGGCCAGCCAGTGGAGTTCGGCTTTGAGGTGCTGTTTTAAGCGCTCTCCTGCTTTTTCCTCAGCCTCTAACACCGATGCGGAAAAATCCTCAAAATGGCTG